>DPJL01000163.1 GCA_003543035.1 Micromonosporaceae bacterium | reverse complement strand
CTCTTCCGATCTCGATCGGCGCTGGCGCTGCCCAGGCCGCGCTCCCGCCGGCCCGGGCCGACATCGGCGTCTCGGCGTATCCGTTCGAACTCGGCCAGGTGCGCCTGACCGCCAGCCGCTGGCTGGACAACCAGAACCGCACCCTGGCATACCTGCGCTTCATCGACGCCGACCGGCTGCTCTACAACTTCCGCATGAACCACCGCCTGTCCACGGGAGGCGCGGCGCCGTGCGGCGGCTGGGAGGCGCCGGCCTTCGAGTTCCGCAGCCACAGCCAAGGGCACTTCCTCAGCGCGTGGGCCCAGGCGTGGGCAGTGCTCGGCGACACGGTCTGCCGGGACAGGGCCAACGACATGGTTGCCGAGCTGGCCAAATGCCAGGCGAACAACGCCGCCGCCGGCTTCAACGCCGGCTACCTGTCCGGCTTCCCGGAGTCGGACCTCAACACGGTGGAGACGGGCGTGCGAAAGGGCGTGCCGTATTACTGCATCCACAAGACCCTTGCCGGCCTGCTGGACGTGTGGCGGTATATCGGCAACACCCAGGCCCGCGACGTGCTGCTCAGGTTCGCGGCGTGGGTCGATTGGCGGACCGGCCGGCTCACGTACGACCAGATGCAGACCACGATGAGGATCGAATTCGGCGGCATGAACGCCGTCCTGACCGATCTCTACCAGCAGACCGGCGACGCCCGGTGGATGACCGTGGCCCGGCGGTTCGACCACGCCGCCATCTTCGATCCCTTGGCAGGCAATCAGGATCAGCTCAACGGCCTGCACGCCAACACGCAGATCCCCAAGATGGTCGGTGCCGCCCGCGAGTACAAGGCGACCGGCACTGCCCGCTACCGCGACATTGCCAACAACTCCTGGAACATCGTGGTCAACGCGCATACATACGCCATCGGCGGCAACAGTCAGGGAGAGTTTTTCCGTGCGCCCAACATAATCGCCGGGTTCCTGACCGACGACACTTGCGAGAGCTGCAACACCTACAACATGCTCAAGCTCACCCGCGAGCTGTTCCTGCTGGATCCCAACCGGGTCGCATTCTTCGACTACTACGAGCGCGCGTTGCTGAATCAACTGATCGGCCAGCAGAATCCCGCCGACAGCCACGGCCACGTCTGCTACTTCACGCCCCTCAAGCCCGGCGGACGGCGAACATATAGCAACGACTACAACACCTTCACCTGCTGCCAAGGCACCGGCCTGGAGACGCAGACGAAGCTCATGGACTCGATCTACTTCTACAACGGCACGACCCTGACCGTGAACCTCTTTCTGCCGTCCGTCCTCACCTGGACCCAGCGTGGGATCACGGTCACGCAGACCACCAGTTACCCCGCCGGCGACACCACGACCCTCACCGTCACAGGCAGCGTCAGCGGGTCATGGACGATGCGCGTCCGTATCCCTTCCTGGACCAGCGGAGCGACGATAAGCGTCAACGGCATGGCCCAGAGCCTCCCCACGACACCGGGCAGCTACGCCACCCTCACCCGATTCTGGGCCTCCGGCGACACCGTGACGGTCCGCCTGCCCATGCGGGTCATCATGCGCGCCGCCAACGACAACACCAACGTTTCCGCGGTCACCTACGGCCCGGTGGTCCTGTCTGGCAACTACGGCAACACCGCCCTCAGCGCTCTGCCCGCCCTGAACGTCGCGTCGGTGACCCGCACCAGCGGCACCGCTCTCACCTTCACCGCGTCCGCCAACGGGTCCACGGTCAATCTCATCCCGTTCTACGACGCCCACGGTCATAACTACACCGTCTACTGGAACGCATCCGGCGAGGGCGGGGCCAGCGCCAAGCCCGGCTACCGGCTCTTCAACAGCGGCAGTGGGCTCGTCCTCGGCGTGCAGGACATGTCCACCGCCGACGGTGGGCTGGCCCTGCAGTGGGGTGACACCGGCACCCCGGACCACAACTGGGAGATCGTGGTTGACGGCACCGCCGTGAAACTGCGGAACATCAACAGTGGCAAGGTACTCGGCGTCGAGAACATGTCCACAGCGGACAACGCTCGCGCCATGCAGTGGGCCGACAATGGCACCGCCGACCACCGGTGGACGATCGCCGACGTGGGCGATGGCACGCACAAGATCCGCAACGTGCACACCGGCAAGCTGCTGGCGATCCTCAACGCCTCGACCGCTGCCGGTGCCCAAGCCGTGCAGGACCAGGACAACGGGACCGCGGACAACCAGTGGCGGTTCGTACCCGACGGCGCGCGGCGGATCCAGAATCTGGCCAGCGGCCTCGTACTCGGTGTACAGGACATGTCCACCGCCGACGGCGGGCTGGTCATCCAGTGGGACGATAACGGCACCGCCGACCACCTCTGGGGCGCGGTGCTGGACACGGGCGGCTACTTCCGGCTGCGCAACGTCAACAGTGGCAAGGTGCTCGGCGTCGAGAACGCGGCGAACGTCAACGGCGCGCGGGTCCTGCAATGGGCCGACAACGGCACCAGCGATCATCGGTGGCGCCTTCGTTACGGCGCCAACGGATACTTCCGGATCCAATGCGCCAACGGCGGTCGGGTCCTCGGCGTCAGCGGCGGCTCACCGGCACGGGGTGCGCAGATCATCATCTGGGACGACAACGGTACCAACGATCACCTCTGGCGCTTTATCTAGTTCCTCCGCCGCCGACTGCCACCTTCCGTGTGACTACATGACCGAAAGATATTGGAGGGTCTCGATGCAATCTGCCGACGCGCGACAGACGTCTGGATGTCGGTCCATCACCGCCGTGCTGGCCATCGTTTTGCTGCTGCTGGCCGTCGACTCGGCGGTCATCGACCACCGGCCGGCAAAGGCGTGGGACAACGGCGTGGCGTCAACCCCGCCGATGGGCTGGAACAGCTATGACTCGTACAACTGGAATGTCACCGAGGCGCAGGTGAAGGCCAACGCCGACTACATGCGCGACAACCTTCGGCAGCACGGATGGCAGTACATCGTCGTCGATTGGGCCTGGTACTACCCGGGCAGTGGTACCGGCAGCCCGAACCAGGACGCCAACTTCCAGCCGCGCCTGCGCATGGATGCCAATGGCCGCCTGTTACCCGACACGACGCGTTTCCCGTCGGCCGCAGGGAGCAACGGCTTCAAACCGTTGGCCGATTACATCCACGCCCAGGGCCTGAAATTCGGCATCCATCTGATGCGCGGCATCCCGCGCCAAGCCGTGGCCGACAACGTGCCGATCCTGGGCACCACCTACCGCGCGAACCAAATCAACAACAACACGACCGCTTCGTGGCTCAACCTCAACTGGGGCTTGAACATGAGCCACCCGGGGGCACAAGCCTACCTGGACTCTTTGTTCCAGCTCCTCGCCAGCTGGGGCATCGACTACGTAAAAGTGGACGACATCGCCGCGCCCACCTATCGTCAGTCCGAAGTGGAGGGTTACCGGCTGGCGATCCAGCGCAGCGGACGCCCGATAGTGCTGAGCCTGTCCCCGGGGCCGACACCGTTGGCCAGCGGTTCGCACGTGCAGTCCAACGCGCACATGTGGCGGATCGTCAACGATTTGTGGGACAACTGGACGGACCTGGACGCGCTGTTCGACAAGCTGCGCGACTGGACGCCATACCGGTCGGCGGGGGCCTGGCCCGATCCCGACATGATCCCGATTGGCCGGCTGTCCAAGCAGGGACCGGTCGGGTCACCCCGCTACTCCAACCTGACCGCGGACGAACAACGTACCCTCATGACCCTTTGGGTGATCAATAGAGCGCCGCTGATGTGGGGCGGCAACCTGACCGAGAACCGCGCGGCGGAGCTGGCTCTGATGACCAATGCCGCGGTGCTCGCTGTCGACCAGAACAGCGCCAACAACCGCCAGCTGGTCGGCGGAACGCGCCAGGTCTGGGCCGCTGACGTGCCCGGCACCAACCACAGATACATCGCCATGTTCAACCGGGACGCCGCGGCCGGCAATGTATCGGTCAATCTCGCCAACCTCGGTATCGGGTCGGCAACGGTCACCGATCTATGGTCCGGCGCGAACCTTGGTACGGTCAGCGGCACCTTCACCCGGTCGCTCCCCGGCCACGGCGCCGGCCTCTACCGGCTGGTGCCGCAAACCACCACCCCACCCCCTGCCATGTACACCCTCACCGCACGGCACAGCGGGAAGCTGCTGGACGTTTTCAACGGGTCAACCGCCGAGGGCGCGAACGTCGTGCAGTGGGCTGCCAACGGGCAGGCCAACCAGCGGTGGCAGTTCCAAGACGCCGGCGGCGGCTACTACACGGTCGTGAGCGCCAATAGCGGCAAATGCCTCGATGTCTACGGCGGCTCGACGGCCACCGCCGACGGTGTCCGAGTGGTGCAGTGGACCTGCAACTCCGGGACCAACCAACAGTGGCGTATCCAGGATTTGGGCACCGGCTACCTCCAGCTCGTCGCCCGGCACAGCAACAAGTGCCTGGACATCCGAAGCGCCGCCACCACTGACGGAGCCCAGGCCATCCAATGGACGTGCGGCACAGCCACCAATCAACAATGGCAGCGCCTCCAGGCAGCTACCTTCACTCCTGCGGCGCCCTCCCTGCGCCGGGCGTTCAAGGCTGAAAGGGCACCGGCGACGGTGGCGGCGCTCGCGCGGACGACCAGCAGCGTGGGCACCACCGTCGTGCCGTGCTCCGATTCCCTGCCTCTGCCACCGCCACCGGCAGTCTCGCCGCGGTGCCAGCTAACCACGCCGAAAAGCCTGCCATGAAACGGCAACGCGGCAATCAGCAGTGGCCATTGCCGCGCTGCCGTTGGTAATGCTGGGTCACCACCGTAATGGGCAAATGGCGGGGCACCGCAGGCTCTTCCCCGGTCTTCCCGGACACTAACGCTTCATGGGGCCATCCCAATGGATAGGTTGCCCATCGTAATGCCGGTAGAGCAGGCTGCCGCGTGTGGTGTGGTTCCTGTGCCGCGGACAGGCGGCGGATTCAGCGGTCCAAGCATGAACCCGCCGCGGGTGAACGGCTCAGTCGCGGAAGCCACGAATAGCGCCGCATTCACCGCCGCATGAGTTTGCGCGTTCCGGCGCCGCCTGCGGGCGCCCCGGGTTGTGGCGCCCGGTTGCGGTCAGTCCCGCCGAAGTCGATCAGGTTGTCGAGCGCAAATGGGCATCGTGGCTGTCGGGGCGCCGTGACAAGGATGCGGCGACGCCGGCGACGCCCATCCGGGCAGGGCTCTGGTGTGGGCGGGCCGAAGGTGTTGTTCATTGTTGTACGGGTACCTCGGCCAGGTGTGGCCACAGGTCCCGCATGCTCGGGTAGACCCTGTCGGGCAGGGTTTGCAGGATGGTGAGAAGTTCGGGCCGGGCGTGGCTGCTGGCCGCGTAGGCGAGCAGGCTGTCGCGCGTGGCCGGGCCCATCGTGAAAGCGGCCTCGATGTGGTTGGCCAGTTCGACACGGGTGACGCTCACCGGTTGCTCCTTTGCGTGGGTCAATGTGTGGGCTGGTGGTGAGGCCTGCCGTTAGGGACCGGTCGTTGCGGCGGACCTCATCGGTTGGGGATGGGTGGTTAGCGGAGCCTGTGCTGCAAGGAGTCCAATTCGGTCCACAGCTGGGTGGGCAGCTTGTCGCCGAATTGGTGGAACCATTGGGTGATCTGCGGGATTTCCGTGGCCCATTCGTCGTTGTCGACCCGCAGGGCGGCGGAAAGATCAGTGTCGGAGAGCTGAAGTCCTTCGGTGTCGATGGCGGCCGGGTAGGGAACATGCCCGATCGGGGTGTCGACGGCGTCGGCGGTCCCTTCAAGGCGTTCGATGATCCACTTCAAAATGCGGCTGTTTTCGCCGTAGCCCGGCCATAGGAACCGGCCGTCCTCGCCGCGGCGGAACCAGTTGACCTGAAAGATTTTGGGCAGCTTGTGCGGGTCGGCGTCTTTGCCGATTTCGGCCCAGTGCGCCAGATAGTCGCCGGCGTGATAGCCGATGAACGGCAGCATCGCCATCGGGTCCCGCCTGACGACACCCACCTGCCCAACCGCGGCGGCAGTGGTTTCGGAGGACAGGGTGGCGCCCATGAACACGCCGTGATTCCAGTCCCGCGACTGTGTCACCAAAGGGATCGTGGTCTTGCGGCGTCCTCCGAACAGGATCGCCGAGATCGGCACGCCGCGCGGGTCGTCGTATTCGGGCGCGAGGATCGGGCACTGTTTGATCGGCGTGCAGAACCGGGAATTGGGGTGGCTGGAAGGCGTCCCGGACTCGGGCGTCCAATCACGACCGTGCCAGTCGGTCAGATGTGCCGGCGGATCGCCCATGCCTTCCCACCACACGTCACCGTCGTCTGTCAGCGCCACGTTGGTGAACAGCGAGTTTCCCTTTTCCAGGGTCCGCATCGCGTTGGGGTTGGTGGACCAGTCGGTCCCCGGCGCGACACCGAAGAATCCGTATTCGGGGTTGACCGCATACAGCCGGCCGTCTTCGCCGAACCGCATCCAGGCGATGTCGTCACCGAGGGTTTCGACCTTCCAGCCGGGGATGGTCGGCTCGAGCATGGCCAGGTTGGTTTTGCCGCAGGCCGACGGGAACGCCGCCGCCACATAGTGCACCGCACCGGCGGGGTTGGTGAGTTTGAGGATGAGCATGTGCTCAGCCAGCCAGCCCTCGTCCCGGGCCATCACCGACGCGATCCGCAGCGAGTAACACTTCTTGCCCAGCAACGAGTTTCCGCCATATCCCGAGCCGTACGACCAGATTTCGCGGGTGTCCGGGAAGTGGGCGATGTACTTGGTGTCGTTGCACGGCCACAACACATCGGCCTGACCGGGGTGCAGGGGCGCGCCGACCGAATGCAGCGCGGGCACAAACTGCGCGTCCTCACCCATCACATCCAGGACCGGGATGCCCACCCTGGTCATGATCTTCATGCTGGCGGCGACATACGCCGAGTCAGTGATCTCGACGCCGAACTTGGGGTCTTCCGAGTCGAGTGGGCCCATGCAGAAGGGGATGACGTACATGGTCCGCCCGGCCATACATCCGCGATACATCTCGGTCATGAGCTGTTTCATTTCGGCCGGGGCCTTCCAGTTGTTGGTCGGCCCGGCGTCATCGGGGTACTCGGAGCAGATGAAGGTGCGTTCCTCTACCCGCGCTACATCCGATGGGTCGGTGCGGGCCCAAAACGAGTTCGGCTTGTGCTGCTCGTCCAGGCGCACCAAGGTTCCGGAGGCGACCAGATGGTCGGTCAATCCCTGCCATTCGTCGTCGGAGCCGTCGCACCACACCACCTGTACGGGGCGGGTCAGCTTGGCGACCTCGGCCACCCAGGCAAGCAGGCGGGGATGAGTGGTCGGGGCGGATTGCAGGCCGGGCGTCGTTGCCGCAGTCATCATCGGTGCCTTTCTGGCGGGGTGTCACTTCCCAACGCCCTCACGGTTTGCTAACTTTAGCAATCTATAAGGTCCGGGGCAGCAGTCAGGATCGTCGACTGCCCCGGACCTCGACTATTTGGGCTTGTGATGAGGTGGGATGAGGTATGAGGCTGGCGGGTATCTGCGGGCGCAGCCGCACCCTCGCGCCGGTCTCCCGTAGCGTGGAGCGCTACAAGGGGGTGGACCGGTGAGCACACCGCTGTATCAGGCCAAGGCTGAGTTCTTCAAAGCATTGGCGCACCCGGCACGGATCCGGGTCCTGGAATTGCTGTCCGAGCGGGAGCATTCGGTCTCCGAAATGCTGCCCGAAGTGGGCTTGGAGGCGGCACATTTGTCGCAGCAACTGTCGGTGCTACGCAAAATGAACCTCGTCGTCACCCGCAAAGAGGGCTCAACGGTGTTCTATTCCCTGGTCAGCCCGCAGGTCGCCGAGTTGCTTGCGGTCGCACGCCGAATCCTGACTGAGGTGCTAGCCAGCCAGGTTGGCCTGCTCGACGATCTGCGGGCCGCGCAGACGGTAGGTCAGCCATGAGCGCCCGGCCGTGTTTGCGGCAGATAAGCGGGGCGGGGGTGCCGGGCGGGCTTCCCTTCTCTCGTATCCGGCTGGCACACCCGCCCGAACCCTTGTGACATAGAGGCTTACGTCCCATACAGGTTGGGGGTGGCGGTGCCGGGTCTCACGTCGAAGATCCTCAAGACGGGCCGGGTGGCCGAGCCGGCGATACCCGCTGGCCAGACGTTGCCGCAGGCGGCCGGGCTGGGCGGGTCGGTGCAGGTTCGGCATGTGGACGCCGGATCGTGCAATGGCTGTGAAATCGAGATAGGCCAAGCATTTTCGCCGGTGTATGACGCCGAACGGCACGGGGCACGCCTGGTGGCCTCACCGCGGCACGCCGATGTGCTGACGGTGACCGGCCCAGTCACGGTCAACATGGCTGAACCCTTGCGTAAAACGTTTGAGGCGATGCCCGAACCCAGAATCGTGATTGCCGTCGGTGATTGCGCGAGAGACTGCGGGATGTTCGCCGGCGGGCACGGGGTGGCCGGCCCGGTCGCCGATGTCGTGCCGGTGGATGTTCATGTCCCCGGGTGCCCGCCGGAACCGGCCCAGATTGTGGCCGCTCTGCGCGGGCTGACAGGCCGGTGAACACGTTTCCTTTGGTACTGACCGCATCGCTGGTGCTGGCTGCCACCGCATCGCTGGCCGGCCTTGTTGCACCTGCGGCCTGGCGGGCACGGGTCGTGGGTGTCCTGACCGCAGGGTCGGGTGTGGCCGGTGCCGTCATTGGCGGGTTGGCGGTTACCGGCACCACATGGCATGCGCAGCTGCCCGAATTGTTGCCGCTGGCCGGGATCAGCCTGGCCGCCGACCCGCTGTCGGGCTGGTTTCTGCTGATCATCGGCGCAGTCACCGCAGCTGTCGGCGTCTACACCATGGGCTACGGCGGCCGCGACGGTCATGGCCCAGGCTCGCGTTCTGCGATGTTTACGCTGCCTCTGTTTACAGCGGCGATGCTTCTGGTGCCGATTGCTGCGAGTGTGTCCACGTTTCTGCTGGCGTGGGAGCTAATGGCCGTCGCCTCCCTGGTGTTGGTGCTGACCCGCCACCACCGGCACGACGCCGTACGGCATGCCGGGATTTGGTATGCGGCGATGACCCAGGCCGGATTCCTGGCCATCCTGATCGGACTGACCTGGCTCGCAGCCACGGCCGGATCGCAGTCCTTCGAGGGCATCCGTCACGCCGGGGCGTTGCGCCCTTTTGCCGCCAGCGGCATCTTTTTGTTGTGCCTGGCCGGGTTCGCGTCAAAGGCGGGTGCGGTGCCGCTGCATCCGTGGCTGCCCCGAGCGCACGCCGAAGCCCCGAGTCATGTGTCCGCGTTGATGTCCGCGGCGATGGTCAAACTTGGTTTGTACGGGCTGCTGCGGGTGGGGTTCGATCTTTTAGGCGGCGGTCCGAGCTGGTGGTGGCTGGTCGTCGCCGCGCTCGGTGCCCTGTCGGCCCTGTACGGGATCGTCCAAGCCGTCGTGGCTACCGATCTCAAACGGCTGCTTGCCTTTTCGACTAGCGAGAACGTCGGTCTGATCCTGCTGGGCGTCGGTTTTGCCGGGCTACTCGCCGGATCCGGCCAGCAGGCGGCCGCCGCCGTGGCAATGGCGGCGGCGTTGCTGCACGCGGCCAACCATGCGGGGTTCAAGACGCTGCTGTTTCTTGGTGCGGGGTCGGTGCTGCACGCCACGGGAACCCGCGACCTTGACCGGTTGGGTGGATTGTCGCGGCGGATGCCCGCTACTACCGCCCTGTTCGCCGCCGGCGCGCTCGGCGCCGCGGCCCTGCCGCCAGGCAACGGGTTCATCTCCGAATGGCTGCTGCTGCAGGCGTTGCTGCATCAAAGCCCGCAGGCGGGCACAGTTTTGGCAATCGCTGCTCCGGTCGCGGTGGCCGTCGTTGCGTTGACGGCCGGGGTTGGTGTCGCCGCCTTCGTCAAGGTTGTCGGGGCCGGGTTTCTGGCCCGGCCCCGTAGCGACGCCGCCGCCCGCGCCACCGAGTCACCATCGAGCATGCTCGCCGCCATGGGCGCGGCGGCAGCAGCATGCGCCGTGCTGGCCGTGATTCCGGCCGTGACGGCGCCCGCGCTGACCCGTGTCATTGCCGGGCTGGATGTGGGACCCGCTCCGCTGGAACCAGATCTGCTGGGTCTGCGCCTGTCGGGCATCACCGGCGTCATCACTCCTTTGTGGATCGCCGCCGCTCTGATCGGCCTGACCGTGACAGTGGCCACGCTTGCCCGGCTGGCTGGCCGGGCACGAAAGCGGGCTGCCGCCTGGGACTGCGGCGACGGTCCGTTGACCGCCCGGATGGAATACACCGCCACCTCCTATGCAGAGCCGTTGCAGCGTGTCTTCGACGACGCCCTGGCCCCGGAACGCGACGTGGATGTCACCCATGCCACGGAGTCCGCCTATCACCTTGAGGCAGTGCGGTACCAGCAGCGAATCCCCGACCGGATCGAGAACCGGCTCTACCGGCCACTCATCACGCTGGTGGAAAAGGTGGGGCAGGTGGCACGAGGGCTGGCGTCGGGCAGCATGCACCGCTATTTGGCCTACATGCTCACCGCGCTGATCGTGGTCCTGGTCGCGGGGGTGATCCGATGAGCGTCTGGCTGGTCGCGATAGGACAAGGCGTCCTGCTGGCGCTGCTTGCCCCGGTAGTGGTGGGGGTCACCAAGGCGGTACGGGCCCGTGCTGAGGGCCGTGCCGGTGGCCGGATCGGTCAGCCGTGGCGGGACCTGCGCAAGCTGCTGCGCAAGCCACCCACCAGTCCTGCCGACGCCGGCATGTTCTTTGTGGCCGCGCCGGTCGTGTTGATGTCGACCAGTCTGCTGATCGCCGCCACCGCACCGTTTATCGCCGCTACCGCCGTGCCCGGCAATGCCGATCTGATCGTCGTGGTCGGGCTGCTGCTGTTGGGCACCGTCGCGCTCGCCCTGGCCGCCTTGGACACCGGCACCGCATTCGGCGGGATGGGTTCCAGCCGGGAGATGACGATCGCCGCGCTGGTCGAGCCGACGCTGCTGCTGGCCGTGTTCGCCCTCTCGGCGCGGGTCGGGTCGACCAGCCTGTCCGCGATCGTGTCGGCCGGTGCCACCGATCCCGCCGCGGTGTTCACCCCTGCCAGCCTGCTCGCCGCCGCCGCCCTGGCCATCGCGGTGCTGGCCGAAGCCAGCCGGATCCCGGTGGACAACCCGGCAACCCACCTGGAACTGACCATGGTCCATGAGGCGATGATCCTCGAATACTCGGGCCGCGACCTGGCCCTGGTCGAATGGGCCGCGGCGATGCGGCTGACCATCCTGTTAGGACTCCTGGCCAACCTGTTCGCCCCATGGGGCGTCGCCACCAGCCTGCACTGGCCTTGGCTGGCCGTGGGCGCGGTCGTGTTCGCGGGCAAGGTGATCGGGCTGGCCGCGATCCTCGCCGCCGGCGAAGTCTTCGCCGCGAAACTGCGCCTATTCCGGGTACCGGAACTGCTCGCCGGATCGTTCGCACTAGCCTTGCTCGCCGTCGTCGCCTCCTACGTACTGGCATAAGGAGGCCAACGATGTCTGTGCAACTTTCCAGCCAGCTGCTCAACCTGGCCTGCGGCATATTCCTGCTCACCGCCGTCGCGGTGCTGTGGCGCCGCCAAGTCTCGGCGCTGATCACCTTACTGACCATCCAAGGCCTCGCACTGACCGCCATCGCCGTCCTTTTGGCCACCCAACACCGCAGCGCCGAAACATTCGCGGTCGCGGCCGGCGTCGGCCTGCTCAAAGCGGTGATCATTCCGTTGATGCTGAGGCGGGTCGCCGCCCAAGTGCCCGACGCCCGCGAAACCCGGCCCCTGGTCAACATTTCCGCCTCCATGCTGGCCGCCGCCGGCTTAACGCTGCTGGCCTATGCCGCAGCACGGCCGCTGGTCGCGCTGGCCTCGTCGGCATCGGCGCACGCGACACCGGTCGGTATTGCCGTGGTGCTGATCGGCTTCTTCCTGGCCGCCACCCGCCAGCGCGCCATATCCCAAATCATCGGCGTCCTGCTCATCGACAACGGCATCGCTGCCGTGGCGTTCCTGGCCACCGGCGGCGTCCCACTGATCGTGGAACTGGGCGTATCGGCCGACTTGGCCCTGGCGGTGCTCGTCCTGCAGGTTCTGACCACGCGCTTACACGCCACCTTCGGACCGTCCGATCTGGACGAACTACGAGAGCTGCACGACTGATGATCCCCACCATCGCCCTGTATACCCCAGCAGCCGCGCCATTTCTCGCCGCCCTGCTCGCCCTTATGCTTCCTTGGCGAATCGCGGCGTGGATCGGGGTGGCCGCCGCCGCATCCACGTTGGCCAGCGGCATCGCCCTAGCGGGCGAGGTAGCTGGAGGTCGCGCGATCAGCCACGGGCTGGTGCGCGCCGACGCGCTGACCGCCTACATGCTCATCGCTGTCGGCGCCGTCGCCACGATCGCCTGCTGGGCCGGGGTGCAGCACCTGCGCCACGAAACCTCCCACGGCACCAGCGCAGCGTCAGCCCGCCGCTACCTTGTGCTCACCCAACTGTTCCTGGCTTGCATGAGCCTGGCGGTGCTGGCCGACAACCTCGGCCTGCTCTGGGTGGCAATCGAGGCCACCACCATCGTCACCGCCTTCCTGGTCGGGCACCGCCGCAGCCGCCCGAGTGTCGAAGCCGCCTGGAAATACGTGGTCCTGTGCTCGGTCGGCATCGCCATCGCGTTGCTGGGCACCATCTGCGTCTACGCCGCCTCCGTTTCCGCAGGCGCGCATGGTGTTACCGCACTGAACTGGACCCATCTCACAGCCCAGTCCGCAACGCTGAACCCTGACCTGATGCGGCTCGCGGCCGGGCTGATCCTGCTCGGGTTCGGCACCAAAGCCGGCCTCGCGCCCATGCACTCGTGGCTGCCCGACGCACACAGCCAAGCCCCCGCACCGGTATCGGCACTCATGTCCGGGGTGCTGCTATCGGTGGCGTTCTACGCCATCCTGCGCTACAAAACCATCACCGACGCGGTCCTCGGCACCGGCTACACCCGCACCCTGCTCTATGTGGCCGCATTAGCGTCGCTCACTGTCGCCGCAGCCTTGCTGATCGCCCAGCGAGATTACAAAAGGCTGCTGGCCTATTCCTCCATCGAACACATGGGACTGATCGCCCTCGGCGCCGCGATCGGCACCAAACTCGCGCTCGCCGCCGCTCTGCTGCACATCCTCGGCCATGGCCTGGCCAAAGCCGTGGCGTTCTGCACCGCCGGGCGTATCCTGCAAACGACTGGCAGCTCTGGAATTGATGCGGTTCGCGGCCTTGCCGTCCGCGCGCCTGCGTTAGCTGGTGTGTTCGGGCTCAGCCTAGTGGCCTTGCTCGGCTTGCCGCCGTTCAGCTTGTTCGCCTCTGAACTGGGCATCGCCCGATCCGGTCTAACCGCCGGCCAGGGCTGGCTGGTCTCCGCCGCATTCCTGCTGGTGCTGATCGCGTTTGCGGCCATCGCCCGCCACGGCGCCACCATGCTCCTCGGCGTGCCCGCAGAAGTGTCCACATCGGATACTGGGGTACCGCAAGGCGCCATCGGGCTCGTGCCGCTGGCGTTCGGTCTTGCCACCGCCGCTGCGCTCGGCGTGTTCCTCGGCCCGCTGCAACCACTTCTGGACGCCGCCGCCACCATCGCCGGAGGACGCTGATGAACACCACCAACGTGGAAGTCGATACGGCGGCGGACCTCGCCGCACACGCCACCCGGCTGCTCGGCGACGGATACCGGCTCGCGCTGGTCGCCGCGCACCACGACACCCCGCAACACCCAGGCGGGGAAACAATCCGGGTGGTCTACCTATTCACCGCGGGCCCGCCCGACCGGCGGGTCGAACTCGTCCTGCACGCCGACCCGGCCAAGCCACACATCCCCAGCCTGGCCGGGTTGTCATTTCCCGCCAGCCGCTTCGAACGCGAAATGCGTGACCTGTACGGCGTCGAACCCGACAACCACCCGATGCCGCGGCGGCTCGTGCATCATCCGCAGTGGCCTACCGGCTGGCATCCCATGCGCCACGACTCGGGTCCCCGGCCACCGCTGACCGGGGCCGAACCGTTCCCGTTCCTGACTGTTCAAGGCGACGGCGTCTACGAAATCCCCGTCGGCCCTGTGCACGCCGGGCTCATCGAACCCGGCCACTTCCGGTTCTCCGTCGTCGGCGAAACCATTCTCAAAATGAAGGCCCGCCTGTGGTATGTCCACAAAGGAATCGAGAAACTGTTCGAAGGCAAGCGTTTCACCGACATGGTCGGTCTGGCTGAACGGGTCAGCGGCGACACCGCCGTCGGGCACTCCTTGGCCTTCTGCCTCGCCGTCGAAGACGCCTTGCAGATCCATGTGCCCGAAGCAGCGCAACGCATCCGGGCCGCGCTACTCGAACTGGAAAGGCTGCACAACCACATCGCCGACATCGGCGCCCTATGCAACGACGTCGCCTACGGCATCGCCCACGCCCATACCCAGCGCATCCGCGAAACCCTGCTACGCCTCAACAAACACACCACCGGGCATCGGCTGCTACGCGGCGCCATCAACCCCGGCGGAGCCGCCCTGCACCACCTACCCGACCCCGCCGACATCCACGCTGTCGCCAACGACGTCGCCGAAATCGTCGACATCGCCCTGAGCCACACCGTGGTGCGGGAACGATTCACCGGCACCGCCGTCCTCACCCACCAGCAAGCCATAGACATCGGCACCCTCGGATACGTCGCCAGGGCCAGCGGCCTAAGCTGCGACGCGCGGATCACCCACCCGTTCACCGACCTCGGGGACACCCTCACCATCCCGGTCCGCACCAGCGGCGATGTCTTAGCCCGATTCCTCATCCGCGCCAAAGACATTCAGGCATCCGCGGCAATCCTGAACCATCTGCTGCCCACGCTGACATCCGGTGTCGCCGGTACCTCTGCCGCACCGGCGACAAGCCAGTACACGTCCGGGACCGGGATCGCCGAAGGATGGCGCGGCACCATCGTGCACCGTGTCGAAATCGGACCCGACGGTGTGCTCGGCCGAGTGAAGATCGTCGACCCGTCGTTTCTCAATTGGCCCGCCCTCCCAGTCGCGCTGGCCGACACCATCGTCCCCGACTTTCCCTTAGCCAATAAGAGCTTCAACCTGTCCTATGCCGGTAACGACCTCTGACCGCCACGATGCCTTATACCTGAAAGGAATCCCCGGTCATGAACCTTGACCGCCCCTACGCACCGGACCTGTACTGGCTGCTGCCACCAGTGCCGTCATTCACCGTCACCAGCCGCGACATCAGCGACGGGCAACCCATGGCAAACCTGTTCGCCCACACCAGCGTTGGCGGCGGCAACCTCTCACCGCAGCTGGCCTGGTCCGGATTCCCCGCCACAGCTCAAGGATTCACCGTCAGCTGCTTCGACCCCGACGCCCCCACGCCATCGGGTTTCTGGCACTGGACCCTGGTCAACCTGTCGGTCACCGTCACCGAACTGGCCCAAGGCGCAGGCGATCCCGCAAACGAGCGCTGCACCGCCTTCAGCGTCCGCAACGACTACGGCGCCAACGGATACGGCGGAGCTGCACCACCGGCCGGCGACCGCCGCCACCGCTACCTGTTCGCCGTGCACGCCACCGACATCGACCACCTCGACGTCACCCCGGACGCCACCCCCGCCGAAGTCGCATTCCACCTCGCCTTCCATACCCTCGCCCGCGGCGTCATCCGCCCCACCTACCAGATCCCGGCCTAGAGCCAGACGCCGCCCCGGCTACGCAGGCGCTGCGGCAACGACATCAATCCGTACCCATGAAGGAAAAGGAAACGGTGGCCCACGACCAAGACCTCGCCTGCGCCTACGAACTCATCTACGTGCACGCGGCCGGAAAGAACTACCGGCAAGAGGCCCATGACATCGCCGCCCTGATCCGGCAACGACATCCCAGCGCAGACAGCCTGCTCGACGTGGCCTGCGGCACCGGATTACACCTGTCCCATCTGCGCAATACTTTCACCCACGTCGAAGGACTGGAGATCTCCGAACCGATGCGCCAGGCGGCCACCGTGCGCCTCGACCCGATCGAGGTGCACGCCGGTGACATGCGCAACTTCCAACTCGGACGCACCTTCAGCGCCGTCACCTGCCTGTTTTCTTCCATCGGCTACGCACAATCAGTCAGCGAACTGCACCAGACCCTCTACTGCCTCGCCGCACACTTAGAGCCGGGTGGCGTCCTGCTCCTCGAGCCATGGTTCACCCCCGGTCAGTGGACCCCAGGTTCCGTGCACCCCGGCATCGCCGGCGACGGCCACAGGCACGTGACCAGAATGTGCTACTCACACCAATCCGGCACCACCTCCACCATGACGATGCACTACCTGCTCGGCGAAACCGGCGCCGGAATCCGGCACTGGACAGAGGAACACACCATGACCCTGTTCACCGACGAGCAATACCACGACGCCATCCAGCAAGCGGGCTTCTGCAACATCGAATGGCTTCCCGGCTGGCACGACCAACGCCCACGTATCGCCGCCGTCAAACAGTGACATGGTATCGACCCCGCCACCAGCGACCCGGTCATCGACACCGCCGGGCAGATCCAGACCTGGCTGGCCGGGCAGGTCGACCGGCTCGGCCCGACAATGTTCGCTGTCGTCGCCGCTGCCATCGCGCTGCTGCGGATGCGGCCGTCCTGCACCAGCAGCTTCGCATCGGGGTGCCGCTGCGTCTCGGGCAGGCACAATGGGCCCGGTTCGGTGCAGATGACACCATTGATCCGGTAGGTGTCCTCGGTACCCGCCGAGGTCGCCGAGAACGCACCGGCTGCGCACATCACG
>DPJL01000165.1 GCA_003543035.1 Micromonosporaceae bacterium | reverse complement strand
AGGTGAGCGGGCCTGGCCGGGTCGCGGTCTATGAGCACAGCTCGTTCGGTCAGCCTTCAGTCATCTTCAACAGCGGCGACGGTTTGCCGGACCAGTACAGCATTAACGCGGGCACGCACGCGCACGGCAACTGGGCCTTCGGAAAAGAGGGCACCTACCGCCTGACCTTTGTACACAAGATGGGTCAGCTCAGCGACACCGAGACCGTCGCCGTCGTCGTCGGGAGCACCGATCCGAAGCCAGTGGCCAAACGCAGCGGTTGCGGGCTACCGCGTACCGGAGACTGGACCGCCGGAACCGTTGCAGTGGGCGGAGTTCTGGTGGTGGGAGGCGCGCTCATGGTTCTTGGAGCGCGGCGGCGCAGGCGCACGTCATGAGGTGGCTGCTCGCAGCGCTGCTCGTGCTGAGCGCTTGTACGCCAACAAAAGCGGACGACGATCAGACCCGGGTCGTGGCCACCACTGAGATCATCGCCGATCTGGTAAGGCAAGTGGGCGGGGAGCGGGTGCACGTGGACTCGGTCGTACCGCCGGGCGCTGATCCCCACTCCTACGAGCCGGTGCCGGCCGACGCGGTGAAGGTGACCAAGGCGGATGTCACCTTCACCAACCATCTGCTGCTCGAGGAACACGCCCTCATCAAGGCGATCGACGCCAACGCACCCGAGGGGACGCCCAACGTGTCCCTCGCCGAGGCAGCTGAAACGTATGGCGCGCATGTCATTCCGCTCGTGGAGGATCTCGGGCTGGACGTGATCTGGCTGGGCCTGGCGGTCCGTGGCGACGGCCGCGAACGGGGTGCGACCAGAGCGTCGGATGTGAAGCTGCGCGCCTCCAAAGTGGAGGGTCCGGGCGGTCTCATTGTCTACCTGACCGGCGCGCTCGGCGATCCCGAGGTGCTCTTCAACTCCGCCGACGGCCTGACCGAAGCGGATGTGGCGGTGCTGCCACCAGCCGCGCACACTCACCTCAATTGGGCGTTCACCAAACCAGGCGTGTACCAGCTCACCCTTGCCGCCCAGCTGGAGGACAAGCCGGTCGGGGAAGGGACCTTCACCTTCGCGGTCGGCGTCGACCCGCACACCACGGGTAAGCCGACCGTGCTCGGCGAAGGCCACACCGACCTTGCCATCGACCTGGACAAGGGTCAGGTCTACGCGTTCAGCGATGTCGTGAGTGGCCAGAAACAAGACGCCATCCCACCGGATCAGGTCGTGATCGAGGTGCCCAGCCGAGCGGTGGAAGTCATCCCCGATGATGCGCGCTTCGCGTTCCTCGGATCCCCGGGAGCCCAGATCCATCAACTGCCGCAAGCCGTGCTGGGCAAACATGTACACGGCGAAATCGACCCGCATCTGTGGCAAGACGTAAGGAACGCCAAGGCTTATGTGCAGCTCATTCGGGACACTCTGGTCAAGGCCGATCCACCAGGCGCCGACCGATACACCGCCAACGCCCGCACGTATCTTGCCGAGCTGGACGCTCTGGACTCCTATGTGCGCGAGCAGATCTCGCGGATCCCGGCCGGCCGGCGTCAGCTCATCACCACCCACGATGCCTTTGGCTATCTGGCCAAGGCCTATGACCTGACGGTCGCCGGGTTTGTCGTGCCCAATCCCGCTCAGGAGCCGAGCGTGGAACAGGTTCGCAAGCTCACCGAGACGATCCGCAATCTTCGCGTCCCGGCCGTGTTCGTGGAACCCAACCTGGCCCACCGCGCCGGGGTGTTGAGCCAGGTCGCGTCGGACCAGAAAGTGCGCGTTTGCAAGCTCTACGGCGACTCGTTCGACGACAAAGCCCGCAACTATGTGGCGATGATGCGGCACAACGCCGACGAGCTGTTGGCGTGCTTGGGAAGTGCGGGCGGCATCGGCGGGGGAGAGGTCGTCATCGAGGACGGGCACGTCGATATCGGACCTCGATTCGTCAACGGGCAGTGGCGCATCCAGATCCGCGACGACTCGGGCGATCCGCCGGTCTGGCGCGAGATTGACGAGGTTGTGCTGAAGGCAGGCGACTCGGCCCGGATGCAGGTGCCTTCTGATTCACGGTTCGGCTTTCTTGGTACCCCCGGAAATGCTGTCTGGTTGTTGCCGCAAGTGCAGCGGCCGGGAGTGTTGTGGCCGGGCTGGAACACTCAGGACCCGCAAGTAGCCGCAGAGGTCAAACGCGAGGTGCGGTGGCGCTGGCACTCGGTCACCGGGCCCGGCCGTGCGCTGCTCTTCCTCAACGGCGCTTTCGGTGAGCCACAACAACTCTTCGACAGTAAGAAGCTTCCGCAGGAGTCCTCGGTCGAGGTGAACACGCACGTGCACGGCAATTGGGCCTTCACCGCTGAAGGCAGTTACCGGATCGACATGGAGCTGAGCGCCACGCTCCAGGACGGCCGCTCGGTGACCGATCGCCGGACGCTCCGGGTGCAGGTTGGGCAAGCGCAAGCGCCGCCATCCCAGCAGTTGGCTGCCCCGGCAGAGCCGGCTGCCGTAGACGGGCAGCCATCGGCCATCTGGCTGGTGGCCATAGCCGTAGTGCCGCTGCTGGCCCTGATCGGCTGGCTGTTGCTGAGGCGGCGCCGGTCATGACAGTGCTGGACATCGAGGGCGTCGGCGTGGACCTTGCGAGCCGTAATGTGTTGCAGGATATAGGTTTGCGAGTGGCCGCCGGTGAGCTGGTCGGCCTGATCGGTCCCAACGGGGCGGGAAAGACAACCCTACTGCGAGCAGTGCTCGGCCTTCTCCCGCTGTCCGCCGGCCGGATAACGCTGGACGGCCGCACTCCGCGCCAAGCCATGGGGACCGTGGGCTATGTGCCGCAACGGCATGACTTCGCCTGGGACTTCCCGATCAACGTGGAGCGCGCCGTGCTGCACGGCCGGGTGCACCGATCGGGCTGGCTACGGCCGGCTAGCAAAGCCGAGCGCGACCTGGCAGAGGAGGCACTGTCGCAAGTGGACATTCTCCCATTACGACGGCGCGCGATCGGTGAGCTGTCCGGCGGCCAACGGCAACGGGTCCTGGTGGCCCGGGCGTTGGTGCTGCGCCCGGCGATGCTGTTGCTGGACGAACCTTTCACCGGGCTGGATGTGCCAACCCAGCAGCTGCTGACCGAGCTGCTCGGCAAACTCCGGCTTGGCGGCAAGGCAATCCTGATGACGACCCACGATCTGCCCGCCGCTGCCGGGGTCTGCACCAGGCTCTGCCTGCTCAACCGGACCGTGATCGCCGACGGTCCGCCTGCCGCGCTACAGGATCCCGATGTGTGGCTGCGAGCGTTCGGTGTCACGCGAGAGGTTCTGGTGCCGTGACTGAGTTTCTCGAGCATGCCTTGATGCAGAGGGCATTGCTGGTCGCGGTGGCGTCCGGAGTCGTCTGCGGAGTCATCGGCTGTCACGTTGTGCTGCGCGGGATGGCTTTCATCGGTGATGCGGTGGCCCACTCGGTGTTCCCCGGCGTCGCTGTCGCATTCGTGCTGCATGCGAATCTCGTTCTGGGCGGGGCGATCGCCGGGGTGGTGACGGCACTGTTGGTGGCCTTCTTCGCGCAGAACCGGCGACTCAAAGAGGATTCGGTCATCGGCGTCTTCTTCGCCGCCGCCTTCGGTCTGGGCATCGTCATCCTCTCGACTGCACCAGGCTATGCGGGTTCGCTTGAGTCGTTCCTGTTTGGACAGATCCTCGGCATCAGTGACAACGACGTACGCACAGTCCTCGTAGCCGGAGCGCTCCTCCTCGGCGGTGCGGCGTTAACACATCGCCGGCTGGTGGCGGTGGCCCTGGATCGGGAGACGGCCCGTGCCATGGGACTCAACGTCTTCGGCCTCGACATCGCTCTCTACACGATGGTGACCCTGGCCATCGTCACCTCGCTGCAAGCGGTGGGCAACATTCTGGTGCTCGCTCTGCTGATCACTCCAGCCGCGACGGCACGCCTGCTCACCGATCGGCTGGGCGTGATGATGGCGCTTGCCCCACTGATCGCGGCGGGTTCGGCATTCGCCGGTCTCTATCTGTCCTATGTGTACAACCTCGCCGCCGGCGGCTTGATTGTGATGGTGCTCACCGCCGTCTTCGTTCTTTGCTGGGCCGGCACTCGATTTGTCAAAGGAAAATGAAAGGAAGGAATCTCCATGTCATTGCGCACCAGAGCTCTGCTGGTCGCCGGAAGCCTTTGCATGGCAACGTTGTTCGCTGCCACGCCGGCGCAGGCGGCCACACCGGTGGTGCTCAGCCAGGGTCACGTCGACGTGATTGGGGTGGCCTACGAAGACGGCCAACTTCACGTGCACGTGCACGATGAGACCGTCGAGCCAGGGGTTGAACGTGAGCCCTGCGACGTCATCTTCGAAGTGAAGTCAGCGGCACGGACCACGGTGCCAGACGATCCGGCCTACGCATTCCTTGGTAACGCAGGGGATTCAGTGTGGATCCTGCCCGAGGTGGAAGACCCCAATCTGCTCTTCGCGGGTCTTGGTACCGAAGAAATCACGGCGGGCCAGCTCGCCGGGGACACGATCAACGTCAAGCTCAGCGCGGTCTATGGCCCGGGCGACGTGAGTGTCTTCACCACCAACGAATTCGGCGCCCCGGCCATCATCTTCGACAGCGGTAACGGACTGCCCGACGCGTTGGCTCTAGCGGCGGGCAGCCATCAGCACGCCAACTGGGCCTTCGAGAATGCGGGCTGGTACCGGCTGGTCTTCCGGGTAACCGCACGCGACGCGGTCACCAATGCACTGGTCAGCTCCGGTCCGGTGTCCCTGCGATTCAAGGTTGTCGCATGAAGAAGTTGTTGCTGGGCGGCGCATTGGCCGCCCTGATGGTCCTATCCGCCGCCCCGGCACAGGCTTCGATCACCCTTTCGCAAGGGCATGTCGATGCGGCCGACATCAACTGGGTGAGCAACGCCTTCTCGGTCAAGCTTTCCGACCAGACGGTGAGCCCGGCCGTCGACCGTGACCCGGCCGACGTGATCCTTAGCGTGCCGGCCGGAGCCATCGTGACGGTGCCAAATGACAGCCGCTTCTCGTTCCTGGGCACTCCGGGTGCGCAGGTGTGGATCCTGCCGCAGTCCCAGAAGGCCGGCCTGCTCTGGCTCGGCTGGAACACGCTCGGAGTGCCGAGCGGTGTGCTGCAGGGCAACAACCTGCAGCTCAAGCTCACTGCCGTAACCGGGCCGGACGACTTTGCCGTCTACACCACCGGCGCCTTCGGTGCCCCGACCGTAATCTTCGATAGCGGCAATGGCTTGCCCGATTCGAAGACTGTAAATGTCAACACCCATGCCCATGCGAACTGGGCCTTCGAGGCTGCCGGGACTTATACGGTGACCTTCGAGGTGACCGGGGTCCGAACAGACGGCTCCGCCGTCAGCTCCGGCCCGATCGCCTATACCTTCGTCGTTTCCGCCTAGCTCGTCACTACCGCCCGGGCCAGTTCGGTCCGGGCGGTAGCATTGGCTCCCGAGCAGGGTCGATGGCGAGGGAGTGAATCGTGGCGGAAGCTTTGCCGGGGGCAAGCCGAAACACCAAGCAGCGTGGGGAGATTCTCACTCTGCTGCGTCAGACCGACGAGTTCCGGACCGCCCAGCAGCTCTACGCCGACCTGCGATCCCAGGGCAGCGGGGTCGGCCTGACCACGGTCTATCGCGCGTTGCAGACGCTGGTCGACGCGGGTGAAGCAGACACCATGCGGTTGCCCAGCGGCGAGCAGCTGTATCGCCTCTGCGGCCAGGGCAGGCACCACCATCACCTGGTCTGCCGGCAATGTGGGCGCACAGTGGAGATCGACGGCCCGGCGGTCGAGTCGTGGACCGACCGGATCGCCAGCGAGCACGGCTTCACCGACGTCTCGCACACGCTGGAGATCTTCGGGACCTGTGCGGCCTGCGCGAAGACGTCCTAGTCAGACGGCGGTTTTCTCCAGCTCACGGACACGGAAAGCCATCACCATGTCGGTGACGCCACGGGCCAGCGCGATCACAGCCACATAGACGATCAGCAGGTAGATCGAGCGGTCGAAGCGGCCGGCCGCCCAGAAGCCCAGGCCGACCTCGATGATGCCGATGATGATGCCAAGCCACCAGGCCTCATTGATCGACTTGGTGACGAACCCCAGCACTATGTCGGCCGCACCCTTGAAGAGTAGGTACCAGCCGATGAAGGCGGCCAGCCAGAAGACCGTGCCGCCGGGGTTGATCCACGCTATGAGGCCGGTGACGATGAACAGCGCGGCCAGTATGCCGTGCAGCCATTTCCAGCTGGGCGCAAAGACCATTAGATAGATCTCCGCCACTCCCGCGGCGAGGATGACGGCACCGGCAAGTGCGGCGATGGTGACGACGGACGTGCGGTCGAAGGCCAGGACGAACCAGGAAACCACGATCCACAGAGCGCCGGTGATCAGGAGCAGCCACCAGGGCAACCCCTGCGTTCGGGTCCTCCGAACACCTATCGTTGTCATAGAAATGATAATAAGAGCGACTTTCACCTAAATGCGGCAGTATCTAGGTATGACGGGTCTGCCGAGGTTGGCGTGGGGCACGGCGGTGCTGACGGCCGAGCGGCTGGTCGGGCGGACCTCGCCCAACTCGCCCGTGGCCATTGCCGTCGGCCTGGCCGCGCAAGGTAGTCAAGGCACGAAGAAGCTGCTCAACCGGGCCGCCGAGGCAGCCCAGCAGGCGTCCCCGCCCTCGTTGAAGAAGCTGCGAGATCTCATGCATGACGCTGGGGCGCGTGGGGCGATCGCGATGTCGCGCAGCCGCCGCGATGCCGAAGCGACGCTGCGTTCGGTCCGGGACGGCTCGGTGTCGTGGGCGGAGACCGTCGCGGGCAGATATGCCCCGCGCTTCATCGATGTTGTGCTTCCACCTATCCGGGCCAGGGTGTTGCCTGTCCTGGTGGATGATCTGTCGACCGATCCCAAGGTGCGAGCGATGATCTCCGAGCAGAGCCAGAGCGTGATCATCGAGGCCACCGATGAGCTACGGCTGACGTCGGCCGACGCCGACGACCGGATCGAATCCGTCTTCCGGCGGCTCTTCCGCACCGAAAGAGGTCTGTAGGCCGTGCCGCACTCCGCCTACGCCGGTGTGGCGACCCGACTGGCGGCATTGACTGTGGATGCGGTGATCCTCACGATCACAGTGCCTGCCGTCGTGAGTGGACTGCCCTCGCTCTGGGCATCGCTTGAGGGCTCGGCACCGGGCTGGCTCAAGGCCTGCTCCCAGATCGCCGGAGCTCTCGTGCCCGTCGTCTATTTCACTCTTTCTTGGTGGGGTACCGGGCAAACGCCGGGCGGCATGCTTTTCGGCACCGTGGTGCGCCGTCCGGACGGGTCGCATCTGAGTCTGATCCGGGCCGCGTTGCGTGCCTTCGTGGGCTTGCTCGTGCCGCTCGTCTGGCTGATCGGAATGGTGGCGGCGCTCTGGGACCCGCAACGGCGAGCCCTGCATGATCGTCTATTCGGGACGGTTGTCAGGTATAAACGCAGGCCGGTGTTGGACAGCGTCGGAACATTGACCAAAGCGTCGTAACCGGTCAAGCTCGGGGCCACGATGGTGTCCCCACTTGGCAAGGACGGCGATGGCCCTCGATTTCGCAGCGCAGCCAACAGGTCACGAGCAGCAACCGACCCCGCGGTCACCGAACCTGCCCGCGGTCGCGCTGCCGGTTGCGGGTGGGGCAATCCGGGGCATCGGCGAGAAGTTCACCGCCAATCCGGTGACCGGCACGGCGTCGATGTCGGTGCCGATCATGACCAGCCCGGGGCGCGCCGGCTTCGGGCCGAGTCTGTCGTTGAGCTATGACTCGGCAAATGGCAACGGCCCCTTCGGGTTCGGGTGGGCATTGTCGCTGCCGTCGATCACCCGCAAGACCGACAAGGGGCTGCCTCGCTACGACGATGAGCGCGAATCCGACGTGTTCCTGCTCTCGGGCGCCGAGGATCTGGTGCCCGTGCCCGGGGGATCCGTGGTGCAGGGGTACCGCGTGGACCGCTATAGGCCACGGACCGAAGGGCTCTTCGCGCGCATCGAGCGGTGGCGCCGAGACTCCGACGGTGACACGCATTGGCGGGTGACCACCGGCGACAACATCACCACGTGGTACGGCGTGGACGGTGCTTCGCGAATAGCGGACCCCAACGATGCCCGCAAAGTGTTCAGCTGGCTCATCTGCCGCAGCTACGACGACAAGGGCAATGTCGTGGTCTATGACTACGCGGGGGAGGACGATGCCAACGTCGACCTCGCGGCGGCGCACGAACAGCACCGCACTTCGCTTGCGCGCCAGGCGAATCGCCATCTGAAGCGGATCAGGTATGGCAATCGCACCTCCTATCTGACCGATCCCGGCCTCGACAATCCACAATGGATGTTCGAGGTGGTCTTCGATTACGGCGAGCACACCGAAAACAATCCGAATCCGATCATCGAATGGCTCTGCCGCGAGGACCCATTCTCCTCGTGTCGCAGCGGATTCGAGGTCCGCAACTATCGCCTGTGCCGCAGGGTGCTTATGTTCCACCATTTTCCGGATGAGCCGCAGATCGGCTTGGACTGTCTGGTCAGCGCGACCGAGTTCGGCTTTCGCACCGGGGAAGCCACCGGCACTTTTCTCACCTCGGTCATCATGCGCGGCTGGCGCGGCGACGTCAGCCGGGCCTTGCCGCCGTTGGAGTTCGACTACACCCCGGCGGCACTGAACGACGTCGTCGGGCAGACCGACGGGATCGGCAGGACCGGCCATTGGATCGACCTCGACGGCGAAGGCATCAGCGGTCTGCTCACCGAGCACGCGACAGGCTGGTTCTACCGGGCCAATCTCGGGGCGGGCCGGTTGGCTCGGGCCCGCGAAGTGAGCCCGGTGCCCGCCTCGACCTCGCGGACCCAGCTGCTCGATCTGGCCGGCGACGGCAAGGTGGATGTCGTCACGCTGGACGGCCCCACACCGGGCTTCTACGAACGCTCCGGCGCGGGCTGGGACAGCTTCGTCCCGTTCCAGTCGTTGCCAACCCTGGACTGGTCCGACCCGGGCCTGCGTTTTGTGGACCTGAGCGGCGACGGATTGGCCGACGTTCTCATCACCGAGAACGATGCATTTATCTGGTACCCGTCCCAAGCCGAACGAGGCTTCGGACCACCCATGCGCAAGGCCATGACGGCCGAACCCGACGAGACATTGCAGCTCGCGGATATGACCGGGGACGGGTTGAGCGATCTCGTCCGCATCCGCAACGGTGAGGTGTGCTACTGGCCGAATCTGGGCTATGGCCGCTTCGGGGCCAAGGTGACGATGGACCACGCGCCATGGCTCACCCTGACCGAAGCCTTTGACCCCAACCGGTTACGACTGGCTGATGTGGACGGTTCCGGAGTATGCGACCTCATCTATCTGTCCGGCAACCAGACCGTGGTCTTCTTCAACCGCAACGGCAACGCGTTCACCGGCCCACATCACCTGCCCGCCATCCCAAACTCGGCGCGCGTCACGGATCTGTTCGGCACCGGGACTACTTGTCTGGTCTGGAGTTCCGAGCTTCCGGGCGACACCAGGCTGCGCTACCTTGACTTGATGGGCGGTGTGAAGCCACATCTGCTGAGCCGCATTGCCAACAACCTCGGCAGTGAAAGCCGCCTGGGCTACAGCTCGTCCACCCGTTTCTATCTTGAGGACAAGGCTGCGGGCCGGCCCTGGCAGACAAAGTTGCCATTCCCGGTGCAGGTGCTCAGCCAGGTGGAGGTGCTCGACCGGGTGGCCGGATCGCGTTTCGTGACCCGCTACGCCTACCACGACGGATGTTTTGACGGAGTCGAGCGTGAGTTCCGCGGGTTCGGTCAGGTCGACCAGTGGGATACCGACGAAGTGCCGTCGGTGCAACAAGGGGTCGACCAGATGCCCGCCGTCTGGACGAAAACCTGGTTCCACAGTGGGATGAGCCAACGCAATTCCGTGCTGCCGACCGGTCTGAGCGCGGCCGAGGAGCGCGACGCGACCCGAGCGCTTCGCGGCACTCCGCTGCGGCAGGAGGTGTATGCGCTGGACGGGTCGGCCAAAGAGCCGTTGCCTTTTCATGTGGTCGAGCACCGGTTTGCCGTCCGTCGCTTGCAGCCCCGCGTCTATCTGCCGCACCCGTGCGAAACCGTGGTGTCGCAACACGAGCGGACCCTGTATGAGGTCAACGGCCAGCAGGTGCCGGATCCCCGGGTGACGCAGGAGCTCATCCTGGACGTCGACGACTGGGGCAACGTGTTGCGCTCCGCCTCGATCGGCTATGGGCGGCAGCATCCGGGAGCCGGGGGCGACTCGCGCCTGCCGAGCTGGGCCGCGCAGGCGCTGCGGGTGGACCAGACCCGGCGGCACATCGTCGTGACCGTGCACGGCTACACCAATTTCATAGACACCCCTTCGGGCTATCGGGCTCCCGTCCGGTACCAGTCGAGGGGTTTCGAGTTGAGCAGCACCCACCAACCGGCTGGGCCGTTGCTGACCGCCGACGAGCTGCAAGCCATGGATGTGCCGGAGAGTCGTAAGCTGCTCGGGCATCAGCTGACCCTGTTGCGGGGCAACGATCTCAGCGGCCCGCTGGGCGCCGGGGTGCAGGAGTCGTTGAGCCTGCCCTATGAAACGTATGCGCTCGCCCTGACGCCCGGGCTTCAGGTGAAGCTCTTCGATCGCGAGGGCGTCGATCTGGCGCCCGATCCGCTGCTGACCGAAGCCGGATATGTTGCCCGGGATGGCGGTTGGTGGGTCCGGTCGGGGCAGATGACGGTCGCGGCCGATCATTTCTACCAACCCGATGGCTTCGTCGATGCGTTCGGGGCCAAGCACTCGCTCAAGTATGACGGTTATGATCTCCTGCTGGCCCGGACGGCCGATCCGATGGGCAACCAACAGAGCGCCGCCCTCGACTATCGGGTGCTGCAGCCGTGGCAGATCACCGATGCCAACGGCAATCGCAGCATGGTCGCTTTCGACGCACTCGGCTTCGTGGCCGCCAATGCGGTGGCGGGCAAGGCGGAAGAGACTGTCGGCGACTCGCTCATCGGAGTCCAACCGGATTTGACCGAGGACCAGATCGCCCAGTACCTGGCCAACCCGCATGCGATGGCCGACGTGCTGCTCGGCCAAGCGACCTCGCGCGTGGTCAACGACCTGTCCGCCTTCTATCGCTCGCGAACAGCACCCGCGCCGGCGCCGATCATGACGGCCACGCTTTCGCGCGACACCCATCACGGTCAGCTCTCGGAAGGCCAGGCGGCCGGGATTCGGCACAGTTTCGGCTACGCCGACGGACTCGGCCGCGAAATTCAGCGCAAGGAGGAAGCCGAGCAGGGCAGCTGGATCACGAGTGGCTGGGTGGTGCTCAACAACAAGGGTTTGCCGGTTAGGAAATACGAGCCCTTCTTCAGCGTCAACCATCGCTACCAGGCGAACGCCACAACAGGTGTCAGCGCGGTCTTCTGCTACGACCCGAGCGGGCTCGCCGTGGCCACCTTGCACCCGGACGGCAGCTACGAGAAGGGTGTCGCGACCCCGTGGGCCAAGACGATCTGGGATCGCAACGACACCGTTCTGCTCGATCCGCGAACCGATGACGACATGCGTTCCGTTGCGGCGTCCGCTTTGGACGATCTGCCCGCGCAGTGGCAGACCTGGCACACCCGGCGGATAGCGGGTGCATTAGGTGTTCCCGCGAAGGCTTCCGCGTTGGCCACAGCTGCACATGCCACCACTCCGGCAGTCACCTACTCGGATACGTTGGGGCGCACCGTACTCACGGTGGCACACCATCGGATGGCGGACGGCGTCGACGAGCTGCACGCCACCCATGCGCTGCTGGACACCGAAGGCAATCAGCTGGAGTTGAGGGACCCGGCCGGGCGTCTGGCCCTGCGCAGCATGCACGACCTGATGGGCCGGGCGGTGCGCGAGACCGGAGCCGACGCCGGGGAAACCATTGTGCTGCTTGACATCGCCGGTGCCGTGGTGCGCTGCTGGGACGCTCGCAAGATCGCGGTCGCCACCAAATACGACGCGCTTCGCCGCCCGATCGAGATGCGGGTCGACGGCAAACTGGTCGAGCGCACGGTCTGGGGCGAGACGCACCCGCAGGCGGCCGCCTTCAACCTGCGGACCAAGCCTTTCAAGGTCTTCGACGAGGCCGGTTTGGCGTCGACGCTGGCGTGCGACTTCAAGGGCAATGTCGTGCACAGTGCGCGAAGGCTGGTCGCCCAATGGCAGGGCATGCCCGACTGGTCCACCTCCCCGGCGCTCGCCGACGAGTTCGAGGCGCGCTCCGAGTTCGACGCCCGCGGCAGGCCGGTGTTGAGCACGGCTCCGGATGGCAGCCAGGTGCGGCACCGGTACAACGAAGCTGGTCTGCTGGAACGGATCGACGCTCGCCTGGTCAACGCGATCGGAACAATTAGTCCACAATGGACGCCGATTGTCACCGGGATCGCCTACACCGCAAGGCGCGAGCGCGAACAGGTCGACTACGGAAACGGATCGAGCACCACCAACGAGTTTGACCCGCTCACCTTCCGGCTGACTCGGCAAACCACTCTCTCCAACACGAAGACCATGCAGGATGTTCGCTTCACCTATGACGCTCAAGGCAACTTGACGCACACTCGGGACGACGCCCAGCAGACTGTGTTCTTCGCCGGCTCGGTGGTCGAGGCGTCGTCGTCCTATGTCTACGATCCGCTCTACCGGCTGATCGAGGCGGCCGGCCGCGAGCACGCCGGACAGCAGAACGAGCCCACGCCAGACTGGCAGGACACCGGTCGCATAGGGCTGGCGCATCCGCACGACGGCCAGGCCATGCGCCGGTACTCACAGCGCTTCGGCTACGACAACTGCGGCAACCTCCTTTCCGTCGCCCACACTTCCGGTGGCACCGGCTGGACTCGCACCTACCACTACGCCGATCCGCTGAGCAATCGGCTCGGGCACACCCAGATCGGCGCCGGTCCGGTGCAGCCCTTCACCTATGACGATGCCGCCTCCGCCAGGTGGAGGCGGCGGCTATCAGCCCTGGTTCAAACCCGAGGGCGGGACACCCAAACCACCTTCCACGCCACCAAATCTGGAGCCGCCGATCCGCACCACGCCGCGCACCGGACCGGTTCGAGTCCCGGCTCCCAGGGTAGGCCCGGGCACTGGGCTTTTCCGGGCTCTGCGGCCGCATCCAGTGCTCGTCTTCATCGACATCATGCTCACGCCGAGCAACGCCACGACGAAGTATCAGGTGGACTACACCGACCCGGACACCGGCCAGACGATGACTTTCCGGTCGGTCGACGAACTGCAGGGTTACAAGAACCGCAAGGCTTTCGAGAAGCGCAAGGAGGAGGAGCAGCGCAAGGCACCCGGGCCCGACGATAAGGGTCCGGTGGATGCGCCGTCTCCCGATCCGAACAAGCGGCCTGTTTATGCGCCGGGCCCGGATCCCGATCCGCAGGCGAAGATCGCGCCGGGCCCGGACGCTGACCCGAGCACAAAGGAAGCGCCGGGCCAAGTCGATCCCGAAGAGACCATCGAGGCTATGCCGGGCGACCGGCCCCTAACCGACACCGAAAAGGCCGGCGTTCTCAAGTCCATCAAGGCGGGCAAGCCGCTGACCAAGGACCAGAAAGACTTACTGCGCGGTGAGGCTCGCTGGATGTGGAAGAACAACTCGGGTGGCAAGGGACCGCAGCCGGGTGCGAAGCATCAGATCCATCACCTGATCCCGCTGCAGTTCGCCCACCTGTTCCCGGAGCTGTACCCGAACGCGCCGCTCAACCTGTACCTGATGCCTACCCAGGCGCACATCGACCTGCACATCATGCTCAACAAGGAATACGCCAAAGGCAAGATCACCAAGAAGGACCTGGACGAGCAGCGCTCGATCATCATCAAGAGCTTCCCCGGCAAGTTCATGTGGGACAAGGTCAAATAAGGAGTCAGCCATGCAACTTCGTGGACGGGACCTGCGCGCGGGCATGGCCGGGCTGGACATCGGCGACCTGCACCAGGACCTGATGCGGCTGGGCTATGCGATCCCGTCCGGGGAGCGGGCTGAGCAGATCTTCGGCGTGGTCACCGCCCAGTCGGTGGCAGCCTTCCAAACGGCTCACGGCTTGACCGACAACGCGGTGGTCGACGAGACGACAGCTGCAGCCCTGAACCGGGCGGTGGCCGAAAGCGCCGAGCAGACACTTCTTGTACCGCCGCCAAAGCCGCACCTGAAAGACCTGCCCCCACTGCGCGAGCCAGACCCACCAAGCGATCCGGTGGTGTCGCGCGGCTCGGTCTACTCCGGCCGTGCCGTAGTTGACGAACCGGCTCCGGTCGCAGCCACCGCAGCTTCGTCAGCCGAGCCTGCCGCTTCTCCGG
>DPJL01000285.1 GCA_003543035.1 Micromonosporaceae bacterium | reverse complement strand
CTCTTCCGATCTTCGGCGACCCTCAACTGCTGCGCCGAGCGGGCGGGGCCGAAACGGCTGGTGAGGAAGATGTCAGCAGTCACGCAACTCGGGCGACTGGTTGCGCAGCTGGGCCACCGGCGAGATGAACTCCTGATACGCCTCGCCGCCAACCTCAGCGAACGGGAAGGCCGCTACCTTGTGGCAGTTCTGGAAGGCCAGCTTGCGCCCGAAGTGCCGTTCAAGCGAGCCGCGGATGGCGTCACTTGCCAAGGCGCGCAACAGTTCTCCGCGTTCCTTCTCCGACGGTGGCGGGGTGGAGTGCTCGCCCACCTCGACCGCCTCGCTGATCACCTTCCACGCGTACGGCAACGACTCGCGCACGCAGTCAACGAACTCGGCGTCGTCCACGTGTCCGCTCTCCGCCTTTTCCAGCAGGGCTGCCGGTACCTCAAGAGACATGTTGATCATCCTTTCTCGACTCGGACTCTCCGAGCACAAATTCGGGGTCGATCTGACCGGCCAGGTCCTCGCCGACCTTGGCGTTCGCCCAGGCTTGGGCGTTGCGGATGTGGAACTCGCGGGCCTGCCGCGCATACGTGGCCCAATCCTTGGCGCACCCATCCACGGTCTTCTGCATCAGCGACAGCGCATCCTTGTTGAGCGGTTCGAGCGAGCCCGGGGGCGTACCACGTTCAGCTGCCTTGACATACGCGGAGCGCCCGATCCAGGTGAGCAGATCGTCGCCGACGTGCGAGCGTAGAAAGTCCACATCGGACTGATCATCGATCTTGTTGCCGACGACGTGGACCCGCACCCCGAAGTCGCGGGCATACCCGACGTACTGCCGGTAGACGCCAACGCTTCGCAGGGTCGGCTCACACACCAGGAACGTCGCGTCGAACCTGGTGAACAGCCCTGATGCGAAGCTGTCCGCGCCCGCCGTCATGTCCACGACGACATATTCGCCGGGACCGTCCACCAGGTGGTTCAGCAGCAGCTCGACCGCCCCGACTTTGGAGTGGTAGCAGGCCACACCCAGATCCTCGGTGGCGAATGGCCCGGTCACCGCCAGCCGGACTCCGCCCACCTCCCGCACGAACGCGTCGTAGAGCGGATTCGGCTCGTTCACTCGCAACAGCCGGGAGCCGCGGCCGGGCGGCGTCGTCTTCACCATGGCTTCGGCCGAGCTGATCCGCGGGTTGTCCCCGCGCAGGTATTCCTTGATCTGCCCAAGGTGGTCGCCCAGCGCGGGCAGCAGCACGGCCTCGTCTTCACTGAACCCCAACGCCGCCGCCAGGTGCTGATTGATATCCGCATCGATAGCCAGCAAGTTCTTGGTCGTACCGGCCAGGTGTCGAGCCATCAGAGCGGCCAGAGTTGTCTTCCCGCTCCCACCCTTTCCGACAAATGCCATCTTCATAATGCTATTGGTAGTCATTTTCAACAAGCCCGTCAACCCCGCCACGCCGTGATCACCGCGATCAGGGACTTTCTCCGGCGTGTCGTCGGCGCGCCGACCCAGAACTCCCTGATCACCGTGATCAGGGGGAACCGCCGGCCGCGACACAGGCGTCCTAGCGGCATGAAGCGTACCGCCATCGCTCTTGTCCTGCTGCTCGCCGGATGTGGGGGCCAAACCGTGACTCTGCCGCTCGCCCAGCCCCAGCCCACCCCGACTCCGGTCAACCTCGTGAAGGACGACTACAAGGGCCGCTTCCGGGTCATGGCCACCGTGCTCGAGAACCAGGCACACGGGCCGCAGCTCTGCCAGGCGGTTGCCGAATCCCTGCCACCCCAATGCGGCGGCCCCGACATCGTCGGGTGGAAGTGGGACGGCCTGCCGCACGAATCGGTGAACGGCACCAAGTGGGGCTCGTTCATCCTCACCGGCACCTTTGACGGCAAGAGCTTCACGTTGACCGAGCCCGCAAAGGCCGATGACGGCAGCTTCAAACCCTTTGAGAAGAAGCCCGATTTCACCTCGCCCTGCCCCGGCCCACTCAAGCCCGTCGATCTTGCCAAGGCCACCGACGACGCGATGCAAGCGGCGAACGCGCTGGTCGCCGGAGACCCCGACTTCGGCGGGCTGTGGATCGACCAGACTCCCCCGCCCACCGACCTGGCCACCCCGGCGAACGACCCGGCCAAGCTCGTGCTCAACATCCGCTTCACCAAGGACTTGAAGCGCCACGAGACCGAGATCCGCAAGGTCTGGGGCGGTGCCCTGTGCCTGTCCCTCGCCCGGCACACCGAGGCTGAGCTGCAGCGCATCCAGGACGAGGTCAGCAATGAGCCGGGCATGTCCTGGACCTCGACCGACGTGGTCACCGGGACAGTCGAGATTGGAGTCTTCGTGGCCCGCGAGGGCAGGCAGCGCGAGCTGGACACCAAGTACGGCGTGGGCCTGGTCACGCTCTACGGAACGCTACAGCCGATCGACTAAGCCCGGGGTCGGCAAGGAGCTCACCCGGCGGTCGGCCAACACCGCCAAACCACCAAGGGAGAGCTCCAAGCCGCCCGGTAAGCTCCCCCAGTGCCGAAGAAGAGCGACCTGCTGATGGCGGTTGGTTCGATAATGCTCGCGCTCTGGGTGACGAGCGGCTTCTGGATCGACCCCAATGGCAAGGCCAGTTTCGTCAACTCCGGCGACCAGGCGCTCTTCGAATGGCTGCTGAGCTATGGCGCCTATGCCGTCACGCACGGCGTTGATCCACTCTTCACGTACCTGCTCAACGTCCCCGACGGCGTCAACCTGTCGGTCAACACGTCCATCACTGTCTATGCGGTCGCCTTCGCTCCGCTGACGATGTGGCTCGGGGCGCCAGTCACCTTCCTCGTGATCCTCACGCTCAACCTGGCCGGGACGGCCTTCGCTTGGTACTGGTTGTTCAACCGGCACCTCCACGCGACCCCGTTGGGTGCAGCCATCGGCGGGCTCTTCTGCGGCTTCGCGCCGGCGATGATCTCGCACGCCAACGCCCACTTGAACTGGACGGCGCAGTGGCTCGTTCCGCTGATCATCGCGCGCGTTATCGTGCTATACCGCCGGTCACGACCGGTCAAAGACGGGGTCATTCTGGGCCTGTTGGTCGCGGCCTGCTTTTCCATCGCGGCCGAGGCTCTCTTCTTCTCCGCGCTGGCCCTGGCCGTTTTCAGCATTTTCTGGGTACTGATTAAACGCCCCCCAATTACCAACGTCCTCAAAGGACTCGGGACAGCCGCGCTCGTGGCGGGAGTCTTCCTCGCCTACCCCCTCTGGCTGCACTTCGCCGGCCCTCAGCGCTATCACGGCACCGGCTTCGATCCCAAGGTGCACAACGAAGACCTCGCCGCCTATGGCGTCTGGCCCGAGCGTTCCGTGGCCGGAGCACTCGGTCTGAACACCCACCTCGCCCCGAATCCGACCGAGGAGAATTCGTTCTTCGGGCTGCCTTTACTGGTACTCGTCATATTTGCCTTTGTGCTGCTTTGGAAACGCACAGAGGTCAAGGGCCTGGCTTTGACGGCCACGCTGTTCATCCTGCTGTCGCTCGGGCCGGAGCTCAGATTGTTCGGCCGGCTGACCGGCGTCTGGATGCCTGAGGCTTTGCTGAACAAGCTGCCCATCTTCAACGCCGCCTTGCCTTCCCGGCTCGCACTCGTGGTGGCACCGATCTTCGGGCTCATGCTCGCGTGGCTGATTTCCAGCCCCAAGCCCTTCCCGAAACCGGTCTGGATCGCCGCCTTCGCCGCCGCGCTTGTGCCGCTGTTTCCCCTGCCAGCGCTGGCTCGCGACCGTGAACCCGTGCCGCACTTCTTCACCGCCGGCACCTGGAAGTCCTATGTGGACGGACGCGAGCCGGTCATCGCGCCGGTTCCCCTTCCCAACGATCTGGTTCCGGACGGCCAACGTTGGCAGGCGGTCGCATTGGCTCAGGGGAACGAGGTTTTTCGGCTCCCGTCAGGCTTCTTCCTCGGCCCGGGTGGGCCTAACGGCACCGGCCGCATCGGACCGATCCCCCGGCCCACCGCCGATCTGCTCGAGAAGGTGGCCAAGACCGGTGAGCTCCCGGCGATCACGGACGCCGATCGCGCTCGAGCCAAAGAGGACCTGCGCTACTGGGACGCTCAGATCGTGGTGCTCGCAGACACGGTCAGCGGCGCACATTGGGACCCGAACCAGCCCGCCCTGCTCAAGGTGATGACCGACCTACTAGGACCGCCACAGCGGGTGGACGACGTCTGGCTATGGCGCATCTAGTGCTCTTTGTCGATATCTACGCAACACGAACAAAACTCCCATAGCCTCTGATCTCGGGAGGTGAGTCAAATGATGGTTTGGGCGGAAATCGACTGGTGCGGAATCGCAGCCGCGATCATCGACGCGGCGTGGTGGCTCCACTGACGTGACTCGCATGACGGGCCCAGGCCTGGGCCCGTCATCCCCGCATCA
>DPJL01000248.1 GCA_003543035.1 Micromonosporaceae bacterium | reverse complement strand
CCCAGCGTCTTGGTCAACTGAAAGGGGGTCGGCGTGAGCATCTATGAGAAGGCGCGCGCGGCGAGCATTGTGATGGCGGGAGCCTCGCGGGCGCAGAAGGACAAAGCGCTGTCGGCGATGGCCGCCTCACTGATCGCGGGCACCGAGGAAGTCCTGCGCGCGAACGCGTTGGACATTGCCGCCGCGCGAGAGTCGGGCACCCCGGAGTCCACTGTGGACAGACTCGCGCTGACCGAAGCCCGGATCGCCGCGATGGCACAAGGTCTACGCGAAATCGCCGCGCTGCCCGACCCGGTCGGTGAGGTGGTACGAGGCGGCACACTCGCCAACGGGTTGCAGGTGCGTCAGATCCGGGTGCCTTTCGGCGTCGTCGGCATCATCTACGAGGCCCGGCCGAACGTGACCGCAGACGCAGCCGGGCTCACCGTGAAGTCGGGCAATGCGGTGCTGTTGCGGGGTTCCAGCTCGGCCGCCCGCTCCAACGCCGCCATCGTCGCGCTGCTTCGGTCGGCTTTGGCAAAGGAAAACCTGCCGCAGGACGCGATCCAGCTCGTCGATTCGTCCACTCGCGACAGTGTCAAAGAGCTGATGCGCGCACGCGGCCTGGTCGACGTGCTGATCCCGCGCGGTGGTGCCTCCCTCATCCGGACAGTGGTCAAGGAGTCGTCGGTGCCGGTTATCGAGACCGGCGTCGGCAACTGCCACATCTACGTGGACGAGTCGGCCGATCCCGAGATGGCACTGCGGATCCTCATCAACGCCAAGGTTCAGCGGCCGTCGGTGTGCAACGCGGCCGAGTCGCTGCTCGTGCACTCCTCACTCAAAGACACCTTCCTGCCGCGCGCGCTGGAAGCGCTGGCGGAAAACGGAGTCACCGTCCACACCGACGAGGCCGACTTCGGCACCGAGTTCCTGTCGCTCGACATCTCGCTCAAAGTCGTTGACTCGCTTGACGAAGCGATCGACCACATTAGACAGTACGGCTCCGGGCACTCCGAGGCGATCGTGACATCGTCGCTGCAAGCCGCGTCTGCATTCTGTGCCGCGGTCGACGCTGCCGCGGTACTCGTCAATGCTTCCACAAGGTTTGTAGATGGCGGCGAGCTAGGCTACGGCGCGGAAATCGGGATCTCCACGCAGAAGCTGCATGCCCGTGGGCCCATGGGCTTGCCAGAGTTGACGAGTACCAAATACGTCATCACCGGTGACGGCCAGATCCGCGGCTAACGGCAGGCGCGGATAGCGGCAAGCGTGACGTGAACGTCGAAAAGCTCGCCGTCGTCTGAGGTCCAGCCGCCATCGGAGCGTTGCGTCTCGCTCAGGCGGCGGCGAGCTGCCGCGAGTGTCCAGTCGTCATCCGAGACGCCCGCACGGCGCAGCGCGGCGGCCAGCCAAGCGGCGTCAGCGCCTGACATGGTGGGCAGTCTTTCGGTGAGCACCACCTGCATCCGGGCGGCTTCGTAGAACAGGCCGACCTTGAACAGCACGGCTGCTCCCAGCCAACCCATGACCAAGAATGACGGCCACGTCCCGTCCGGGTGCAGGCTCTCTTTGATCACCTCGGCGGCTCGTTCGACGTTTTCGTCGTAGCCCTCGGCAAGCGACAGCCAGTAGGAAGCGTTAGCGGTCAAGTAAAGCGTGGCTTCGGGGTCGCCGGGCTGCGCCCACGGTGGTGCATCTGACGCGAGCGCCGCATCCTCCTGCCAGGTGCCGTCCGGACGTTGCCGTGATGCGAGCCAGTGCAGGGCGCTGCGAGCGCGCCGCCGGCCCAACGCCCCGAGGTCGTCAAGCTGATGGAGGCGGAAACAAGTGGCGTCGATCGATGGCACCCGGCCGCTGTAGAAGGCGGGCCAACCTCCGGCGAGGGTCTGCCCGGCTTCGGCCGCGTTGAGCACCGCTTCGCTGGGCGAGTTGCCGGTCCGCAGGTAGGAAAGCCTCGCCCGGTCCACCGGGTCACCCTTCGCGACTACGAAACCTATTGCTGCGTCCAGGTCCACCACGTTGTAGGAGCCTACGGAATTAATTGTGAGGCTGCCTCACCAGGTTGGTCACTTCTTCCAACCCCTAACCGGTTAACGCCCATAACCGGTTAGGGCAGCTCGAAGGTTATCTGCGCACGTTGATGGGTCAGTACACCGGCAACGATGGGTCGACGGTTTTGATCCAGGCGAGGACGCCGCCCTGCACATGGACTGCGTCCTTGAACCCGGCCGCCTTCAGTGCCGCGAGCGCCTCCGCACTGCGAACGCCCGACTTGCAATGCAGCACGATCTGCTTGTCCTGCGGCAACCCGGCCAGCGCCTCGCCGGACAGGATGTCGCCCTTCGGGATGAGCACACTGCCCGGGATCCGCACGATCTCGTATTCGGCCGGCTCGCGCACGTCGACGAGGTAGACCTCTTTGCCGGCGTCCTGCCAGTCCTTCAGCTCGCGGGCGGTGATGGTCGACCCGAGCGTCGCCTCGGCCGCCTCGTCGGAAACGGCTCCGCAGAAGTCCTCGTAGTCCTCGAGCAGATCGGTGACCGTCGGGTTCTCACCGCAGAGGGCGCACTGGGGATCCTTGCGCACCTTGATTTTGCGGTATGTCATCTCGAGGGCGTCGTAGACGATCAGTGAACCGACGAGCGGCTCTCCGGTACCCGTCAAAAGCTTGATGGCTTCGGTCACCTGAATCGAGCCGATGCTCGCGCAGAGCACTCCGAGCACGCCACCCTCGGCGCAGCTCGGCACCATCCCGGGCGGCGGCGGCTCCGGGTAGAGGCAGCGGTAGCAAGGGCCGTGCTCGGACCAGAAGACGCTGGCCTGGCCATCGAATCGATAGATCGAACCCCACACATACGGCTTGCCCAGCAGCACCGCAGCGTCGTTGACCAGATATCGGGTGGCAAAGTTGTCCGTGCCGTCCACGATCAGGTCATACTGCGCGAAGATCTCTTTGACGTTGTCGCGATCCAGCGCGGTGTTGTGGATGATCACATTCACATACGGGTTGATCTCGCGGATCGAATTCGCCGCCGACTCGGCCTTGGACCGGCCGATGTCCGACTGCCCGTGAATGATCTGGCGCTGAAGATTCGATTCATCAACAGTGTCAAATTCCACGATTCCGAGGGTACCGACGCCGGCCGCCGCCAAATACATGAGTGCTGGAGACCCAAGTCCACCGGCGCCGACACACAGCACCTTGGCGTTCTTGAGCCGCTTCTGTCCCGTGACTCCGACGTCCGGGATGATCAGGTGACGGCTGTAGCGGCGGACCTCGTCCACGGAGAGGGACTCGGCGGGCTCGACGAGTGGCGGCAACGACATAATTGCATTCTCCCTCGCTCTGGTGGGAATCGAGTGCGACCCTCATCACGGAACAGGCGCGCCCGCGTATCTCTTCCCGTCCAGGTAGGGCCAGGGGTTCGCGGTACAGCCTTTGAGCCCGAGGGTCTGGCGGAACATGGTCGGCGCGGGCTTGCCCGGCCCCGGGCATGCTTCGTGCCCTCGCCCGAGCTCATGGCCGACCTCGTGGTTGATCACGTACTGCCGATAGGTCTCCAGCGGGATCCCGCCATTGACGTAATCCGGCACCGACAGCCGCCATCGATCGAGGTTGATGATGACCTTCCGCACCTGCTGACACGAGGTGTAGGGCACGCCGTCCTGACGGATGTCCAGACCGCTGACGCTGCACATCTGATACGCCGTTTCCCGGGTCACCAGATGGACCGTGAAGTCATAGGCGGCGCCCTCGGCTACCCGTTGGAATCGGTGTTGTTTGCCCGCGATCCAGCTTCGCGGGTCCGCCAACGTCAGGTCAACCATTCGGGTAAATTCTTCGATCTCATCGGGCACATTGGACTCCACGGCGATCCGAAACCGTTTGAGAGTCCCAGAGCTGCCGATGAGCGGCCCGCCGGTCTTGCCGATCAAAAACGTGCCAGGGCCCGACTTGGGGAAGTCACCAGCGATCTGCAGCACCGGCCCCGCCGACTGAGACGGCTCCGCGGAAGGCTGGACTGTGGGGTCCGTTCGAGGCTTCGCCACCACCTGCGCCTCGGGCGTCCCGCGCAGCCAACCCAACACGACCAGCACCACTCCGGCCAGCAGAATGGTTACGGCCCAGCGGGTCTGCCGCCGATGGGCACGCCGGCGCGCGGGTGCGCTCACCCTTGTCAGGGTAGTAGACCCGCCAGGCGTCGGTTGACCGCTCCGAGAGTCGCCCGGACAACGGCCCGGCGCGGGTCACCGGAGACCAGGGCTGACCCGGCCAGCTGCTCCACCCAGCCGCCACAGACCAGCAGCACCACGACCACCGCGACGTCGCAGCTGCCCATCGGAACGATGGCGGCATGCTCCACGAAACAACGACCGCTCTCCCCGGTTGTGGTTCCCTCCTTTAAGAGATCGTCGATCGCCGCCGCCGTGGCCGCCGCGCATAGGCGCAACACGTAACCGTCGACTGCCGGTCCGCTGGCCACCCCACTGGCCACCCGGCTCCCGGTGTTCAGCCTCACCTCGACCGTGGCATCCAGCCCGAAGGTGCTTGTCTGGACATGCTCGATGATCGCCCTAGGCCCCTGATCACGATCGTTGGGCAACGGCGGCGGGTCCGACCCGGCCGGCTGATCCGAATCGATCGCGGCCTTCCAGGTGGCGGCAGCGCGCTCCGAGGGCCGCAACTCGGAGGTCTGCCGCCGCGGCACACTGACCGGATGGCGCCTCCTGGGCTCCCGCGCGATCGGCTCCACCGGCGGATGCCGGTCCTGCATCGAAGGCAGCGGAACGGGATCGGGCCAGTTGTCGGAAGACTTGTCGACCGCGGGCGGCGGAGCCGCACCCAGGCCGGTCCGGGGGCCCGGAAGCACCACCGGAGCTGGGGTGGCCGGCCCCTCCCCCTGGCCCGGGATCACCGGCGACTGACCCGGCGCGCCTCCGGTCAGGGCGGCATTCAGGCCCATCTGTTCCTGCAGCATGCGAGCCACCATGCGGCTGATCGTCGCCGGGTCGGCGCCCTCGGCTAGCTCCAGTCGCAGGTGATGAGCCCCGGTCGCGGTGGTGCGCATCGTTGCCTCGCGCACCCCGGCGACCGCCTTGACGGCCGCCAGGACGGCTTGCACGTCGAACCCGTCCGGGCGCTGCTCCTCCGGCACGTCTTCGCGCTGCAGCTGGGACATGATCCGGGAAAGCTGTGCCTTGTCCTCGAAGGGAGCGTTATCGGCCGTCGGATCGTGCTCCGGCACGTCAGGCTCGGCCGGGATCCGCTGTGGCAGATCGGCATCCGCTTCCACCTCCGGCTCAGCCGGGTCGGCGTCCATCAATGCTTCCGGATCGGCCTCGGGCTGATCCAGGGCGCGACGCCGGCCGGGCCCTTCCGCCGGTGAGCCGTTGTAAGGCCGGTGCAGGGTGGGCGTCTCCGGCGCCGGGCTGCTGAACGCGTCGTGAAAGGGCCGCCGGAGCCCGGGCGGCTCAACGCCGGAATCGTCGAAAACCCTTTGGTAGGAGGTTGTTTCGGTGTCGTTGAGAGCGGCATACGGAGACTGGTCGACTGATCGATCCGCCTCGGCTGCGGCGGCCGCAGCCTCAGCGGGATCGCTGAAGGCCATTCCGAAACGTTGGCCCAGCGTCAGCTGCGCTGCCAGCGGAGGGTCGAAGTCGTCGGGCTCGGGCGGGCCTTCCGGCAGCGGCGCGGTGAACTCGGCGGGCACTGGCGGAGGCGGGGTCCAGGCGACGGGAGGTGCGCTCAGCGCCGGAATGCCTTGTGCGGGAGTGGGATCGTCGAGGGCGGCGTGCCGGGCAAACTCAGCCGAACGCTGAGCCAGCTCGTCGGCGTAAGGATCTTCAGAAGTCGCCGCGGCGTAGGGCGTAAAACGCGGCTGGACCAGGGTCGAGGTGAGCGAGTCGTCGACTGTGTCGCCACCCGCGAGCGCCTCGATCCCCCGGCGGTCGGGGGCAGCACCGTTCCACGAGCTCAGCGGTTCAAAGGAAGGCTCCAACGCGGCACCCGCACTGGACCAGGTTTCCTTGGCCCAGGGTGCAGAGTGCCCATTGAGCACGCCGTTGTCCGCGTGATCACCTGACCTGTCACTGCCGGTTTGTCCTAGACCATCCACCGTGCGCTCCTCGGTCGCCCAGTGCTGAGGCTACCGTGAACGGTGAATGACGATAAGTTGCAACGACGGGCCAGTTCCAAGATCCGTCGAAGGGTCCGTCTAACGGAGGAGATCTTATGACCGCGGCATCGAGCGCAACGGGCCGACCGACCCGGCTGCCTAGGTCCGCGCGACGTAAGCAACTGCTCGCTGCCGCGCAGGATGTATTTGTCGCTCAGGGTTACCACGCTGCGGCCATGGATGACATCGCCGAGCGCGCCGGGGTCTCCAAACCCGTGCTCTACCAGCACTTTCCCGGGAAGCTTGAGCTCTATCTGGCGCTTTTGGACACGCACTGTGACGCCTTTGCCGAGCGCATCCGGGAGGCCATGTCGGCCACGACGGACAACGCGGAGCGGGTCAAGGGAGCGATGCGCGCCTATTTCGACTTCGTCTCCCATGAGAGCGAAGCTTTTCGTCTCGTCTTCGAGTCGGATCTGCGCAACGAGTCGGCCGTCCGGGCACGGGTGGACCGGATGGAGCGACTCAGCGTCGAGGCGATCACCGAGACCATCATGGCGGACACCGGTGTAAATCGAGCGCGGGCCGAGATGCTCGCGGCTGGGCTCTGTGGAGCCGCACAGGTCGCGGCGCGATTCTGGCTCGCGGGCGGGCGCGAAGTGTCCCAAGAGGAGGCTGAGCAGCTCATCACGACGCTGGCATGGCGTGGCATCGGCGGCTTCCCGCTTCACCACGAGCACTGAGCTAAAGTCGCCTGGGATTAGGGAGGTCTCGCGTGGAGGTCAAGATCGGCGTGCAATACGCCGCCCGCGAACTGGTGGTGGAAAGCGCTATGACGCCGGCTGAGGTGGAGCGGGCGGTGACCGAAGCGATCGAGTCGAAGCAGAAAGTGCTTTCGCTGGTGGACGAAAAGGGACGGCGAGTGATCGTTCCAGTGGACAAGCTGGCATATGTCGAGATCGCAGAGGCGTCCACCAGAACAGTAGGTTTCACCCCCCGTTGAGCGCTCACTGAGCGTGTGATCAGCGAGGTGAATGAATTTCTCACCACGTTTTCGTGACCCGGCCCATGTCGACCCCGTAGGATAGGCGAGTTGACATGGGCCAAATGGCCCTTGTCGGCACGTGAGGCCCGTGCATCTGCCCTAGAGACGGCAGCCACGTGTGGCCCCGTGCGAGACGACGAATAGCGCTCCTCAGCGTAAAAAGGGGCGCACCTAACAAGGGCACCCCATAACCCCATGACAGATACCAAACCAACTTTCGCAGAGCTCGGAGCCAGACCCGAAACAGTGGCAGCACTTGCCGCAATGGGGATCGAACGAGCTTTTGCCATTCAGGAATACGCGCTGCCGATCGGGCTCCGAGGCGGCGACATGATCGGACAGGCCCCAACCGGTACCGGGAAGACGCTTGGTTTTGGCGTTCCCCTGCTGGAGAGGCTTCTTTCGCCCGAAGAGGGCGGTGACGGCACGCCGCAGGCGTTGGTCGTCGTTCCCACCCGTGAGCTGGGCCTACAGGTCGCCAAGGATCTGCAGGGAGCCGGCAAGACACGTGGCATCCGAGTGCTGCCGATCTACGGTGGCGTCGCATATGAGCCGCAGGTCGCGGCGCTGAAGGCCGGTGTCGAGATCCTCGTCGGCACGCCTGGCCGCCTGCTCGACCTCGCCAAGCAGAAGCAGCTCAAGCTCGATCGCGTGCGTGCCCTCGTCCTCGACGAGGCCGACCGCATGCTCG
>DPJL01000383.1 GCA_003543035.1 Micromonosporaceae bacterium | reverse complement strand
ATGTCGGTCGAGCTGATGCTCAACGCGGTCAATCTCATCCTGGTCACCAGCGACTCCATCCGCCAGCAGATGACCGGCCAGGTGTTCGCGTTGTTCGTGATCGTCATCGCGGCAGCCGAGGTGGGCGTCGGCCTTGCGTTGGTGCTGCGGCTTTTCCGGCTCCGCGCGAACATCAACGTGGACGAGGTCGAGCTCGGTTGATCATCCGCTCGGCCGGAACAGAGGGCATCCCGCATGTCCTGGCCCTGCTGGACCGCGCCACGGAATGGCTCGTAGGACAGGGTCGTACGGGCCAGTGGGGGACCGAGCCGCAATCCACCGACCCGCGACGGATCGCCCAATCACAGCATTGGGCCGCCTCAGGTGGTTTCTACTTGGCCTGGATCGGTGAAGAAGCTGTCGGCTCACTCGTCGTTGGCAAGGCTCCGGCACACATTCCAGCGGCCACAGAGCCGGAGCTCTATGTCAATCTGCTCGTCACCGACCGCGCCCATGCCGGCGAAGGGATCGGCTCGGCTCTGCTCGACTATGCGCGAGACCTGGCCCGGCACAAAGGGGTCGGGCTGTTGCGGGTGGACTGCTATGCCGGCGACGACCGAGCCCTGGTCCGCTATTACGAGAGCCAGGGCTTCACCACTACTGAGCCATTCAGCTTTGAGCATCCGCGTGGGCTGTGGCTGGGCCAGGTACTGGAGCAGAGAGTCTAAAAAGGACATGTCGTCGAAGGCGATCGTTGTCCAACACCCGGGGATGGTCGAAGTCGTCGGCCGGATCGCGGGTCATCCCAAGCTTGCGCATGACAGCCTGGGACCGCAGGTTGGTCGTCGACGTCATGGAAACCACCTCGGTCAGGCCCACCACGTCGAAGCCGTAGGCCAGCGAGGCACGGGCAGCCTCGGTGGCGTATCCGTGGCCCCAGGCGTGTCGCGCCAACCGCCAGCCCACTTCCACGGCAGGGGTAAACGGCGCCTCAAACGGCACCGGGGCCAGGCCGGTGAAGCCGATGAACTCGCCAGTCTGCACCACCTCGACGGCCCATAGCCCGAAACCCTTGGCGTCGAACAATTCGCCAAGCCAGTCGACCATTGCGTCGCTGCGCTCCCGGGTGAGGGTCGAGGGAAAGTGCTCCATCACCTCCGGGTCGGCATTCATCGCGGCAAATGGTTCCCGGTCGGAGCCGCGCCAGCGGCGCAGAATCAGGCGAGCTGTCTGGAGCATCGCTAAACCGTAGCCTGAGCGGGCGAGGTGTAAATCCGCCACGTGACAAAGGCGGAGAGCCCGGCGAGCACGAAGCCGAGCAACCCGAAGACGAGATAGGAGAGCGCGGCGACCTGGCTCTGGGTGTCCTGCACGAAATCGATCATATGAATGAGCCCGAGCAGGAAGGTCAAACCACCGAAGAGCAGGATTATCAGGTACTCGGCCAAAGCCACCAGGGCAACATTCTTGGCGATGCTCAGCACTGGCTTGACCTGGGTAGTGATCAACACTGCCAGCATGGGCAGCCCGACCGTGGTGAGCGTGGTCGTGTCGGTCCGGTAGGAGCGCTGGAAGATGTTGGTGCCACCGCTGATCAGCAGCCAGTTGAGAAAGATGAAGAAGAGCTCGGCCGCCGCGTAGGTCAACAGGGCCCACGCGAAGTAGGGACGCAGGGTCGTCATGAGCTTGAATCTTTATCGTCCTGACCGCCTCGGGCAACCCGCAAGTCGTAGACCGGTACTCGCGTCAATGGGCGCAAGGAGGCAGGATGTCGGTCATGACCGCAGGACTCAGTGTCGGGCTCATCGGCGTCCCGCTGCTGCTGGGTTTGATCGGCCTGCTGGTGCCGCAGCGCAATCGGCCCGATGCGGCGGCGCTCGGCGTCGCCGGGGCCGCGATCGCGCTGGGCTTCGTCGCCACGCTGCTGGTGTTGCGTGAGGGGCGGGTGGAGTCGTCGCTGCCCTGGGTGGTGTTCGGAGACTTCAAGGTAAGTCTCACCACACTGGTAGACCTGCGAGCGCTGCTAACAGCGCTCGCAGTCGCTGTGGTGGCGCTCTGTGTGCAGATCTACTCGATTTCCTATCTCAAGGGCGACGACCGGTACGGGCCCTACGCCGCCCAGATCAGCATCTTCACCTCGGCGATGCTGATGGTGGTGCTCTCCGGGGACCTCATCATGCTGCTGGTCGGCTGGGAGGTGATGGGCGCCTGCTCGTACCTGCTGATCGCGCACGATCGAAAGCTGCCCGAGGCTCCGGCTGCGGCGGTGAAGGCATTCCTGGTCACCCGGGTCGGCGATGTGGGCTTCCTGCTCGGCATCGTCTGGCTGGGCGTCCGGGTTGGCAGCTTCAAGATCTCCGAGGTGCTCGCGGCCGTCCCGACGCTGGACAAGACGACGGTGACCGTTGCCGCCCTTCTGCTGCTAGCGGGCGTGGCCGGCAAGAGCGCGCAGTTCCCGTTCCACACCTGGTTGCCCGACGCGATGGCCGGCCCGACCCCGATCTCGGCGCTCATCCATGCGGCGACAATGGTTGCCGCCGGTGTGTATGTGGTCGCACGTCTCTTCCCGCTTTTCGGTGCGTCAGAAGTGGCCCTGACCGTCCTGGGCGTGATGGCCGGGATCACCTTGCTGCTAGGCGCTTTCGCGGCGACGGCAGCTGACGATGTCAAACGGGTGCTTGCCTGGTCCACCGTTTCGCAACTGGGCTACATGATGGCGGCGCTGTCGGTGGGCGCGGTCGACGCGGCCATGTTTCATCTGTTCACCCATGCGGCCTTCAAGGCTCTGCTCTTCCTCTGCGCCGGTGCGCTTATCCACGCCGTCGGCAGCAACCTGCTTTCGCAGATGGGTGGATTGCGAAAGGGCATGCCGCTCACCTTCACCACGATGACCATCGGGCTCGGCGCGCTGGCGGGCATACCTCCGCTCGCGGGCTTCTGGAGCAAGGAGTCGGTGGTGTCGGCCCTGCAGGAGAAGCCCTGGCTCTGGATCGCCGCGCTGGTGGGCATCGCGGTGACCGCCTGGTACTCGGCAAGGGTCTGGCTATTGGCCTTCTTTGGCCCGACACCGGCCGGTGTGCACGCCCACGAACCGCCCGGTGACATGCGCTTTCCCTTGGTGCTGCTGGCTATTCCGGCCACCGGGCTGGGCGTGGGGGCATATCTGCTCAACGAGAACGTCCGGGAGAAGCTTGTCCACCTGGACGGGGAGCTGGCGCTGCCGCTCGGCCTGGCGATTGCCGGTGTGCTGCTGGGCTGGCTGATGTGCCGACGTGCCGATCCGGTGCCACGACTCGGCCGAGCCGGGTCGTTCATTGCGAGCGGTTTCGGCCTGGACACGGTGCAGCGCTGGGTTGTCGTCAAACCGATGCTGGCCCTCGCCCGAGCGGCCAAGTTCTTCGATGTGTCCGGAGTGGACGGTGTCGTGATGGGCTTGGGCCGAGTGACCGAGTCGGCTGGGTCCGGGTTGGCCGGCTGGCATCGTGCCGCATTGCCCCGCGCCCTTGCCGGGGTGTTGGCGGGTGCCGTGCTGCTGGCGATCGCCGGCGTGACCTTGAATCTGGTGGGACTATGGTGAATCAGCTGCTGCTGTGGACGCTGGCGGTCCCGCTTGTGGGAGCCGCGATTTCGGCTCTGCTGCCCGATCTCACCGGCCGCAAGGCCGCCACGGTCTTCTCCCTGCTGACCCTGATGCTTGCCGTTCTGCTTGGGCTGGATCAGAAGCGCGGCATGTGGCTCGAGCTCGACTGGGCGTGGGTGCCCGCATTCGGCCTGCGGCTGCATCTGGGTGTCGACGGCATTTCCTATCCGCTGGTCGTGCTAACCGCGCTGCTGACGATGCTGTGCTGCGGCTACTCGATCTGGCACACGCCCAGGCCCGGGCGTGGCAACGTGCTGGGTGCGCTGCTGCTGCTCATCGAAGCGGGCATCATCGGCACCTTCCTCGCGCAGGATCTGGTTCTCTTCTTCATCGCCTTCGAGGTGGTGCTGCTGCCGATGGCCGCGGTCATCGCCGTCTGGGGAGGCGAGCAGCGAAGGCGGGCAGCGCTTAAGTTCGCGCTCTACACGCTCGCGGGTTCCGTTCTCCTCCTGGTCGGCGTCATCTCGGTGGTGGTGCTGACCGGTTCCGGCGACATGGTCAACCCGCCGCCGTTGAGCCACAACGCGCAGCTCTGGATATTCGCCCTCTTCGCGGTGGCGTTCGCGGTCAAGAGTCCACTTTGGCCATTGCATACCTGGCTACCTGACGCGCATACCGAGGCTCCGACGGTCGGCAGTGTGATCCTGGCCGGGGTGCTGCTGAAGATGGGTACCTATGGCCTGATCCGAGTTGGGCTCGGCGTCACCCCGGACGCATTCGCTGAAGCCGCCCCGATTCTGGGCGTGCTCGCGGTGGCCGCGATCATCGTCGGCTCGCTCGTCTGCCTGGCGCAGACCGAGTTGAAGCGCCTGATCGCCTACTCCTCCGTGGGGCACATGGGTTTCGTGCTGCTCGGGATAGCGACCGGGACCAAGGTCGGCCTGCAAGCGGCCCTGATCGGCAACATCGCTCATGGGGTGCTGACCGGTCTGCTGTTCTTCCTCGCGGGTG
>DPJL01000245.1 GCA_003543035.1 Micromonosporaceae bacterium | reverse complement strand
CGGGTCGGACGAGGCCGAGCCGTCGAACGAGCAAGCCTTGGTGGAGTTGTTGCATGAGGAGGTGAAGGAAGCGACCGGGTCGCCACCGCCTCCGCTGCCGGGTGGGAAGACCGCCGGGTCGTGCACGTCGAGCAGCGGTTCCTTCACGCCATCGCCGGAGTTGTCGGTCCAGTTCAGGTTTCCGGCGCTGACAATCTTGTTCCGAATGGCCAGTACCCCGGCCCGGTCGGCCGGTTTGTTGGAACCACTCGCCAGCCACGCGGCCGCTCCCGCCACATGCGGAGCTGCCTGCGAGGTGCCGCTGTAGTTGGAGTAACCGCCATCGCGATAGGCGGACTTGATGCAGTCGCCCGGCGCGGCGATGTCCACGCCCGCACCCCAGTTACTGAAGTTCGACTTGGTGTCGTCAACGTTGGTGTTGCTGGAGTTGCACCAGCCGAATCCGCCGCCGGTGCCGCCGGGCCTGCCGTCGCTGTCGCTCAGTGACGAAACCGTGATGGCGTCGGCCACGTTGGCCGGGGATTGACCGCTGACGTTGGAGTTGTTGTTGCCTGCGGAGACCACAACGACCACTCCCGCCGCGATGGACCGGTTTACCGCGTCGTTCACTGACTGCACGGTGCCGTTGAAGCCGAGGCTCATGTTGACGACCTCGATGTCCGCCTTGTGGGCGGTGACCCAGTCAAGCCCGGCGACGACGCCTGAGGCGTTGCCGCTTCCACTGTTGTTGAGCACCTTGATGGCCCACAGGCGGACCCCGGGTGCCACGCCGACGAAGCCGATGGTGTTGTCGATCTCGCCAACGATGCCCGCGACATTGCTGCCGTGCCCGTTGTCGTCGACGCCGGAGTTGTCAGTGCAGGTGCTCGTGTTCAGACAGCTGACGCGCCGGACCACGTTGAGGTCCGGGTGATTGTGGTCGATGCCGGTGTCGAGCACCGCGACATCGGCGTCGACGCGCTCGTCGACTCCGTCGCCGACTTTCAGCGAAGCGTTGTCCGGAGCGAAGATTCGCTTGACGCCGTTCGCCGTTTCCTGGGCGGTGATGTGGGCGACGGCGTCAGGCTCGACGTAGGCGACCGCCGGGTCCTCACGCAGGGCCCTAACAGCACCCGCGGGTAGATAGGCGGAGAAGCCTTTGAGTGCGTGGTGGTAGGTGAATCCCGGTTGGGCCCCGTGGTCGCGGGCGTAGCGAGCCGCGATCGACGACGGATCCGAAGTGGACTTCAGGACGATGACATATTGCCCGGCGGTGGCGGGCGTAGTGGTCTCGGTCGCGGCGGCATTCGCTGCGGTGGCAGTGAAGGCGGCAACCAGGAGCGGCACCAGAAGGGCAGCCCGTTTCATCAGCACTCCTCACAGGATGAAGAATCAATGAATCGATGGCCATCGCGATGAACGTACCGCCGAAACAGGCCTTGAGCAGTGGCGAGTTACCGGCAGCGGCGGCGACCCGACAAGATCCCCGTGATCAGGGACCTATCGCGGCGACACGCCGGAGACACGCCGGCGCAACTCCCTGATCACCGCGATCATGGGCCGCGGCGGGCGAGCGGGTGAGGTGTCAGTCGCCGAGCAGGCCAAGGCGGGAGGCGTTGAGGCCGGCCTGGAAACGGGTCTCGGCACCGAGCTTGTCCATGACGCGGCGCATTCTCCGTTCCACGGTGCGCTGAGCGACCCCTAGCCGGCGAGCGATCGCCTCATCGGTCAGCCCGGCGGCCAGCAAGGCAAGCAACTGTTCCTCGGGCTGCCCGATCGAAGGGGTGTCCGCGCCGGGAGTCCACAGTGGGATCGCCTTGCTCCACATCATTTCGAAGAAGGTGACCAATCCGTCGAGCAGCGCCGAAGGTTGCAGCACAAGGGTTTCCCGCTCGGTGGAGAGGATGAAGGGGACCAGGGCCAGGCTTCGGTCGGTGATGACCATCTTCATCGGTACCCCCGAAAGAACTCTGCTCTGCTCCCCACGGGCCGCAAGATGGCGTGCCTGAGCGAGCTTCTCCGGGGTGTCCAATGCAGCTTCGTCATAGATGGTCCGGTAGGAGACCCCGCGGCTGAGCAGGTCGAGCTGGACGGTGTGTTGCTGCTGCACCGGTTCCACCACATAGGGCGGCCGATCCAGGATGAGCACCTCGTGCCGGGTGGCCTTCTGCGCCTGGAAGAAACGCTGGGCGATAGCCGGCCTTCCCCGTACCACGGTCACCGGGGTGTGGTCATGGCTCATCGCCGAGCGGAACTGTTCCGCCAGTTTGCTGGCCCCCGCCCGTGCCCGCTCGATGGCCTCCTGCCGTTGCAGCGCAAGGACTTCGATCGCGCTCTCGGGGGCTGCCGGGGTGAACCGGGTCGGCCGCGTCGGCGTGCGGGTCAGCAGACCGAGCACCTCGAGTGAACGCACGTGCCGGCGCATCCGCGGCGGCTGCCATCCGGTGACCGAGACGAGCTCGGCAAGCGTCACGTTGGGCTGATTGAGCAGCAGCCGATAGATACGCTCGTCGTCGGGAGAGACTCCTAGCTCGGACAGGCTCACGCCGTCACGTTAAGCGGCGCTTCACTAGATGGTCTATGAAATCTAGGTCGCCCTTAAGGAAGTGGTATTAACTTAACTCCGCTTTGGAAGGCTTCCAGGAAGGCTCTAGTGCCGGGCAGGAGCCCTCGGCCGTCCGGCGTCGCCAGGCTGTTGCCGGCTTCCAGCCGTGCCAGGATCGCTCCCGGCAGGACAGTGATCCCGGCGGCGGGCATCGCGGTTACCGTGACCCCTTCGACCTGGGTCAGATCGGGCACGGATAGCACCACCCCGGCCGGCCCGCTCCAGCGCACCAGCAGGTGACTTCCCGCCTGGGTGGAGATGGGCAGCTCCGTCGACTCCACCGGCTGACCCAGCAGGGCCCGAACGTGTTGCTGCAGGCATGGCGACACCCCTTGCGCCTGTTGCAGCTTGCTCAAGAGCCAGGAGGAGCCTTGAATCCGTGGATTGATCTCCAGGAAGGCGATGCTGTCCCCGGTGACCGCGATGTCGGCACCGAACAGGCCCAGATGTCCCAGCCCGTGCAACCACTTCCCCACCACCTCGGCTTGAGCATAGGCCTGGCTAAGCACCTCGGCGGAAAGTTGCGCCGGGGCGGCGAAGTCGCTGCCGCAGTAGGCGCCGAAGCCAACCCCCAGCTCGGCTATGCCGGAAGTCTGCACCGATGCCGGAAGCAACTGCACCCCGTCGACATGTACCACGCCGGCCACGTTGATCGTGGTACGGCCGGCGAAACGCGACAGCAGCCAGCGATCCACGTGTGGCTGTTGCGCCAACGCCGCGGCAAGCCCGCCCGCATCCTCGATCAGATACGTGCCCTGTCCCCCGGCCCCATTCGGCGCCTGGAGCACGAATGGTGTGTCCAACGTGGACTGTGCCATCCCGAAGTCGATCTCACCTGGCGAAAGCACCAGATCGTCGGGTACCGGAACACCGATGCCCTGCAACTGACGGCGCACCCAGATCTTGTCCTCGGCGATCCGGCCCACGCTTTCGGCAGCGCCACCCACCAGACGCACCTGACACGGCCAGGTCGCCGCGGCCGCCTCCCACGCCACGCTGGAGCGCGGCGGGATTAGCAGAATGGGCCGGTCGTCTGCCGGGGTTTCGGCAAGTACCTTGGGCACGAAGTCCGCCAGGCGGGCCACGTCGCCGAAGCGCCACCGGCGGCGGACACCGTCCAACGCCTCCAACGACAACGCCGCTGTGCCCCGGTCGGCCAGCCGTCCGTCGGCATCCCCGGAGAGAACGCATACGCAGGAAGGATGTGCCGTCAACGGCGCCATCATCCCCGGATACGCACTTGCCGTCACCAGACGGAAGTCAGTCAGCTCCCACGTCACAGCAGAAACTGTGACCGACGAACCGGCTGTGATACATGGATGCCAGGGCATACGGCGGGCGAACAACCGGCAAACCCTTGGCCACCAACGCCGTTGCCGCGACTCTTGCCGTTTCAGCGTTTGTCGTCAGGTGTCCGCGCACCTGCAAAATGCCATCAAGCTGCTCTTCGTACCCTGCAGCCATGCGAGATCGAATTCGATGACGCTGCGGTTCGCCGCTCTCGGTGACTCCATCACCGTCGGCATGGGAGACCCGCGCGCGGGTGGTGGCTGGCGTGGCTTTGCCGCACTGTTGGCCGAAGGTGCCGGGGCACCCGGGCAGGTGGAGTTCCGCAACTTCGCCCGCGCCGGGGCATTGTCGGCCGATGTGATGACCGATCAGCTTCCCCGGGCCCGGCTATGGCATCCGCACGTCGCCACGATGCTGGTCGGCGTCAACGATTCGCTGCGGGGATCGTTTGACATCGCGGCGATCAGCGATCGGCAGCACCGCATCATCACCGAGCTGTGCGACGCCGGAACCCAGGTGGTCACCGCATGTCTGCCGGAGCCGGGCAGGATGCTCGGCCTGCCGCAATCGCTGGCGCGCCCGCTGGCCAGACGAATCCGTGCCCTCAACGAAGTCATCCACGCGCTCGCCGAGCGGTATCCCGTCGCGCATGCCCATGTGGCGCATGACCCCCTGCTCTGGGACTGTCGCATGTGGAGTGTCGACCGGCTGCACCCGAGCGAGTATGGCCATCGCAGGCTGGCTCGGCTTTGCTACGACGCGTTGGCAGAGGCCGGCTGGCCCATGTCGCGCCCACCCGGCCTCGAGCCGCACAATCGCTCGCCCAGCCGCCGTGCCCAGGCCTGGTGGATCGCCACGAAAGGCACCCGCTGGGTGCTCGATCGCTCCACCGATCTGCTGCCCCAACTGATGATGCTGGCCGCTGCCGAGTGGCGCCTCGCCCGGCGTGGGCTCTCGGGCCACCTCGATCTGCGGATGACCTCCGAACTGCAGGCCGCTTTGGCCGCCGTTGGCCTGGCTTCCGAACCGGAGGGTTCCGCGCATGCCGGCTAGCATCGTGGTGGCATTGGTCTCCGCGCTGTGTTTCGCGGGAGCGGCGGCACTACAGCACGCCGCGACAAGGTCGATCGCACTGGCCGCCCCGCCCGGCTCGGCCGGCTTGGCGCGCTGGCTCCCGGTACTCGGAATGCTGTCCAAAATGCTCGGTGACCGCATCTGGTGGTGCGGCCTGGCGCTGAACGTGCTTGGCTTCGTCCTGCACGCCACCGCCCTTCATCTCGGATCGATCACCGTCGTCCAGGCTCTGCTGTGTGTCCAGCTCATGTTCGCGCTTCCGTTTGCCACCGCAAGATTCGGCGCGCTGCCGCTCGCTCGCGATTGGATCGGCACGGCCGCGGTCAGCCTGGGCATCATCATGCTTGTCATGACACGGGGCTCGGTGCCGCAGACGTTGGAACGCCACCACCTGATCCCAGTCGTCGTCGCCTCGGCGATGGTGCTGATGGCTGTCCTTGTTGTCGCCGCAAAGGCCGGCCGCAAGAGCATTCGCACTGCCGTCATCGGCACCGCCTCGGGCGTCGGCTTCAGTCTCACCGCTGTCCTCACCGTCGTGGTAGCCGGCCAATTGCTCCACAATGGATGGTTCGCGGTGCTTTCGCACTGGCACGTCTACGGTCTGGCCCTTTCCGGGCTCATCGCCGCGATTCTGGTGCAGGATGCCTTTGCCAGCGGCTCGTTTCCGGCCGCGCTCACCGCGATGATCGTCGCCGATCCGCTCGCCAGCTGGCTGTGGGGTGCCATCCTCTTCGATCAGACCCCACCTACCACGCCGGCCGCGCTGGCCGGTCTGGTTTTCTCCGGGCTATTGATCGGCGTCGGCGTGAGCATGCTGGCACACTCACCCACCATCGCCCGATCGCAGGTGGCCGCCTGACCCGCCTGACCCCTTGTCAGCCTGCTCAGCTACTAATTAGATAGAGCATGGCGGATATGGCTACCGAAGGGCGAATCATGCAGCGACGGCGGGTAATGATGGGTGCGGCCGCGGGGCTGACGGGTGCGATGGTCGGCGGTGCAGCGGCTCCGGCCGCCGCGCACTCGCCGATGCGGCTGGACGGGCTGCGGCTGGTCTTCCTGTCCCACGTCAACGATCCGGCCACCACGAGCGGGTTCCCGGGTGATCCGGAGTTCACCCTCGAGACGATGGCAACCGTTCCGGTGGACGGGTTCTACATGCAATACGTCCGGGAAGGTGAACACACCGGCACGCACTGGGGTTCGCCGAATCACTTTCACGAGGGCAGGCTCTCCGCGGATCAACTCGATCCACAGGATCTGTTCCTCCCGGCGGCCAAGATCGATGTCCGGGCCAAGGCAACGGAGAACGCAGACTATGCGGTGACCGTGGACGATCTGCGCGACTGGGAACGCAGGTACGGAAGGATCCCCCGAGGTGCCGCGGTGATCCTGTGGACCGGATGGGAAAGCCGTTGGGGCACACCGGCTTATGCCAACCTCGATGCGGAGGGAGTCATCCACCAGCCCGGGTTCAGCCTCGAGGCGGCACAATGGCTCATCGACACCGGGCGCCTCGCGACCAGGGGCGCGCTCGGATCCGACACCTTCGGCCCGGATCGCGGTGTCGACGACACCTTCCCCGTTTCCACCATCCTGTATGACAAGCACCGGATCAGCTTTGAGAACCTGGCAAATCTGAGCCAGCTCCCGCCGATCGGCGCCTGGGTGCTCGCCGGCGGGACCCGCAATCACAACGGATCCGGTGCTACAGCGACGGTATACGGGGTGATCCCGCCTCACTGACGTGATGCTCCCGCGCGGCCGGGTAGCCGATTTCGAGTGCTCCCACCGGCATGGACCGGCCGTAGAGGTACCCCTGGCCAAGGTGGCAACCCCAGCGCATCAGCCGGCCCACCTGCGCCTGCGTCTCGACGCCCTCGGCAATCACCGAAATGCCGAGGGCGTGCGAGATTGACACGACCGAGCGTCCCAGTGCCTCTGTGCGCTCCTGCTCATCGGTATGCGTGGTGAGCGAATGATCGAGCTTGACGATGTCCACCGGTAACGCATGCAGGTGAGCAAGGGTGTTGTAGCCGGTGCCGAAGTCGTCAAGCGCCAGTTTCACCCCGAGCTGGCGCAGCCGCCGAGTGGATTCCGCTGCCGCGTTGAGATCCGGGATCTGGCTGGTCTCGGTGATTTCGAGAACCAGACGGTCACCCGGCAGCCCATGCCGGATCAGGGTCTGCCTGATCGTTTCCTCAAGGTAGGGACAGCCGAGTCTGCTCGCCGAGATGTTGACATGCACCCGCAGTTGCGAGTCGCCGTTGCCGATCAAGGCGGCGGTGTCCCGGCAGGCGATGTCGAGGACCTGGTCGTCGAGTTCGGCGATGAGGCCTGACCGCTCGGCGGCGGCGACGAAGACCTGCGGCGGCACCGAGCCCAGGACCGGGCTTCTCCACCGCGCCAACGCTTCCACCGCCACGGTCTCGCCGTTGCTCATGTGCACGATCGGCTGATAGTGCACCCGCAGTGGCCCGGCATCCGGCTCCCCGCGCAATGCGGCCGCGAGGAACGTGGGCAGGTCCGGATGGTCCAACCCGACGAGCTCTTTGCGGTAGACCGTTATCACGCCCTTGCCCGCCTGCTTGCCGCCGTACATCGCCGCGTCCACACGCCGCAGCAAGGCATCCGCGGTCAGATCCGGCTCGGAGGTGTCCGTGATCACCGCGCCGATGCTCGCGCTGACAATGACCTGGCGGCCGCCGATCTGGAACGGCTGACGCAGCGCGGATAGCACCCGCTCGCCGACCTCCTGCGGCTCAACGGTGCCGTCGAGCAGCATCGCGAATTCGTCTCCGCCCAGCCTCGCCACGGTGTCCACACCACTCGTACAGGCCTGGAGGCGCTCACTCACTCCACAAAGGACAGAGTCGCCCGCCGCGTGGCCCAGACTGTCGTTGACGAGCTTGAAGTCGTCGAGATCCACAAAAAGCAACCCGACCTGCCGGTGCTCCCGCCGGTGCACCTCGACGGCGGCCGCCAGCCGATCGTGGAAGCGAGCGCGGTTGGCCAGGCCGGTCAGCGGATCGTGGTAGGCCTGATACTCCAGCTGAGCCTGGCCCTGCCTGACCCGCTCCAGCAGCAATCGGTTCTCCAGCAAGGTAATGAGCTGCCGAACCACCACCATGCCTATCACCAGCAAACCCACATAGGTCTCGACCCAGTCCAGCCGGGTACCTGTGATCATCTTGGTGAAGATCAGAATTCCGGTGGCGGCCAGCGGCGCATACGGAAGCAGCAGGTAGCCCAATTCGCTAGCCCTGCTTCGGCTCGGCACCTCTCCCGGCACTTGGTTGCGGCTGCGAGCGGCCGCCGCGACCGCGACGAGGGCCGGGCCGGCGATGAAGCCGATGTTGAGCAGCGGCGGCATGTCCTCGGCGCCCCGGCTCACCAGATAGGCGAAGAAGCTGTCCGAAACCGAGAGCGCGATGAGACCGAGCCCCAACTCGAGCAAACCCGGTCGCTCGTTCGGCCCGATTCGCCGGAAGACCAGAAGCAAAGCCACTATTGCGACGAGTACCAGGTCCGAGAGCGGATAGGCAATGGCCACCACGAATTCGCCGGTGGACGGAGCTCCGCCTTTGACCACAGCTCCGAGCGCGGTGGCCCAGGCGAGCATGAACAGTGATCCGACCACGACGAGCCCGTCCAGCACGAGCACCGGGGGCGGATGACTCCGCTTGGTGAACATCAGCAGGGCGGCAAGGGCGAACACCGGCAAAGTCAGGTAGCCCGCGTCGGCCCACGATGGCGACGGCATCAGATCCCCGCCGAACACCTGGTACCAGGACCAGATCACCATACCGATGGTCCAGCCCACGAAGCCCGCCGCGAGCAGCCAGCGCCAATAGCGTTCCCGGCCTTGCGCTTTACGGCCATACCACCAACAGCTCACCGCGGCGGCTAGCCCGGCTGCGAGCTGAGCGGAGTCGTCGATAACGACCGCGGCAACGTGGTACCTCTGGTAGAGGACATGAGCGGTTATGCCGATGACGGCTGCTGCGCCGACCACCGCCAATACCCTGGTTCTCGTCGCAGTCATCGACCAATCACCGGTATGAGTCGCCATTCCCCCGCGACCGTCGTACCGTACCGCAGATCCTCCAAAGCGGACACCGGAGGAGTTACGTGCCGTCGCAGGCATCAAACCATCAGCGGGACCGGATGGACCTCATCCGCTCGGTGGCCTGCCTTTTCGTGAACGCGCTGAACGGCTTCGGCATTAGGTGCCTCGGACAGGCAGTAGATGATGCCCGCCTCTGGGTCGGCCCAGGCGCTCTCGAATTTGACGCCTTCCTTGTCCTGGTTCGCGACGTCGGCCGCGTGCGCTTCTTTCAATTGCGCCTGGGTGATGCCCTTGAAGCCGTGATGGACGTCCATGAATTTGGTCATGACCATACCCTCCCGTGTGGGCAAAGCTCCGGCACGAAAAGCCGGATTTGCCTCATTTTAGGCGATGAGGCGACTTCAGGAAACCCAAACGCGACCCGGGCCGCCCCGCCTCGGGGCGCTGAGCCAGCGAAATCGTTGCATCCATCGCTTGACGTGACATTCACGGATATGGGAGCGTCTCTTTCGCAAGCGCGGGACAACGTTGTCATCGGGACGGAAGGCACCCCCCATGAAATTCCCCCGACGGGTTCTTCTGATGCTGGTTTTCGTCACGGTTGCCGCCATGCTGGCGCCCACGGGCGCCGCAGCGGCCGAGCCCACGCCTAGCCCGAGCACCCCGAGTCCCAACCCTTCGTACAGCCCGCCGCCCGATCCGGGCGCGGCGCCGCCTCCCCCGCCGGCCGCCGAGCAACTCCGCTCTGCCGAGACCGGCCGGCAGCTCGCCCAGGCCGAGGGCACCGCCTTCTACTCCTCGCTGGAGCTCGGCGATCCCCAGCCGACTTGGACCAACACCGCCGAGCGGTCGTCCAACGTCACCGGGAGCATGCCGGGCGGGATCCCGGGCAGCATCTCCGACAAGGTCGCCGAGATCGCGGCGAGCGGCGAGTATGCGGCCGGCGGCGAGGTCAAGGAGAACGTCGGCGACAGCGACGTGAACACCAAGTGGCTCGTCTTCACGAGCACGGCCTGGGTGCAGTACAAGCTTTCGGAATCGGTAGCGGTGGTGCACTACGCCCTGACGTCCGCCAACGACGCGCCCGAACGCGATCCACGCGACTGGCAGTTGCAGGGGTCGCAAGACGGGCAGAGCTGGACCACTTTGGACACACGCTCCGGTGAGACGTTCCCCGCGCGGTATCAGCGCAAGGAATACCGCTTCACCAACGCCACCGCATACCTGCACTACCGGCTCAACGTCACCAGCAACGGCGGCGGTGGCATCATTCAGCTCGCCGAGTGGGAGCTCTCCGACGGTGACACGAGCCCGAAGCCGCCAAGCGACATGCGCAGTCAGGTGGGCATCGGGCCGACCGGTGGCTTCGTGTCCCGGCCCAGGGCGGGCTTCACGGGCCTCAAAGCCTTGCAGTATGCGGGAAGCACGACTGCCCAAAGTGGAGGGTACTCCTACAACAAGGTGTTCGAGGTGGACATCCCGGTCACGTGGAACACCGAGCTGTCGTACGTGGTCTTCCCCGAATTCACGGCAGCGGATCTGCAATATCCGAGCACCTATGTCGCAGTCGATCTGGCTTTCAGCGATGGGACGTTCCTGAGCCAGCTCGGAGCCCGCGACCAGCATGGTGCCGTGCTGAGCCCCCGCGGTCAGGGCGAGTCCAAGACCCTTTACGCCGATCAGTGGAACTACAAGCAGGCCGACATCTCCCAGGTGGCGCGGGGTAAGACGATCCGGCGCATCCTCGTCGGCTACGACAGCCCGGCCGGCCCACTCGGCTTCCGCGGCTGGGTGGACGACATCAAGATTGTCGCCGAGCGTAAGCGCCAGCCGTACCAAGCACTCCACGGCCGGTTCAAGCCCTCCGATTTTGTCACCACCACGCGCGGCACCCACTCGACCGGTGGCTTCTCCCGCGGCAACAACTTCCCCGCGACCGCGCTGCCGCACGGCTTCAACTTCTGGACCCCGATGACCAACGCCGGCACGACCGGCTGGCTCTACGAATACCACCGGGCCAACAACCCGGCGAACGTGCCGCAGATCCAGGCCTTCGCGGCGAGCCATGAACCGAGCCCGTGGATGGGTGACCGGCAGACCTTCCAGGTCATGCCGTCGGCCGCGGACGGCATCCCGAACGCGTCGCGCACCGCCCGGGCGCTGCCCTTCCGGCATGCCAATGAGGTGGCCCAGCCGCACTATTACTCGGTCGGCTTCGACAACGGGCTCAAGACCGAGATCGCCCCGACCGATCACGCGGCGATGTTCCGCTTCACGTTCCCCGGCGACAACACCAAGCTGCTCTTCGACAACGTGAACAACAACGGCGGGCTCACCCTGGACGTGCCGAACGGGGTGGTGACCGGGTTCTCTGACGTACGCAGTGGACTGTCGACGGGTGCGACCCGCATGTACTACTACGCCGTCTTCGACAAGCCGGTGACGGACGGCGCCAAGCTCGCGGGTCAGGGCCGCGACAACGTGCTCGGCTACGTGGCCTTCAACGCGGGAGCCGACCGGACCGTACAGATGCGGATCGCGTCCTCGCTCATCAGCGTGGAGCAGGCGCGGCACAACCTGGAGCTGGAGATCGCGGCCACCGACTCGTTCGAGGTGGTCAAACGGCGCGCACAGCAGGCGTGGGACGCCAAGCTCACGGTCGTGGAGGTGGAAGGTGCCAGCGAGGATCAGCTCGTCACGCTCTACTCGAGCCTGTACCGGCTGTTCCTCTACCCGAACTCGGGCTTCGAAAACGTTGGTACCAATGCTGTCCCGGTCTTCAAGCACGCGGTGCAATCGGCGACCACAACGGTGCCGAATCCACCCGTGGTGGACGGGAAAGTGTATGTGAACAACGGTTTCTGGGACACCTATCGCACCACCTGGCCCGCGTACAGCTTGCTCACGCCATCCATGGCGGGCGAGATGGCCGACGGCTTCGTCCAGCAATACAAAGACGGTGGCTGGGTCGCCCGCTGGTCCTCCCCCGGCTATGCCGACCTGATGGTGGGCACGAGCTCGGATGTGGCCTTCGCCGACGCATACCTCAAGGGCGCCAACGGTTTCGATATTCAGGCCGCCTATGACGCAGCAGTGAAAAACGCGACCGTCACGCCGCCCACCGGCAACGTCGGCCGCAAGGGTCTTTCCACGTCACAGTTCCTCGGCTACACCTCGATGCAGTCGACCGGTGAGGCCATGTCGTGGGCGATGGACGGATACATCAACGACTTCGGCATCGCCAACATGGCCAAAGCGTTGGGGCGCACGGAGGAATACGAGTATTTCCTGAACCGCGCTCAGAATTACGTGCACATGTTCGACCCCGCAACGGGATTCTTCCAGGGCCGCAACGCCGACGGCAGTTGGCGCCAGAAGCCGGCGAACTTCGACCCTCGTGTGTGGGGCTTTGACTACACCGAGACCAACGCGTGGAACATGGCTTTCCACGTGCCGCAGGACGGGCAGGGGTTGGCAAACCTCTACGGCGGCAAGGACAAACTCGCCGCGAAGCTCGACTCCTTCTTCGCCACCCCGGAGACCGCTACCTTCCCCGGTTCTTACGGCGGCATCATCCACGAGATGCGCGAGGCCCGCGATATCAGGATGGGCCAGTACGGCCACAGCAACCAGCCCAGCCACCACATCCCCTACATGTACAACAACGTTGGGCAGCCGTGGAAGGCTCAGGAGAAGGTGCGCGAAGCACTCTCCCGGCTCTACCTCGGCAGCGAGATCGGGCAGGGCTATCCCGGCGACGAGGACAACGGTGAGATGTCGGCGTGGTATGTCTTCAGCGCCCTCGGTTTCTACCCGTTGCAGATGGGCAGCCCAAGCTACGCCATCGGATCGCCGTTGTTCACCAAGGCCACCATTCACCTGGAGAACGGCCGGGATCTGGTCATCAAGGCGCCCAACAACAGCGCGCGCAACGTCTACGTCCAAGACGTGCGAGTCAACGGCAAGCGCTACGACAAGACCTACCTGCCGCACGACGTGCTCTCGCGTGGTGGGGTAATCGAATTCGGGATGGGGCCGCGGCCCTCTCGTTGGGGCAGCGGCAAAGACGCCGCTCCGCCCTCGATCACCAAGGGCGATGCAACGCCGACCCCGTTGCGCGACATGACTTTGGACGCCGCCAACCCGCTCTTCGACAACAACTCGAACACGCAGTCCGCTATCACCGGTTCGGTCGCCTATCGGTTCCCCGCCGGGCAGCCGATCACCTTCTACACGCTCAGCTCCGGATCCGGTGCCACGGCTGAGGATCCGACAGCGTGGGCGCTCGAAGGCTCCAACGACGGTGTCAATTGGACAGTCCTCGATGAACGAAACGCCCAGACGTTCCCCTGGCGCTTGCAGACTCGAGCCTTCAAGGTCGCCAAACCGGGCGCCTATGTCCACTATCGGCTCTCGGTGAAGTCTCCTGCCACGGCAACGCTTTCCGAGATCGAGCTGCTGAACCCGGCACCCGCTGGAACATCGCCGCTCGTCACCACAGTCGAAGGTGCAGTCGCCTCGCCGGGCGAGACCGTGCCGGTCAAGGTGACGATTGCCAATTATGCCAAGGTTTCCGCCACCGGCCAGGTCACCGCGACCGCTCCGGCCGACTGGACAGTGCAACCGCCGAACGCGGGCTTTGGGCCGATCGCGCCCGGCGCCTCGCAGACCGTGACGGTGCAAGTCACCGTGGCGTCGGCCGCCACGCCCGGAAGCTACCCGATTGACGTGGCGATATCCTCCAACGTGGGGCCTGCGAAGGACCTCGGTCTGGTCACGCTCGTCGGTGGCACGATTCAATTTACGCCGGGTACCAGTGCCGAAGCCCCCTGGCTGTTCGATCCCGGCGCCTCCCAGCTAGACGGTGTCGTGTTCGACGGCCGGGCGCGGTTCACCGACGGAAACTCCTATGCCACCTACAGATTCACGGTACCGGCCGATGTCACGGGCGGGTCGCTGATGCTCGACATCGGCAACCAGTTCCTCGTACAGGTTTCCGCCGACAACCAGACCTGGCGAACCGTAGTCGTTGAATCCAACGATGTCCGCGATCTGGCCAACCGGGCCGAACGCACCTTCGATCTCAACGAGCTACGGGGCGACGGCCGCGCGTTCTATCTCCGCATCAATGACAGCCAACCAGCCAACGGCTGGGGTGCATGGCTCGCCAGGGTCAGAGTGACCCTGCAGCGTTAGGGCTGGCCGACCCGGCCCGCGGGGTCCTGCTGCTGCACGGGGGCCGGGTCATTGAAGATGATGTGCGGCGAGTTCTGGGCTTGGTTGAGCGCCCAGAGCCCGACGATGTCGGCGATGGCGAAGACGACGGCGATGAGGATGGCCAGGACGAGGCGGCGCCGCCGCTCTCGCCGCACCCACTCACCCCGGGCATGGCGATAGTCGGCGGGCGTTGCCGGCACGCCGTTGGCGAAGTCGGCGAGCGCCTCGCGCAGTTGCTCTTCGGTTCTTGCTGATTGGCTCACCGTCGCACCTCCATGACTCGCGTGAGAGCGGCCATCCCCCGGGCGGTGTGGGCTTTGACCGAGCCGCCGGAGATCCCCATCGCCTGGGCGATCTCGACCTCCTTCAGGCCAAGCCAGTACCGCAGGACTAGCGCTTCCCGTTGCCGGGCGGGAAGCCGTTGCAGCGCCTCGACAAGCACCCGTTGGTCGTCGCGCAGCAGTGCGAGGCTCTCCGCCGAATCCTCGGGTGCGGGCGCGGTTTCCGTGTGCCGGCGGACCACTCGCAGGTGGCGCAACCGCATCCGGGCGAGGTTGCACACCACCGAACGCACATAGCCCAGCGCGGCATCGGGTGTGCGAAGCTTTTGCCAGCGCCGGTATAGCTGATAGAACGCTTCTGCCACCACGTCTTCGGCGTCATCTGCACCGAGCAGGACGGCCAGCCGCAGCAGACTGGTGTAGTGCACGTCGAACAAACTGGCCAGCGCCGCCTCGGGGTCGGCCGGGTTCACCAGATTGGCCAGATCGACCGGCGGCGCGGAAAGTTTCGTCCGGGTGCGATTCATACCGTACTCCCGGAGAGCATGGTGCGATCGGGGCCACGCAACGCACCTGCCCGGTCGAAGACGGGAGTGAGGACGACCGCTACGGCCAGGTTGAGCACGAGGGCGACCACGGCGGCATAGGCCTGGATCTCCCATCCCGCGATGCCGACCGGGACGAGCGAGGAGAACCCGCCCTGGACCACCATGAGCGTCCCGGCTGTCATGCCAACCGCCCAACCCGCCAACAACGCCCGCTGATGCAGCCAACGGGTAAACAGTCCAATCGCGACAGCCGGAAAGGTTTGCAGGATCCAGACTCCGCCGAGCAGTTGCAGATTGATGGCATCCTGATTGCGTAGCCCGAAAACGAAGAAGACGGCTCCGACCTTGGCGCTGAGCGAGACCCCCTGCGCGATGCGCATCTGGTGTTTGGGTGTCGCCGTCGGGTGGAAGTACTCGACGTAAACGTTGCGAACGAACGAGGTTGCCGCGGCGATCGACATCACCGCGGCCGGCACAAGCGCCCCGACCGCGAGTGCGCCGAAGACCAGGCCGGTCAACGCGGCGGGCATGAGTTCCTTGACCAGCAAGGGAACCGCCGACTCGGCGTTGCCCGGGGGCGCCTCGATCCCGGCGGCCAGCGCGGCGACACCGAGTAGGCCGAAGAGGCCGAGCACCGCGGTCCAGGCCGGCAGAGCGATGGTCACCCGGCGCAAGGTGTCCGATGACTTGGCAGCGAACGCGGCCGTCAGCACGTGTGGATACATCAGCAGTGCCATCGCCGAGCCGAGCGCGAGCGTGGCGAAGACGGTGAACAGTTGCGGGTCGAGCGTAAGTGAGACCTGCTGTTGTGTTCCGGCCTTTTCCGCATCGACGAACATCGGCCCTGGGCCATCAAAGCGATCGAGGACGACGAAAACGACGGCGAGCACCGCGCCGAAGATGGCTACGCCTTTCACGACAGAGATAATCGCGGGTGCGCGCAGGCCGTGCCGATAGGTGGCAATGGCCAGCACGGCGAATACCGCCACCAGGGCCAGGTCTCCGGCGATGCCACGCGGATACAGCCCACCCGCGGCTAGCACAGCCCGAATGCCCAACAGTTGCAACGCAATATAGGGCATGGTCGCGAGGATTCCGGTCAGCGCCACCACGAGTGCGAGTGCGGGCGAACCATAACGGCCACGGACGAAGTCGGCGACGGTGATGTAGCCGTGCCGGTTTGCCACTTCCCATAACCGGGGCAACAACAGAAATGCCAACGGGTAGACGATCACGGTGTAGGGCAAGGCGAAAAAGCCGAGCGCTCCGATTCCGTAGACCAGACCTGGTACCGCGGCAAAGGTATATGCCGTGTAGATCGTGCCGCCGAGCAGAAACCAGGTCATCGGGCCACCGAGGCGGCGGTCGGCCAGGGCCCAGCTCTCGAGGGTGGGCAGGTCGTCGGTCTTATGGAACCAGCGTGCGGTGATCGCGAGCAGCGAGGTGCCGCCGAGAACGGCCAAAAATGCCATCACCGTCGCCGGCTCGCTCATGAGGTCTCCTACACGTCTGGTTATAGCTATGTTGCGCTCGCGACCAGTTTGGTTGACACGAAATCTGTTCGAAATCCGCGGTAAACCAAACACTGGTGATCGGCAACTCTCACACATACCAGGTTTGCGATCGGAGGACCATGACTGCCATGAGCAGGTCAACTAGGCGTATTGCCGCCGGAGTGTGCCTTGCCCTGCCCGTTATCGCCCTACTTTGGCTGCCCTGGTACGCCCACGAAGGGCCCCGATTTGGCGGGATGCCCTTTTTCTACTGGTATCAGTTTCTCTGGGTACCGGGAAGCGTCGTTCTCATGATCGCCGCATACCTGTTTCTGCGTGGAGGGACCAAGCAGTGAGAGTGAACATCAAATCGATCCTCGTGTGGACCGCGGTCGCGGTCGCCGGAGGGATCGCCTGGGCGGTCATCGCCCTTTCCCGCGGCGAGAACATCTCCGCGATATGGCTCGTCGTCGCCGCACTCGGCTCGTACGCCATCGCGTACCGGTTCTATTCGAAGTTCATCGCCCGCAAGGTGCTGAAGGTCGACGACACCCGCGCCACTCCGGCCGAGCGGCTCGACGACGGCGTCGACTATCACCCGACCGACCGCCGAGTCCTGCTCGGGCACCATTTCGCCGCGATCGCGGGCGCGGGACCCCTGGTCGGGCCCGTGCTCGCGGCTCAGATGGGCTACCTCCCCGGCACCATGTGGATCATTATCGGCGTCATCTTCGCCGGTGCGGTGCAAGACATGATCATTCTGTTCTTCTCGTTGCGGCGCAACGGAAAGAGCCTCGGGCAGATGGCGCGCGATGAGATCGGCCCAGTCGGCGGAGCGGCCGCATTGCTCGCCGTCTTCTCCATCATGATCATTCTGCTGGCCGTGCTCGCACTCGTGGTCGTCAACGCGCTCGCCAAGTCGCCGTGGGGCACTTTCTCGATCGCGATGACCATCCCGATCGCCCTGTTCATGGGCTACTACCTGCGGGTGCTGCGGCCTGGCCGGGTTATCGAAACCTCGCTGATCGGCGTCGCCCTGCTGATGCTGGCGATCGTCGCCGGTGGCTGGGTCGCCGAGTCCAGCCTGGCCCCGGCCTTCACGCTCAGCCCGGAGACGCTGGTCATCTGTCTGGTGATCTACGGTTTCTTCGCCTCGGTATTGCCGGTCTGGATGCTGCTCGCGCCACGCGACTACCTGTCCACGTTCATGAAGATCGGCACCATCGCACTGCTCGCGGTCGGCGTGCTCATCGCAGCACCGGTTCTGCAGACCGAGGCAATCACCAAATTCGCCTCAAGCGGCACCGGCCCGGTCTTCGCAGGCTCCCTGTTCCCCTTTGTTTTCATCACTATCGCGTGTGGCGCGCTCTCCGGTTTCCACTCGCTGGTCTCCTCCGGCACCACCCCGAAGATGATCCAGAAGGAGTCGCACATCCGCCTGATCGGTTACGGCGGAATGCTTATGGAGTCGTTCGTCGCGATCATGGCGCTCATCGCCGCCTGCATCCTCGACCCCGGCCTCTACTTCGCCATGAACTCGCCCGCCGGAGTCCTTGGCCCCACAGTGGAAAGCGCCTCCACGTTCGTCAACAGCCTCGGTTTCGCCATCACGCCGGCCGATCTGCGATCCGCTGCGGCGGCCGTGGAAGAGCAGACTCTCGTCGGCCGAACCGGCGGCGCGCCAACGCTTGCGGTCGGCATGTCTGAGATCTTTTCAAGCTTCCTCGGGGGTACCGGGCTGAAGGCCTTCTGGTACCACTTCGCCATCATGTTCGAGGCGCTGTTTATCCTGACCACAGTGGACGCGGGCACCCGGGTCGGGCGGTTCATGCTCCAGGACACATTGGGCAACGTATGGAAGCCGTTGGGGCGCATAGGCTGGAAGCCTGGGCTCTGGGGAACAAGCGCCGCTGTGGTGCTGGCGTGGGGCTACTTCCTCTACACCGGCGTCACCAACCCGCTGGGCGGCATCAACCAACTCTTCCCGCTCTTCGGCATCGCCAACCAGTTGCTCGCCGCGGTCGCGCTGGCGGTCGCCACCACGATCCTGGTCAAGAGCGGAAAACTGAAGTGGGCGTGGGTGACCGCGATCCCGTTGGCGTGGGACGCGGCGGTGACCCTGACCGCGAGCTGGCAGAAAGTCTTCTCCAGCGATCCGCGGATCGGCTTCTTCGCGCAACGCGAACGCTATGCCGACGCGCTCGAGCAGGGCAAGCTGCTCGCCCCGGCCAAGGATCTCGGCCAAATGCAGGCGGTCGTCACCAACTCCACAGTGGACGGTGTGCTCGCCGCGGTCTTCGCCATCCTGGTCATCCTCGTCATCGCCAACGCGGCGTTGGTCTGCTGGCGGGCCATCCGCGAGCGGGAACCTCTGCCCACCAGCGAAGCCCCGCATGTCCCATCTCAGATCGTCGCCCCGGCCGGGCTGTTCCCGACCGCGGCCGAGAAACGGGAGCTTGTGAGCGCCGGCGAGGCTCGCGAATGAAGTTCCTGCGACACCTCCGGTGGTACCTGCGCGAGCTCACGGGCGAGGCGGAGTATGACCGGTTTGTCCAACGACACGCAGTTGCTCACCCGGGTGAGCCCCTGCTGACGCGCCGCGAATACGAACGGCATCGCGTGGCGAGGCTCGAAACACCTGGTAGCCGCTGCTGCTGAGGGGGAAATAGGCCAGGCTCGCAGTGCTGACACTGCGAGCCTGGCCTATTTGGTTCGTCGGGCTGGCGTCAGTCGTCGCTCTCCGCGCGCGCCGGCATGTCGCTGAGCAGGGTGAACTCGAACTCTCCCTGCGCGGAATCCTCACCGGAGGAAACCACATAGGACTCGAGCCGGAACCCGAGCCCAAGCGTATCCGCAGCTCGGGCGTGCTCGAGCGCTTCCTCAATGTTCGCGAGGTAGGTCTTGTAGACGGCGGCAGGTTCCGCGTCGGTGGCAAGCTCTTCAACCATGATGGGGTCAGTCACGGCTTCCAAGAGTAGAGGCAGTTCAGCTCGCTGCCGGGTAGCGGCGCGGTCGTGTCTCAGACGGAGTGCGTGCCTTAACTGCGCGACCTCGCGCTGCTCGAACCCTGAGCCTCCAGCTGGCCAGACGTCGACGGTGGCCAAACGTATGCAGGCGACTCCGAGGTCTATCGCGGCGGCCAACCGGTTTGAAGCCCGGCATCGGGCTACCGTGCGAGCGGTTCGATGGCGTAGTGGATGCCGGTGAGGAGTTCGGAACGCTGCCACAGTTGGGCGGCTAGCGTGGTGTCTCGCGATGTGCGGCTTGAGCGGACCAGCGTCGGGTAGCCGTTGCGTTGCATGAATCCGTCCGGCCCTATGCATGCGCCACCTGCGAGGTCCGGCGCGGTCGCCGCGTGCATTATGGGTAGTACGCCCATCTCGGGGCTCTGTGGCCGTCCGCCGGCGAGGAGCTTGCCCTGCAACGACGTGTCTCTGCGCTGCCCCTCGGTCGCGGCCACGCCGGGGTGGGCCGCCACCGAAATGGTCCGCCGACCCGCCGCAGCCAGCCGTCGTTGGAGCTCGTAGGCGAACAGCAGGTTGGCCAGCTTGGACTGCGCGTAGGCCAGCCACCGCTGGTATCGGCGCCGCTCCCAGTTCAGATCGTCACTGATCGTGCCAAGCACGTGCAGGCCACTGGAGATGGTGACGACACGGTCGCGCACGCGGTTGATCAGCAGGCCGGTCAACGCGAATGGGCCGAGATGGTTGGTTCCGATGTGCCGCTCGAAGCCGTCCGCCGTCGCGCCCTCCGGCACACCCATGACCCCCGCATTGTTGACCAGCACGTCGATGTCGCCGTCGAAACCATCGGCGAACGCCCGTACCGACGACAAGTCGGCCAGGTCGAGTTCCCGCAGCTCCGTGTCTCCGTCGATCGCGTCCGCCATCGCCTGCGCTCTGCCCGGATCGCGGCACGCCATGATCACTTTCGCGCCGGCGCCAGCCAGCACGCGGGTCGCCTGCGCGCCGAGTCCGCTATTGGCACCGGTGACGATCACCGTGCGCCCATGCTGGTCGGGGATTTCTGCCGCGGTCCACCTTGTCATACCGTGCCTCCTGCGCGGCGAGCCAGCGCTGCAAGCCGACTCGCGGCGTTGTCGTCTCGTGCGGGTTCGTGACGAACTGTGGCTCCATGTTGCCCCGGCCGGCGCCACCGGCGCGTCGGGCGAGGGACGGCATCGCGCCTACACCGCGAGGATCAGGTACACACGGCGCCCGTACTCCCAAGGCAGTAGTCCGCGGGGACTGGAGCCGGCGAAACGGGAGACCTCTGCTCCAATCGCGCCACCTCACTCTGATGAGGATCGAGTGCATTCATCTGCCCCTGACCATGCATTCCTCGAGATGTCACTGTCTACATCCGACTTTGCCGAGAACAGCGCGCTTTCCTGTCGATCACCTCCGCTCTAAGCCGGCTCCCGGTATGGTGGCAGGTCCAGGCGCTGCCGTATGTTCTGCTGCACGTTCAGCTTGTCCGGCCGGGCATCGACTGTGAAGACGAACTCCTTGCGCCGGAACAGGTCCAGTACCGGGTTGGTCTTCGCGTGATAGTCCCGCAGCCGGGCTGCCAGCGCGTGTTCGGTGTCGTCCTCCCGGCTGACCAGCTCACCGCCACAGACATCGCAGCGGCCCTCCTGGTGGGGACTTTGCGCGATGAGGTTGTAATCCAACCCGCAGCGCGAGCACAGGCGGCGAGCCAGGACCCGCCGGCGCACCTCGTCGTCGGGCAGGTCGAGGTGGATCACCCCGTCGATGTCGTAGCTTTCCAGGAAGAACTCGGCCTGCGCCGCGTTGCGCGGGAAGCCGTCGATGATGAACCCGTAGTTCCAGTCGTGCTCATCGAGCCGGCGGCGCACCACGGACCCGACCAGCTCGTCGTCTACCAGCTCACCGGCCCGCATAGTCCTGCGTACCTGAGCGCCAAGCTTGGTGTGGTTCTGCACGTGCCAGCGGAAGATATCGCCGACGCTGATGTGTACTAGATCAAGGTCGCGAGCGAGCAGCGTCGCCTGGGTGCCTTTGCCACTCCCCTGAACACCCATGATCACATACTTGCGCATGACGGCACCATGTCATCCCGCCTGCCATCTGTCACGCCAGCCCGGCCGAACCTTGGCCCTTTTCACCAACCATCGTCACTCTTCTTCGGGAAGTGTTGGCAGCCGGATCGGTCGCCCTGACCAGTGAAGGTGGCGTTTCTCGGTTGCGCAGCATCCGATGGTCGGCTTTGGACCCTGGTAGACATCCGGATTTTGCCGAGAAGAGCATGGCTTCAGTCGATGAGATCCATCGATTGCCGCTTCCTCGGCAATTTGTCACTTGCGAGCTTCCAACACCGCGACGCCGGACACGTGCTGCAGCTTGTGCCTCAACGGTAAGGATCCTGCCAAAACCGCCACGGTCAGAATCGGACGGCCAAGAGGACCAAACGACCAACCAGGCCGGCCGCGCGGATGTCAGGGAAATACGCCAAGCACTCACCACTGTCGTTCTTGGAACACCTGTACTAAAGTTGTTGGTGTGA
>DPJL01000019.1 GCA_003543035.1 Micromonosporaceae bacterium | reverse complement strand
TTGCCGCCGCGCTTCTGCGAACGGTAGAGATCTGCCTTGGTCCGTTTGGCGTACCCGGTGCGAGTGATCGTGACGACGACATCCTCACGCGCGATGAGGTCTTCCATCGAGACCTCGCCGTCGAAGGGGATGATCTTCGTGCGCCGCTCGTCGCCCCACTTGGACACGATCTCGCCGAGCTCGTCTGAAATGATCTTCCGCTGACGCTCCGGCTTGGCCAGGATGTCCTGCAGATCGGCGATCTCGATCTCGATCTTCGCCAACTCATCGATGATCTTCTGGCGTTCCAGTGCGGCGAGCCGCCGCAGCTGCATGTCCAGAATCGCGGTCGCTTGGACCTCATCGATCGTGAGCAGCTCGATCAGGCCGGTGCGGGCCACCTCGACCGTGGGCGAACGCCGAATGAGGGCGATGACCTCGTCGAGCGCGTCGAGCGCCTTGACCAGACCGCGCAAGATGTGCGCGCGCTCCTCGGCCTTGCGCAGCCGATAGGCAGTCCTGCGCTGGATGACCTCGACCTGGTGGGCCACGTAATGCCGAAGGAACTGAGCCAGGTTGAGCGTGCGTGGCACGCCGTCGACCAGCGCCAACATGTTGGCGCCAAACGTCTCTTGCAGCTGGGTGTGCTTATAGAGGTTGTTCAGCACCACCTTGGCCACGGCGTCGCGCTTGAGCACCAATATGAGCCGCATGCCGGTCCGGCCACTGGACTCGTCGCGGATGTCCGCAATGCCGGCCAGCTTGCCTTCCTTGACCAGCTCGGCGACCCGCTCGGCGAGGTTGTCCGGGTTCACCTGGTAGGGCAGCTCGGTGACAACGAGGCAGGCGCGACCGCGCTTGTCCTCCTCGACCTCGACCACGGCACGCATCCGGATCGAGCCGCGGCCGGTCCGGTACGCCTCCTCAATGACCGTGGTCCCGACGATCAGACCCTTAGTCGGGAAGTCCGGACCCTTGACGATCTTGATGGCTGCTTCCAGCGTCTCCGCTTCATCAGCCTCCGGGTGATCCAGGCACCATTGCACCGCCGCGCCGATCTCGCGCAGGTTGTGCGGCGGGATCTTGGTCGCCATGCCGACAGCGATGCCCTCGGAGCCGTTGACCAACAGGTTCGGGAACCTGGCCGGCAGGATCGTCGGCTCCTGGTTACGCCCGTCGTAGTTGGGGACGAAGTCGACCGAGTCCTCATCGATGTCCCGCAGCAGCTCCATCGCCAGCGGAAATAGGCGACATTCTGTGTATCGCATGGCGGCTGCTGGATCATTGCCTGGTGAGCCGAAGTTTCCATTGCCATCGATCAATGGATATCGCAGGCTCCACGGCTGGGCCATGCGGACCAGCGAGTCGTAGATCGCGGTGTCACCGTGCGGGTGATAGTTACCCATCACCTCGCCGACGACGCGGGCACATTTGAAGTACCCGCGGTCGGGGCGGAAACCGCCGTCGTACATGGCGAAGAGGATCTTCCGGTGTACCGGCTTGAGGCCGTCCCGCACATCCGGCAGCGCGCGGCCCACGATCACGCTCATCGCGTAATCGAGGTAGGACCGCTGCATTTCGACTTCCAGGCCTACCGGCTCAATGCGGCCGTGGTCGAAGGCCTCTGGCGTCTCTGTCACTTATTGCATCCTTCTAGAAACAGTCTGTGGATAACCCTGTGGACACTGTGGATAAGCGGGCTTAGATATCGAGGAAGCGGACATCCTTCGCGTTCCGCTGGATGAATGAGCGCCGGGATTCGACGTCCTCGCCCATCAGCACGCTGAAGAGCTCATCCGCGGTGGCGGCGTCGTCCAAGGTGATCTGCCGGAGCGTCCGGGTCCCCGGATTCATCGTGGTTTCCCACAGCTCCGGGTAGTTCATCTCGCCGAGACCCTTGAATCGCTGCACGTCGTCGGGCTTCGCGTTGGGCTTGGACTCCTGGCGCAGCCGGATCAGCCCGTCGCGCTCCTTGTCCGAGTACGCGTACTGGAAGTCGTCGCCCTTCCGGTTCCACTTGATCTTGAACAGTGGCGGCGCGGCCAGATAGACGTGGCCGAGCTCGACCAGCGGCCGCATGAAGCGGAAGAGCAGGGTGAGCAGCAGGGTCTGAATGTGCTGACCGTCCACGTCGGCGTCGGCCATCAGAACCACTTTGTGGTACCGGAGCTTCTCGATGTCGAACTCGTCATGGATCCCGGTCCCCAGGGCCGTGATCAGCGCCTGGACCTCGTTGTTCTTCAGCACGCGGTCGATGCGCGCCTTCTCCACATTCAAGATCTTGCCCCGGATCGGCAGAATGGCCTGGACGCGCGGGTCTCGGCCCTGCTTGGCCGAACCGCCGGCCGAGTCACCCTCGACGATGAACAGCTCGCACACCTTCGGGTCGGTGGACTGGCAGTCGGCCAGCTTTCCCGGCATCGAGCCGGACTCCAGCAGCGACTTGCGCCGGGCCAGCTTGCGGGCCTGTGCCGCCGCCATCCGAGCGCGAGCTGCCTGATTCGCCTTGCCGATAATGGTCTTGGCTTCGGCCGGGTTGCGCTCCAGCCAGTCGGCCAGCCACTCGTTGCAGACCTTCTGCACGAAGCTCTTTACCTCGGTGTTGCCGAGCTTGGTCTTGGTCTGCCCCTCGAACTGCGGGTTGGCGAGCTTGACCGAGATGATCGCGGCGAGCCCCTCCCGGATGTCCTCACCGGTGAGCTTCTCGTCGCCCTTGAGGATCTTCTTATCCGTGCCGTATTTGTTGACGATCGTGGTCAACGCGGCCCGGAAACCTTCCTCGTGAGTACCACCCTCGTGGGTGTTGATCGTGTTCGCGAAGGTGTAGACGGACTCTCCGTAGGACTCGTTCCACTGCATCGCCACTTCCAGCGACATGCCTTCGACCTCGGCGCCGAACTCCACCACCGACTTGTGAACCGGGCTCTTCGTGTTGTTCAGATGCCGGACGAAGTCGCTGATGCCGCCCTTGTAGAGGAAGGTCACCTCGCGCACTTCCTCGCCCTGCTCGCGCTCGTCACGTAGGTGAATCGTGAGGCCACGGTTGAGGAAGGCCATCTCCTGCAGTCGCCGGTAGATGGTCTCAAAGGTGAACTCGGTGGTCTCGAAGATCGTCGGGTCGGGCCAGAACGACACCGAGGAGCCGGTGCGATTTGTCGTCTCGCCCTTCTCCAGCGGGCTCGGCTTGGCGTTGTGGTAGTCCTGCCGCCATACGTGGCCGCTCTTGTGGATCTCCACGTGCATCTTCGTCGACAGGGCATTCACCACGGAGACTCCGACGCCGTGCAGACCACCGGAGACCTGATATGCCTTGCCGCCGAACTTGCCACCCGCGTGCAGCACGGTCAGCGCGACCTCGACGCCCGGCTTCTTCAGCTTCGGGTGCAGATCGACTGGGAAGCCGCGGCCGTTGTCCACAACCGTGACCCCGCCGTCTGCCAGCAGCATCACGTCGATCGTGTCGCAATAGCCGGCCAAGGCTTCGTCGACCGCGTTATCGACAACCTCCTGGACAAGGTGATGCAAGCCACGTTCCCCGGTGGAGCCGATGTACATGCCCGGGCGTTTCCGCACGGCCTCTAGGCCTTCAAGTACCTGGATCGACTCTGCGCCGTATTCTTTGCTGGTGCCAGCCACGCGTGTCCCTCTCAATTGAAAGTCTCGCTGCAATCCTACTGGGCGACCCCGACAACGGTGCGCTGACGGCACCGTGCAGGTACCTGACAGCTCCGTAGCCGCTCGAAAGGCTCCCCCTGCAACTCCCCCCACGTGCGTCGGGAACGCCGTAGTCACTGTCGGACGTTCAGGGGGTCGCGCAACCCACCCCGAATGCCGTAAGTTGCGCCTCGCCAGTAGAACAGAGGATCTCGGCTATATGGCCCGTACAGATGGGCCTGGATCGCTGGCGCTTCTGAAGAAGGGGCATAGATGGGCCTGGACAACGTCGCAGTTCAATGGCCGGCTACCGGTCGATTCTACGACCCGGTCGCCCCGGCCGAGTTCGTGGATTTCGCGGAGCTCGCCGATGAGCCGCAGACCGCCGCACCGACGGCCGCCCTGGCTGGGCACATTGCCCGCACCGGCACCGTGCGCGCGACGGCATACACCGAGGTTGTCGATCTGCTGCTCGGGCTCAGCGGCGTCCTATACGCCACCGAGGCCGCCGAAGAAGACGAAGACCCTGTGATCGACCCGGATGGATGCGCGTGGATCGCCGGTGGGCTGGAGAAGTTTGTCGACGGGCATGCGAAGCACGGCGACATCATCACCTTCGACACCATTGCCGAGCTGCTGCGCGAGGCGTTAGCTGACGCCCGCCTCGCCGATCAGCAGCTGCGCTGGCTGGAGCAGCGCCTCGACGCGCTGCGCGACGACTCGGGCGGTGCTCCTCAGTGGAGCTTTCCGCTGTCGGAGTTCGGCGTGCTCGCGCGCTTCTACCGGCGCTGCGCTGACCGCGGCTTCGCCGTTTACGCGGAAAGCTAGTGGTCCGGGCTATTCCGCGAGACCGAGCTGACGGTTGAATTCCATCTCATCGAAGTAGAGGTGGTGCTCGGTGATCTTGCCGTTCTCCACGGTTGCAATGTCGCAGCTGCGGAGCTTGACCCGCTTGCCGGTGGGCGGAAGGGTCTCGCCCGACGGTGTCTTGATCGCGCCTGTGTGGGTACCGATGAAGTAGCCCTCGTCTACAGCCTTGTTGCCGGCCTCGATTTTGCTGATGGGTTCGTATTTGCTGTCCGGGAAACCGTCGACGAATTGCTTCCAGTAGTTCGCGATTTGTGTGCGGCCTCTAATCTCTCCCGCGTCGGGAGTCATCACCGCGGCGTTATCTGCGTACAAACTGGCAGCCGACTCCACATTGTGGGCGTCGAGCATCTCTGCGGTCAGCCGGTCCATGACATCGCGCGCCTGTCCCATCATTCCCCCCAATGTCGGACTTTGGCGGCCAGCATCCAGCCACCACCTGACTTCTCATTATTCGCGCATGTCTCTGACGTTGATGGATATCCGCCAGAAAGCAGGAGTCAGCCCTCGCTGCGGCTCCCCCGCACTCGCCACTGCCCCTTCTGCCGCGCAGGCGCGGTCGGGCCGTGGAAACGCAGCTTGGTCACCAGGTTGTGGCCGACCACCGAGGCGATCTGAGTCAGGATCTTGCGATTGAGCATCCGCAGCTGAGTCGCCCACGCGGTGGACTCCGCCTCCACCGTCAGCTCGCCGTCGGTGAGCGAGACCGGCTTGCTGTGAGCGGCGATGTCGGGTCCGACCACTTTGTCCCACGAGCCGAAAAGGGTTGCCTCGGCGGCCGGCTGCTCCCAGCCGCGGGTCTTCACCAGCTTGGCCAGCACATCGCCGAACTTGGCCGGATCACGAGGATCGGGACCCGGCCCGGAATATCCGCGCTTCCGCTTCGTGGCGGGCTCACGCGGCACGGTCGGTCTGGCCGCCCGTTTGCGCAGAGCTGCGTCGAGCGCAGCTCGGGCCAGATCCGGCCCCTTCTGCTCCTCATTGGACACGCGCCACCTCCCCTGGGCTGACCAGATAACGGGCACTTCGCAGTTGCTCGGGCACATCGGCCTCCACCGCGCATGTGATCAGAACCTGAGCCGCGTCTTTCACCAGCTCCGCAAGCCGCTCCCGGCGTCCGGTGTCAAGTTCGGCAAAGACATCATCGAGTACCAGGACCGGCTCGATCCCATCAGAACGAAGCAGTGTGTAGGAGGCCAGTCGCAGTGCCAGGGCGAAGGACCAGCACTCGCCATGGCTCGCATATCCCTTGACCGGCAGGTCTCCCAGCTTCAGCACGAGGTCGTCCCGGTGTGGCCCGGCCAGCGTGGTGCCCCGCGCGATCTCCTCGTCCCGCACCTGCGCCAGGGCTTCGAGCAGCGCATCGGGAGCCGCCGTGGCCCGGTACTCCATAACAGCTTTTCCTTGCCCGGCACTGACTTGCTGGTAGGCCTCTTCGAGATGCGGGGCCACCGAATCGACCAAAGCCAACCTGGCTTGCAGGAGCTGTGCCCCATGCTCGGCCAGGTGGTGATCCCATACCTCCAAAGTGGACAGATCACCTTTACGCCCGCCTACCTTGCGAGCCAGGTAGGCGCTGCGCAGCAAAGCGTTGCGCTGCTTGAGAACCCGCTCATAGTCGGCGCGCACCCCGGCGAACCGGGGCTGCCGCGCGACCAGCAGATCGTCGAGGTATCGCCGGCGCTGCTCGGGCTCGCCACGCACCAGGCTCAGGTCCTCGGGCGCGAAAAGCACCAGCCGCAGCGCACCGATCACGTCGCGGGCACGGCGAGCCGGTGACCTCCCGAGCCGGGCGCGATTGGCCTTGCCCGGCACGATTTCCAGCTCGACGAGCAGCTCGCGTCCATCGTGGACGACCTCGCACCGGATGACCGCGGTGTTGGCACCCATCCGCACCAGCGGGGCGTCATTGGCCACCCGATGGCTGGAAAGCGTTGCCACATAACCGATTGCCTCGACTAGATTGGTCTTGCCGACCCCGTTCGGTCCGATCAGGACACTCGCGCCTTCCTCGAGGTCCACGGCGACCTGCGCATAAGAGCGGACGTCGGTCAGCTCCAGGCGCCGGACATACACGAGGAGCTACTCGGCCGTTTTGACCGCGTGGCCGCCGAACTGATTGCGCAGCGCGGCGATCGCCTTCATCGCCGGCGAATCCTCCTGGCGGGAGGCGAAGCGCGCAAACAGTGAGGCCGCGATGACGTTCATCGGCACCGCCAACCGGATCGCCTCTTCCACCGTCCAACGGCCTTCGCCGGTGTCGTCGGCGTAGCCGCGCAGCTTCTCCAGGTGCGGATCCTCTTGCAGCGCAAGGTCCATCAGGTCGAGCAGCCAGGACCGCACCACGGTCCCCTCGCGCCACGACCGGAAGACACCGGGCACATTGGACACATACTCCGAGGCCTCGAGCAGCTCGAAACCCTCGGCATAGGCGTGCATCAGACCGTATTCGATGCCGTTGTGGACCATCTTGGCGTAGTGCCCGGCGCCCACGCGTCCGGCGTGCACGAAACCGAACTCCCCGGCCGGCTTGAGCGCCTCGAAGATCGGCATCGCCTTCGCGACGTCCTCCTCCGAGCCACCGACCATGAGGGCGTAGCCGTTCTGCTTGCCCCACACGCCGCCGGAGACGCCGACATCCAAATAGCCGATGCCGTGCTTGCCGAGCCGCTCCGCGCGTGGGCCGTCGTCGGAAAACCGCGAGTTGCCCCCGTCGATGACCACATCGCCCAGGCCCAGCAGCGGGATCAGCTCATCAATGGTCTTCTCGGTGGGCTCGCCCGCCGGCACCATCGTCCACACAACCCTTGGCGCAGCGAGCTTGTTCACCATGTCGGCCAGATCTGTGGCGTCGGCGATGTCCGGGTTCCGGTCGTACCCGACGACCTCGTGCCCCGCCGCCCGAAGGCGGTCACGCATGTTCCCGCCCATCTTGCCCAGACCAATGAGCCCCAGCTGCATCTGCTTACCTTCCGACGCGAATTGGCATGATGAGGTACCGGAATCCGGCGACCACGGCACCATCGTCACCCGCCGGAGTGATCACCGCAGGCTTAAACGGGTCATTGAACGAAAACACGGCGGTCGGTGCGTTCAGCGCGCCCAGTCCTTCGATGAGGTACTGCGGGTTGAAGGCAACAGTCATCGACTCACCGGTGTACGTGGCCTCCATCGCCTCACTCGCGCGCGCCTCTTCCGAGCCGCCGGCTTCCACGACGAGCCCGTCCTCGCTGAAGCTCAGCCGGACCGGGGTCGCCTTCTCGGCCACCAGCGACACGCGCTTGACGACCTCGGTCAGCGCCGCGACAGCGACCCTCGCCTCGGAGGAGTAAGTAGGAGCGAACAGCGAACGCACCGGCGGATAGGACTGGCCGTCGAGCAGGCGACTGGTCGTACGGCGAGTGCCGCCAACGAACCCGATCATCCCCTCGCCCGCGCCGCTGCCCGACAACGCGATCGTCACGTCGCCGCCGAGCGGGCCGAGAGTCTTTGCGGTGTCGGCGAGGGTTCGTGCCGGTACCAAAGCGTTGGTGTTGATGTCGGGATCGTTGGGGCTCCACGAGATCTCGCGAACCGCGAGCCTGTACCGGTCGGTGGCAAGAAGTGCCAGCGTGTCAGCGGTGAGCTCGATCCGCACCCCGGTCATCATCGGCAGCGTCTCATCGCGACCGGCAGCCATCGCCACCTGGGCAACCGCGGCGGCGAAGACACCCGCGTCCACAGTCCCGGCGCTCGCTGGCAGCTCAGGCAGGGTGGGATAGTCCTCGACCGGCATGGTGGGCAGGGTGAACCGGGCGCTGCCGCAGACAAGCTCGAGATGAGACCCCACGGCGGCAATCTCCACCGGCTTCTTGGCCGGGAGTGCCTTGGTGATTTCGGCGAGCAGACGACCGGAGACCAGAGCTGCGCCGTCGGCGTCGGCCTGCACGTCCACATCCACCTGATTGGAGACTTCGTAGTCGAAGCCGGAGACATGCAGCCTGCCATCGGCGACCCGCATCATCGCACCGGCGAGCACCGGCACCGAGGGCCTGCTCGGCAAGCTCTTGGCAGTCCACGCCACCGCGTCGGCAAGCGCGTCACGCTCGACCCGGAACTTCATATGTGCCCTCCCAGCTTGAGTAACGCTAAAACCATAGGCCCTGTGGACGATCTCGGTGTTCCTAGGACCCTGTGCACAGATCGAGCCTCGGTGATTTTGTTTTGTTTTCTCTTTAAGAGATAAAACCGTTCTTAGTCATAGGTCCTGTGGAAACTGGGGATAACCGTGGTTTCCACTGCTCAGCGAGTGTTGCGGGCTGTGGACGGCCTGTGGACTACCGGTGGATAACTGACCAAGTTGTCCACAGAGGCGAGTTTCTCCAAAAGTTGTCCACCGCCCTCCACAGGTTATCCACCGGATGTCCCCAGGGGTTATCCCCAAACTGTGGACTAAGTACCTCGGGACCGTCCACAGCGTTATCCACGGATCATGGAGGGTTATCCACCGAAGATGGCGAGTGATCCACACCTTTTCCACAGCAAGATTTTTTGACTTTTCTTTGTCCACAGTCGTCCACAGGCCGTCCACAGGAAATCCACCGGGTTATCCACTGGGTTATCCACCGAGCCTGTGGATAAAGAGGTGCATGCGTCCACAAATGCACATGCATAGATGCGAGCGAAGGCTTGCTGGAAAGTCAGTTCTGCTTGATGCGGTTGGTGAGTTCGGCGATCTGGTTATACAGGGATCGCCGTTCCGCCATCTGCTGGCGGATCTTCCGATCCGCGTGCATGACGGTGGTGTGGTCACGTCCGCCGAAGGCCTGCCCGATCCGGGGCAGCGACAGGTCGGTGAGTTCGCGACACAGGTACATCGCCACCTGCCGCGCATTCACCAACACCCGCGAACGGGAGTTCCCGCGCAGATCCTCGAGGCTCACGCCGAAGTAGTCCGAGGTGGAGCTCATGATCTGATCCGCGGTGATCTCCGGGGCGGCGTCGTCCGGGATGAAATCGCGCAGCACCTCCTCCGCGAGCGGCAGCGTCACCGCGGCTCGCGAGAGGTTGGCATAGGCGGTCACCCGGATCAGCGCACCTTCAAGCTCGCGGATCGAATTCGACACCCGCGAGGCGATGAACTCGAGCACGTCGCCCGGGGCGTGCAGCCGCTCCTGCGCCGCCTTCTTCTGCAGGATGGCGATGCGGGTCTCGAGATCGGGCGGCTGGATGTCGGCGAGCAGGCCCCACTCAAACCGGGTCCGGAGCCGATCCTCCAATGTGGCCAGTGCCTTGGGCGAGCGGTCCGACGAGATCACGATCTGCTTGTTGGCATTGTGCAGCGTGTTGAAGGTATGGAAGAACTCCTCCTGGGTCCGTTCCTTCTTCTCCAGGAACTGGATGTCGTCGATCAGGAGGATGTCCACCTCGCGATGGCGCCGCTGGAAGTCGTGCCCCCGGTTGTCACGCACGGAGTTGATGTAGTCGTTGGTGAATTCCTCGGTGGAGACATAGCGAACTATCCGCGCATGCCCGAGCTCCTTGGCGTAATGGCCGATCGCGTGCAGCAGATGGGTCTTGCCCAGCCCTGAGCCGCCGTAGATGAACAACGGGTTGTAGGCCTTGGCCGGCGACTCCGCCACGGCAACCGCCGCGGCGTGCGCGAAGCGATTCGAGGAACCGATAACGAAGGTCTCGAAGCGATACTTCGGGTTCAGTTTGCTCAATGCGGCTTCGGCCTGCGCCGCTTGCTGCTGCTGCCGGCCTGGCATCGGCCGATCCGAGCTGGGTGGCTCAGGTGCGGGGCGGCCGAGGGACGATGGCGTGTCATGCCGCGGCAATGGCGGCGGCGCCTCGGTCTGCCGGGGCGAAGGCACGGAGAAGAGGGCATCCTCATCCTCCGCGGGCGGCGCAAACTGCGTCGGGCTTTGAAAGCTTTGCTGTGAGTACCGGGAATCGCCCGACCCGTGTGGAGAAGGTTGCCCGGTCGAGCCGGCAGGCGCGTCCTCGGCGGGGCGCACAGTTGCCACCACCTGCAGCGACCGCCCGAGCACCCGGGAGAGAGCCTCAGTGATCGCGGGCCGCAGCCGCTGCTCGATGATCTCTCGAACCTGCGGATTCGGCACGCTCAGCAGCGCGGTGTCCTCGACGATCGCGCGCAGCCGGGTCAGCTTCAGATAGGCCTTCTGCTGTGGAGAAGCGATCTCGTCATGCAACTCATCGGTGGCGGCCTGCCACACGGCCTCTAGATCTCTCATACCCGGCGCTCGGATCCCGCAGCGGCGGTGATCATCGAGCTCTCGGCATGCGGCACCGAACGCGCTGCCTCCCCGATGATCACGCTGCGCTGGCTCATAGGTGATCTGCCCTTCAGTGCGGTCGGCTCCGAGCTATCACGATGTGTTCACTGTCCGTGGTGAGTGGAGATCCCAAAGCCGGGTTATCCCCGGACTCCGCAAAGTTCTCCACAGGTTATCCACAGGCCGTGACCGCGGCCCGGAGAGACGCCTAATCCGCTAGACGGCGCGTGCCCACCTTCGATGTGCCAACGAGCCATACGATGCGTCGGTTTTGCGGCCGTCGGCACAATTACTGGAGTCCCCCACAGATCCGGCACCACGGCACGTTAACAGGGTTATCCACAGGCGTCCACCGTTGTCCACAGGGTCACGCAGTGTGTTCGGAGCGCAGTCGCCGGAGACAGGTTTTGCCACTACATCGACGTGGCGTGTAGGCTGGACAGGTTGCGCCACCTCTCCTAGCAAACTAACGCTCTGCTAGGGTTGCTGCTGCGCAAGAACGACCATAACCAACCCCAGGAGAACCTGACGTGAGCAAGCGCACGTACCAGCCGAACAACCGCAGGCGCGCGAAGACCCACGGCTTCCGGCTGCGCATGCGCACCCGCGCGGGCCGCGCCGTTCTTTCGGCGCGCCGGGGCAAGGGCCGCGCCCGCCTGGCGGTCTGACATCTAAGGATCCATATGCTGCCTGCCGCACACCGGCTCCGGCGAAGCAACGACTTCGCCGCCGCGATGCGCGGTGGGAGGCGAGTAAGCCGAGGCAGCGTAGTGGTGCACCTCACGAAACCCGCACTCGACGGCGATCAGCCGGCGAAGGCGGGTTTCGTCGTCTCCAAGGCGGTCGGCGGAGCTGTGGTGCGTAACAAGGTCAAGCGGCGGCTCCGGCATCTGGTCGCCGAGCGGCTCGCTCAGCTCCCGCCTGGCAGCTCGCTCGTGGTTCGGGCGCTTCCGGGGGCGGCTTCTTCCCGGTACACCCAACTAGGTATTGATCTTGATTTGGCTCTTGAAGCCGCAGCACGGCCGCGGGGTGCAAAATGAAGACCGTGCCGGAACCCACGACACTGGCCGGTCGTGTGCTGGCTCTACCCATCATCGCGTACCGTCGTTGGGTAAGCCCGGGCCTTCCGGCCCGCTGCCGGTTCTACCCTTCCTGCAGTGCCTACGCGCTGGAGGCCATCGCGCGTCACGGCGCGCTCAAGGGGTTCTGGCTCGCGGTCCGGCGGATCGGGCGCTGTCACCCCTTCCATCCGGGCGGATATGACCCTGTGCCGCCCCACCGGACTGAAGCGACTGGAGCAACACCCTCATGGGAATAGTGATGGGGCCGATCTACTGGGCCGTCTCGTGGATCCTGCTTCAATGGCACACACTGTTCGACAAGATCGGCATCACCGGCACCGGGCTCAGCACCAGCTGGGATTGGGTGCTGGCGCTCATCTTCCTGGTGATCACGGTCCGGCTGATCATCTTCCCGCTGTTCGTCAAGCAGATTCGCTCCCAGCGCGCCATGCAGGCTCTACAGCCGCAGATGAAGGCGCTGCAGGAGAAGCACAAGGGCGACCGGGAAACCCTCCAGCGCGAAATGATGGAGCTCTATCGCCGGGAGAAAGCCAACCCACTGATGGGCTGCCTTCCGCTGCTGCTCCAGATGCCGATCTTCCTCGGCGTGTTCCACATCATCAAGCGGCTCGGCACCGGCACCAGGGATAAGAGCCTCTACGGCTGGGATCCGTCCCAGTACGACAGCGCCGCCCTGGCCAAGCTCTTCGGTGTGTCGATCGGTGCCACCTTCAGCGCTGGTGGCTGGGCCGCGGTGCTCTGCGGTGTCCTGGGCGTGGTCATGATCGTGACCACCTACCTGACGAGCCGTCAGATGATCCTCAAGACCGGCTGGTCCGAGGACCCGACGCAGAAGATGATGCAGAAGCTGATGCTCTACGGCATCCCGGCGACTCTGATCATCTCCGCCGTGGCCTTCCCGCTCGGCTTGATCATCTACTGGACCACTTCCAACCTCTTCTCACTCGCGCAGCAGATGTGGGTGCTCAAGAAGTACCCGCCGCCGAAGATGGCCGGCCAGGCGGAGCCGAAGGCCCCGGTCGACCCCGAGGTGGCCAAGGCGCTTGCGCCCAAGGTCGGCGCCAAACCGGCGAACCCCAAGCGCAAGACCGTGAAGAAGAACGTTGGCTGACCTGTAAGTACGCACCACCATCGGAGTAGAACGTGACCGAACAGACCGAGCGTCTCGACCTCGAACAGCTCGACGACCTGGCCGTGGAAGATGCCAAGGACGCCGAGGAGTCCGAGGAGGCGGAGGCTCCCAAGCGCAAGGTGCTCAGCGACGCCGACCTCTTCCAGCAGAGCGAGGTGGCGGCAGACTATGTGGAGGGCCTGCTCGACATCCTCGACGCCGATGGTGACATCGACGAGCTTGTATCAAATGGGCGGCCTGTGGTTGAAGTCGTCGGCAGCAAACTGCAATCCCTGATCGGTCCGCGTGGAGCGACGTTGGAGGCGCTGCAGGAGCTGACTCGACTTGCGATCTTCAAGCAGACCGGCGAGCCGAGCCGGCTTCTGCTCGACGTGGGCGGCTACCGTGACCAGCGCCGCAAGGAGCTCGGGGCGGTGGCGCGCAACGCCGTCGAGAAGGTCAAGCAGCATGGCGAGGCCGTCCGGCTGGAGCCGATGTCTGCTTTCGAGCGTAAGTGTGTGCATGACGTGGTCAATGCGAGCGACGGCGTCGCAAGCGAGTCCGAAGGCGTCGAGCCCAACCGGCGGATTGTGGTCCGGCCGTCGTAGTGAGCGTCCCTTCCGAATCTCGGCAAGCGGCCGAGGTGGTCTTCAAAGATCGCCTCGGCCTTGCCGTTTCCTATGCTTCACTGCTCGAGACCGAGGGTGTCCTACGTGGACTGATCGGGCCACGAGAGGCCCCTCGGCTCTGGGATCGGCACCTGCTCAACTGCGCTGTGGTCAGCGAACTGATTTCGCCGGCCGCCACGGTCATAGACGTCGGTTCCGGAGCCGGTCTTCCAGGTATCGTGCTGGCTGTGGCAAGACCGGATATTTCGGTCATTTTGGTCGAGCCACTGGCACGACGAACCGCATTCCTCGATGAGGCGGTGGCAGCACTGAATCTGACCGACCAGGTCACCGTCGTGCGAGGACGCGCCGAGGAGCAAACGGGGCGGCTTCGCGCAGACGTCGTCACCGCGAGGGCGGTGGCTCCCCTGGATCGGCTGGCCGGTTGGTGCCTGCCACTCACCAAGGTCGGCGGGCGGATGCTGGCGATGAAGGGCGCGTCGGCAGCGGACGAGATAGACGCTCATCGAGATGTGGTGACACGACTCGGTGGTGGCCCGGCGACCATCCGGCTCTGCGGAGTCGGCCTCATCGATCCCCCGACGACCGTCGTCGACGTGGCCCGGGTAAGGGAAGTCGTGCGTCAGGCAAGTCAGGGGCGACGCAGGCGCTGAGGCTGCGCTCGCCCGGTGGGTCTCGAGGGTTTCTCTCGTCCAAAGAGGACACTCTCGCAGGTCTTATAACACGGGGGGCGACATGCGGGGGCGCAGATGCTTGGTTGGCCGAGCCAGACCGATCGGGTGAAGTACGGCGGGCATCTCGTTCTGGTGCCCGGACTAATGGTGTTTGTCCCATCTAGAACGAGCCCGCTTTTGGACACCGGTGGCGTGTCCGGCCCGACAGCCGTAGGCTGGCCGAGCGTCGATATCGTAGGGGCATCTTGTTCCGTCGCGACTGGAGCGGCGGTTCAGCCGATCGGCGCAACCATCCGATCCGATGCGGGCAGGGATGAGACGGTGCACGAATACGGTATGACTCCACAAAGGAGCCTCTATGGCGACGCGTCGCGTTCCGATGCGAGCGCGCGTTCCTACGACGTGGTTTCACGTGAAACATCAGCTTCTCGGAGGTCGGGCGGACCAGCGTGGCAGGACCCGGCTTCGCAGGCGGGGGCATGGCAGGGTTCGTCTTGGCAGGGCTCGGTCTCGCTTGGCCCGGCCGGCTCACCCGGTCCGGTCTGGCAGGCGGCTCAGCCCGATGCGACCGGATACACCCGGCTCGACGCCTCCGCTGCTTCACCGAGCGGTGTACCGGCCGTTGAATTCACCTCACCCGTTCCACCCGGCGCGACAGGCTTCCAGCCGCAGGCCGCCGCGAACAACCCAAGACCCCCTTCACCGCGGCCGCAGGTCGCGCCGACACCGAACGTGGCGCATGTCGCGGCCGGGCAACAGACCACAACCGCTTACGGTGCTTCCGAGGGTGATGCAACCGTGGATAGTGACTCGGAGGACCCACCGTTGGCTATGGAGGCGATGCGCGCCGTGCAGATCTTGAATCCCAGCGGTGAGGTGACCATGCCTCGCCCAAACCGTCCACGGGTGATGTGCGTGGCCAACCAGAAGGGCGGCGTGGGTAAGACCACCACGACCGTCAACCTTGCCGTGGCGCTAGCGCTGCACGGCAACCGGGTGCTTGTCATTGATCTCGACCCACAGGGCAACGCCTCCACTGGGTTGAACGTGCCGCACCACGCGGGAGTGCCCGATGTCTACGACTGTCTGATCGACAACGTGCCACTGGCCGACGTCGCCCAGGCCGTCGAGGGCATCCCGAACCTCCACTGCGTGCCGGCCACGATCGACCTTGCCGGCGCCGAGATCGAGCTCGTGTCCGTGGTGGCTCGTGAGTCACGCCTGGGCCGGGCCATCAACGGCTACCCGGGCGAGTACGACTACGCGTTCATCGACTGCCCGCCTTCGCTGGGGCTGTTGACGGTTAACGCTCTTTGTGCGGCGCAAGAGGTGCTGATCCCGATTCAGTGTGAGTACTACGCGCTGGAAGGGCTTAACCAGCTGCTGAATAACATCAACCTCGTGAAGGCACACCTCAACCCCGACCTCGAGGTCTCCACCATCCTGCTGACCATGTACGACCGCAGGACGCGGCTGGCAGATGCCGTTGAGCAGGACGTCCGCAACCACTTTGGCGACAAGGTATTGACGTCTGTGATTCCCCGGAACGTTCGGGTGTCCGAGGCCCCCAGCTACGGGCAATCGGTCATGACCTACGATCCTGGTTCGCGCGGTGCGACGAGCTACTTCGAAGCCGCGCAGGAGATCGCAGAACGCGGCGCGAAGATTGGGGTGTCGGCATGAGTGGTGCACCTGCTAAGACCAGGGGTGGACTGGGTCGCGGGCTTGGGGCACTGATCCCCACCGGGCCGGCTCAGCCGGTCAACACCCCACCGGCCATCAAGTCGACGGCGCCGGCGGAGGCCTCCCCCGGCGCCGCGGTGCCGAGCCAGGTCGTGCAGTCCTCGGCTGCCGACCGGTCCCAGGAGCTTCACCCGGTGCCGGGTGCCCGGTTCGCTGAGATTCCGGTCGGCAGCATCGTGCCGAACCCGAAGCAGCCGCGGCAGGCCTTCGACGACGAGATGCTGGAGGAGCTGAAGATCTCCATCCAGGAGGTCGGCTTCCTGCAGCCGATCGTTGTCCGCGAGATGGGCTCGGACAAGTACGAGCTCGTGATGGGTGAGCGGCGCTGGCGTGCCGCCCAGGCGATCGGCCGCGAGCTGATCCCGGCCATCATCAGAGACACCCGCGACGACGACATGCTCCGCGATGCCCTGATGGAGAACATCCACCGGGCACAGCTCAACCCGCTCGAAGAAGCGGCCGCATACCAGCAGCTGCTCGAGGAGTTCGGGGCCACGCACGATGAGCTGGCCCGCAAAATCGGCCGCAGCCGCCCGCAGATCTCCAACACGATTCGTCTGCTGAACCTGCCCGCTCAGGTGCAGCGGCGAGTAGCGGCGGGCGTGCTCTCAGCCGGTCACGCCAGGGCACTCCTCAGCCTCGACGATCCAATAGCGCAGGAACACCTCGCCACCCGGATCGTCGCTGAGGGACTTTCCGTTCGCGCGACCGAGGAGCTTGTAACGCTGGCCGCCTCCGACGGTGCGGCAAAGCAGGCGGCGCAGAAGCGCCGGGCGAAGCCGCATGCGCCGGCGCTGGCGGATCTGGCCGATCGGCTCTCCGACCGTTTCGACACGAGGGTGAAAGTCGACATCGGGCGGAGCAAGGGGAAGATTACGATCGAGTTCGCCACAGTCGACGACTTGGAGCGAATCGTCGGCATCATCGGCGTGGAGAAGCAGTAGTCGGCCTCGGGCCTCCAGTCTCAACTAGTCGCGATGTTTCACGTGAAACATCGCGACTAGTTTTTTGTGGCCCTCCCCCGGCGTCTCGGGCAGTCGCTTCTTCTTCGCATCCTGTCGCGTTGCCCGGCCCGGCGACTTCCTTCCATGGCCGTCGAGATGCGCGCTGCTGTGCGCGTCGGCTGGTTTGTGCCCCGCATAATTGCCGGCCCTACCCTGCGCTGCCTCTGCTTCGGTCTGCCTACGATCTGCGGCGGCGGTGCACTTGCACGTGCCGGCGGTATGTGTTGCTGCGGTGGCGATGTGGATATGGTGGTGGCCTTGTCCCCGGTGGGCTCGTGCTGCTTAGGCTCCCGCTTCCTGCTGCAATGGGCTGGGCAGGACACCTGTGCCGCCGAAAGCTCTGCTACACCATCCGGCCCGGCGCTGCCGTGAACCGCAGCGTCGCAATGGCTACGGTCTCTTGTTGAGACATCTGGGTTGGGCAAGCATCGCGTTTGTCATGGCGGCATCCATCACTTGCCGCGAGCCCGGCGTGATCCTGCATCCGCTCTCCCCCGCGCATCGAGCTGCTGTCCTGATAGTCATCGGGCAGCTCATTTGTGTTGGAGCTCTGGCACGACACGGATGCTTCTGGAGGTATCCGTTGCGTAGGCCTTGGGCACTTGGATCCAGCGTCGGCCCAGTCGTGCCGGTGTCACCAACCGCGGCAAAGTTGGCCGTGGTGTTGGCGCTGGTCTCAAGGGAACGACCGTGCAATCGCCGACCGGACAGCAGCCCCTAGGTGGGAAGCCGGCGTCGGCTAGCGCGTTTGACGACCCGGACGCAGCCGAGGACGCAGAGGGGCGGGAGTCTCTCCCGGTGGCGTGGTCGGCGGCGTGCAGGCGAAATATCGGTTGTGCGTTGTCGGCGCACCATGGCGTGCCGCTTGCTTTCGTGGTGCACGCAGGTCCGCGCAGATGGAAGGAGGCGCCACGACCGCAGCTCCGTTCGTTCCCAAATGTGGTTCGAGCGGGGCACTCTGTGGGGCTGGATGTTTCGCACCCTCGGTTTCGGGGCGGCCCGTCCTGGGATCGCCGGCCTTTGACGGCTTGCACCCACGACTCCCCCGATTGCACGTCTGAGTGGCGCTCCCGATCCAGAACCGTCGTCGGATATGCGTTTGCAGGACTTCAGACGCCGGGGCCACGTGGGCGCACGGCCTCTGTATTGGCCCGCATTTTGGCATCACGACTTAGCGCCAGGAAGCCGATCCTGCGGTGCGCCGATGCTTTGCTGCCTCGACGGTCTTGGCCTCTACGTGTCGGCTCACACCGCGTTCGGCGATGTTTCACGTGAAACATCGCGCAGGCGCTCCAAGGTGAGCGGGCGCGTTTCGGTGGCCGGGATGGTGCATGCGTAGGCCCCAGCAAGCGAGCCAAGCCGCACCGATTCCTCCAGTGAGAGTCCTCCGAGCCGGCCGTAGAGAAACCCGCAGACGAATGCGTCGCCGGCGCCGTTCGAATCGACGGCCTCACCGAAGACCGGCGCAGCCGGGAAGTGACGCAGTGGACCATCCTCTGTCATTAGATAGCAGCCATCCGCGCCAGCGGTCGCCACGACGACGTGGGCACGTCCCCGGAGAATCTGCCTCATGCTGCGCTCGTATTCCGGCAGTGCTGCGATGCTTAGAAAGACGATGTCCGCCGCCTCCGCAAACTCAAGGTGGTACTGGTTCAGGCCATCCCAGTTGTGAAGGTCGGTCGAGATGGAGGGTCCGGATGGCAAACCTCGCAGCACGAACTGACTCGGGTGGGTAATGGAGACGTGGACGTGCCGACTGCGGCCGGCGTGTGAGAGCCAGAGTTCGTCGGGCAGTCGCGCATCTGCATCGGTTCGAGTGTCGTAGAACGACATGCGACGCCCGGCCGGGTCGACGAGATTCGCGGCCCGCTTCGTGATACCTCCTATTGCCCAGCCGCACAGGAGCCCGGCGTCCTCGTGGTGCTCGCGCACCATGCGACCCTCGGCATCGTTGCCCAAGAAGTCGACAAGTCGAGTTCGCAGACCTAGGGCGCGACATCCAAGCGCCACGTTGTCGCCCGTGTGGCCGACCCGTGTTTGAACCATAGGCACCATGTGGCTGTCAGCCAAAGGCATGTCCAACTGCGGGACACGAACTATGGTGTCCACGCCCGAGCCACCTATCACCAGTACGTCGAGGTCGAACTCAGGCATCGCACACTCCGCAATGTTTCACGTGAAACCAAAGGAGACTACCAACAGAGTCGGCCGAGCCTTCGCCCGTTCTCGTGAGCCCCGACGGGGAGGAACTGCTAGGGAATTTCGGCGCGCGTTTCGGTGATGGCCGCAGTGTCCTCACCATCTTGAGCTCACCGACGAGCCAGTGGCACGATGTCCCTATGCGTGGCCGCAATGAGTCTGATGACAGCATCGATCGGTGGTCCAGGTCAGATTGGTGGGGTGTGGTTCTGGATGCCCCCGACGCTCGGGCGCTGGCCCACTTCTACTCCGACCTACTCGGCTGGGAAATCGCGAAGGAGTCGGACAACCACTGCACTTTGGGTCCGACAAGTGGGGTGGCATACCTGGCGACTCAGACTGCGCAAGGCTATGTCCGGCCCATGTGGCCGAACGTCGACGGGCAGCAGCAGATGATGCTGCACCTCGACTTCGAGGTGGTCGACCTCGAAGTGGCTGTGTCTCACGCAGTTGAGCTCGGGGCGCAGGAAGCCACGTTTCAACCTCAGGACAACGTACGCGTGTTGCTCGACCCGGCCGGCCATCCGTTCTGCCTCTACACGGGTGGCGACTAGCTAAAGGAGCGCCAGCACGACGCCACGGCTCGGCCTTCGACAGCTGTCAGGAACCAATTCGAGTTAGGACACCGGACTCGATGAGAATGACCGCGCCGATGAGCATGAAGACCGCAGGGACGATCCAATGCCCGTAGCGGTTGATGATGGCTACAACCTTGCGATGCGAACCGAGCCACGACCCCGCACTTACCCAGACCGCGACGAGGATGGCGAAGACGGCGATGGTGACGAGGCTGTCTGCCAGTCCGACGGTGCGCATGAGTGGGGTGTAGACGGAGATGTTGTCCGCGCCGTTGGCCACGGTTATTCCAGCGACAGCGGCCATGCTCCTGGCAACCGCCGGCGAAGGAAGGTCGTCGGCACCATGGGCTCGGATCGTCTTGGCCATGGCCCATGCACCCAGCCCGAAGGGGACCAGACCGAGCAAGCCAACCCATCGGTCGGGCACGACAGACAGTCCCATGGCGGCGATGGCGGAGGCTGCGATCAGGACGGCTATTCCGGTGTACTGGCCGGCCCAGATCTGCCATCCCTTGGGTGACCCACTGGCGCGCGAGGATAGGAACAAGACAGTCAGGATGATGAGGTCATCCACGTTGGTGCCGGCAAAGACGCCGACTGCCACCGCTATCGTCGCCGCCAGGTGATCCACGATCGCAGACGATACGTGGTCCGCGACGCCAGAGGCAGGCCGCCATGACGGAGCCGCCGCGCGAGATGATGCCGGTGCAACCGATGCGCATCGAGCCGACGACAATCCCCACGCAACACCAGTCCGCGGTTCGGTGCCGTGGGTGCGCAGGCACTGGGCGCCACCGAAGCGCGATGCTCAAGCGGCTCCATTGTGGACCGGCTGTCCAGGTCGGTGCGGCGCCACTCACCCGTCTCACCCGTCGAACCTTTGACCGAGATCTGCTGAGGGCTCGGGATTAGCCCGCAGTGCCAGACACCTTCGAAAAGACCGGGGATGCCGCTGGGGCGGCGCCGCAGTGGCGTGGCGGCGAAGCCCTGGCAGCCGCAGGACTCCGGCCACAACACACCCCGTCGAAAGAGTGTGGTCGAGTGCCATGACCGGCGAGCCACCAGCCAGGCACCAGGCCACTGGGAGCCCAGACCTAAGGGCACGGGAGGAAACGACGTGCCGGGTGGGCGCCCGGCTACCAGTCATGATTTGCCGCTCGGCCTGCAGGGCCCGAGGCCTTGGCCTGAGCCAGTCGGCAGGCGGACGGCCCTGCCAGCAGACGGGACGGCCTGGCCACTGCCCCAACCTGGTTGCCCGGAAGGGCCAGGCCGGGAGGGCCAAGCTCGACGGCGCGATCTTCGACGTTTCACGTGAAACCAGTTGGGGCCAAGGCCGCAGGGCTGCAACGTAGATACTCTATCTAGCCCATGGGAGAGAGGGGTGTTCCCTGGCTCGCACACACACACCTGCGGACCCGACAGAAACTGCGGCTGTGGATAAGCACACAGGCCAACCGGTGAGAAAGCCACACCAGTTTCACGTGAAACTGGTGAGCAAACCGGTCTATCCCCAGCCTCTATCCACATTCAAGCGGGAGTTATCCACAGGCGACCCTGCGTGATGTTTCACGTGAAACCGGTACCCGCATCCAGTGAATCCCTTCTCTCCCAAGGGAAATCACACCTTTGTGCTTTGCCTGACGGCGGCGTCGGCCTCAAAAGGTTACGGCCATCCACAGAGTTATCCACAGACACCTCTTTGGGACCCGGCCTATGTCCTTGGGGCTCTGCTTGGACTAGATTCGCCTGGTGGCTGACTCCTCTACGCCGTCGCAAGCGACCCTTCCGGGCTTTACGACATGGCCCTCATTCCCATTCGAGGGCGACTTCACCGTGAAGTCGCTCGAACCTGCGGTAGAGACCGAACCGCCCCGCAAAGGCGAGGAAATCGCAGACTGTACGGCCTGTAACACCTCTGACGACGCGTACATCTGGGTCAACGAACGCTGGCGGGTGCGTGCCCTGGACAAGCCGACTGGCTTGCCGATGGTTCTGCTCCTGGAGCCGCGGTCTCATCTGGACATGGGCGATCTGCCCAACCTGCTTGCCGCCGAGCTCGGCGTGATGAGTGTGCGTCTCGAGCGGGCTATCCGTTCGCTAGACGACGTTGCCAGGGTTCACATGTACCGCTGGGGCGATGGCGCTGCGCACCTGCATCTCTGGTTCATGGCGCGGCCCAAGGGACAGCTACAGCTGCGCGGCACGTTCTTGCCGATGTGGGACGACATCATGCCGTCCATTCCTGAGGCGCAGTGGAAGGAAAGCCTGGCGCACGTGGCGGCGTGGCTTGCTGAGTTCGGTGGAGAAGCACTCGCGCAGCCGCCGAGGATTGACTGGCAGGCGCCGTCGAAGATGGCCGAGGACTAGCTCTTACGATCAGCGGCGCGCTGGACGATCTGGGCGAGCACTTCGCCCAGATCGAGGCCCGCGGCCTGAACAGCCATCGGCAGCAATGAAGTCTCGGTCATGCCGGGCGACACGTTCACCTCAAGCACCGTTATCTCGCCCGCCGGAGTGACGATCAAGTCCACTCGCGACAGATCCCGCAGGCCAAGGGCGATGTGTGCGGCGAGGGCTATCCGGACCACCTCGTCGTGCACCTCAGGATCGAGACGGGCCGGGGCGTGCCAGGTTGTCAATCCGGCGGTGTAGCGGGCCGCGTAGTCGTAGACGCCGTTGCTTGGCACGATCTCCACCGGCGGCAGCGCGACCGGCCCCTCCCCCAGGTCGAGAATGGACACGGCCACATCCACGCCGTCCACATAGCGCTCGATGAGCGCGGTCTGGTCGTACGCAAAGCAGCTGACCATCGCGGCGGGGAGCGTGGCAGCTTCCGTCACGACGGTCGCACCCAAGCCAGAACCACCCTGCGCGGGCTTCACCATCAGTGGTAGGCCAAGCCGGTCCACGATCCGGTCGAGGACCGCAACGGCGCCCAGCTCGGAGAAACGGTCATGCGGCAACGCGACCCAGTCGGGCGTCGGGATGCCGGCTTCCCGCAAAACCGCCTTGGCCGAAGGCTTATCCCAGGCCAGACGCGATGCGCGCGCGTCGGGGCCGAGATAGGGCACGCCGCACAGCTCCAGAACGCCACGAAGTGAACCGTCTTCGCCGGTCGAGCCGTGCAGCGCGATGAAGACCGCGCTGGGCGGATCCGCGGCGAGCGAAGGCAACAGGCTGATGTCGGCATCGCGCATCTCAGCGTCGATCCCCGCCGTTCGCAGAGCGTCGATCACCCGGCGGCCGGAGCGCAGCGAAACATCACGCTCGTAGGACAGTCCCCCGGCAAGTACCAGAACGTTCACAGTGCTCCATTGAAAACGGCCCGCATCGCGGCCTCCTGCTCGACCACGCCGGCAAGCCGGCGCACGCCCTCCCGGATGCGCTCCGGGGTGGGATAGGAGAAATTCAACCGCATGTGCTGCTGACCGCTTCCATCGGCATAGAAGCCGGTACCAGGAACGTAAGCGACCCGAGCCGCAATAGCCCGCGG
>DPJL01000376.1:7729-11459 GCA_003543035.1 Micromonosporaceae bacterium | reverse complement strand
TGCCCTCGATGTCCTGCATCACAAGGCATGACTCGTTGTCGTCATCGGCAAGCAGTAGCCGCACGCGTACCGCGCCGAGCGGGACCAGTCGTGCGCATTCGGCCTCAAGTGCGGCCAGGCGCTGTTCACCCACGAGCCCGGTGCCGACCCGCACGTCAAGATGCACCCGATTCTTGACGACCTTGCCTTCGGGAACGCGCTGGAAGAACAGTCGCGGGCCCACACCTGAGGGATCAGCGCATGATGCGAACGCTGGACCCTGATGCTCAGGGGGCAGTGCGCGATCGAAATCGTCCCAAGTGGCGAACCCCTCCGGTGGCGGCGGTACGACGTACCCCAGCACCTCGGACCAGAAACGAGCGACGCGCTCAGGTTGTGCGCAGTCGAACGTGACTTGGAACTGCTTGACCGACGCCATCGGTCCACCATAGAGGCGGGGTCTTTTGTCGTCTCCACGGGCCCGCCCCTGGCTAGGTTGTGGCGCATGCCGCCGGACTCTTGAAGATGAGTGGGACCTTGAGCCGTGGAATGACGATCCTGACGGTGTCGATGCCCACTACATTCGGGAGTCCAGTGAGCCCGAGATCGACGACGACGGTCGAGAGACCTGGCTTTACGTATACAGCCCACGCAATTAGTACGATGACCCGGCGGGGAATGGTGGCCCGGCTTTCCACCGAACTGCGGGTCTGAACGAGGACACAGTCACAGCACTCGATCAAGTGACCGCTGGATGGAGTCCATCACCTTGTCCAGGTCGGCAGTGAATGCCGGATTGACCTGAGCCATCCCGGCGAACCACAGGCCGAATGCCACGTCTCGAGTGGCGATGAAGTCGTCCAGGTGAGTGAGATCGGGCAGCTCGCGGCGTTCACCGTAGCCATTGAGAAGCGCCGCACGGATCGCGGTGTAGTCGGCCCGGCCGCGATATTCCCACAGTGGCACCGCAATGTCATAGAGCCAGTAACCGAATCCGCAGTCGTCGAAGTCGATCAGCCGCACCGTATCACCGTCGAACAGAGCATTCTCCAGATGCAGGTCGGCATGGATCAGTCCGAAGGCGTCCGGCTTCGATCCAAGACCCGCCATGACAGTACGCATCCGGCGCGCGACCTCATCGAATTGCGCGCGCACCGGCGCTGGCAGCAGGTCCCAGCACCCGGCTGCGGACACGCCGCCGTACTCCATGGTGTTGCCGAAGAAGGTTTCCCAGTCCCACCGCATGCGTACGAACCCGGATGGCGGAGCCCACACCGAAGCGTGATCGTGCAAACGGGCGAGGATGCCGCCCAATCGCCGGAAGTGCACGGACCGCGGATTGGCCGCCTGCATTCGTCCGTTCTGCCAGCCGAGGACCGAGCAGACCCGGCCGTCGGCGACGGTGGTCCACTGTCCACTGCGGGCCCGGATCGGCGTCGGGACGCTCAGATCCGTGTCTGCCTGCAATGCGGCCAGCCAGTCCAGCTCCGATCCGACCGCGACCCGCGAATCGACTCCACGGCCGTGCCGGTTCGGCCGGTGTACGCGCATCAGGAATCGGGCATCGCGGGAGTCGACCCGAAACGTGGTGTTCTCGCCGTGCGCGATGAACGACAGGCGTGGCTCGTCGACCGGGTAGTCCGCAAGCGCCCGCACGGCTGTGCCGCGGATGCGTGCGACCTGTGCGCGCTTCGACACCAGTTCGGGCATCCGCGCAGCGTATCGCCGACGCCTCGGTCGCCGCCAGGAAGTTTGTCGGCGGCCCTGGGCGTAGGTTCGGGTATGACCTCAACTGCGATGCCCGACATTGTCTCGGCCGAGGAGTGGCACGCGAGGCTCTTCTGACCAGGAGAACGGCGACCCGGCTGCTCGACGGCGCTGGCGTCATCGCTGGCCCGCTGCGCTAGCCAGAGTCGATCCCCCAGCACCGCCCCCTCCCACGGCACGGAAAACTTGTAAGAGCCGTTCAGGCGACAATTCCCAGCGTTGAGGGTCATTCGACGTGACCGAATCGCTATTCGGTTTGGACATAAAGGAACCAGAGTCACGGGACACTAGCTCCCGATTGCTACACAACCCTGGACGACCGATCCGACCCGCATTGCCCGCAACCGCGGACGCCCAGGTCACGGCCTTGCCGTTGATAAACCAACTGCGGAACCTACACCTAGGCCTAGAGCATCCACTGCGCTGTTTCACAGCCTGATCCACTTTGGACGCTCGGATCGCGGCATGAGAATGCGGCTGGTCGTCATCGCGGGCAGGTCCCGCTCCCAACCGGGAGAACACCTTCGAATGAGTAGGTCACTGGTCCGGTCTCCGGGCGGCGGCGCGTGCGGACACCGCCGCCTGGCTTGGCGGTCTCCGGTCCCCGCGGTCAGTCGTCGATCGCCTGGTAGACAGCGGTCCAGAAGTCGTTCCACATCGGCAGCCTCTGGTCGCCCGCGTGCGCCCGCTGCATACAGGTAGTCGCCGACAGATCAAACGAGAAGCTACACGAGCACGGCGATATCGAGTTGTTGCAGGCGATCCGGATCCGCGATCACGTCGATCTCGGTGATCCTGCCGTCTGTGATCGTGAAAGCCAGTACCAGGAAAAGCCGTCCCCGGCGGGCCATCACGAGGCCGACCGCTCCGTTCACCAGTGCCGGTTGGCTGATCCGGGCGCGTTCCGCGGCGGCGCCCGCGCCCCTGGCCACAGCAAGGGCACCGCGGATGAAGATAGGTGCGGGGGTGGGGCCGGCCGCCCGGTCGGCTCGCAGCAGCACGTCCGGATCGAGCAGCCCGACCAGCGCCTCGAAGTCCCCGCCGCGGGAGGCGGCCAGGAAGGCGTTGACGACGTCACGTTGGCGGGCAACGTCGCTGTCGGGAGCCGGGGTCTGCCCCTGCACCCGGCGGCGCGCTCGGCTAGCGAGCTGCCTCGTCGCAGCCGGAGATCGCTCGATCAGCGGAGCGATGTCCTCGAACGGCACAGCAAACATGTCGTGTAACACAAACGCGAGCCGTTCAGCGGGCGCCAATGTGTCGAGCACCACCAGCATTGCCAGGCCCACCGAGTCGGCCAGCTCCGCTTCGTGCTCAGGATCGCTCCCGGCTTCGGGGCTGACTATGGGGTCGGTCACCTGGGGGTCGAGGAAGTCCTCACGCCGTGACTCGCGTGAGCGCAGCATGTTCAGGCACACCCGGGCGACCACTGTGGTCAGCCATCCCGCAAGGTTCTCCACGCTGCCGGTGTCGGCGCGACCGATGCGTAGCCAGGCTTCCTGAACGGCGTCGTCAGCTTCGCTGGCCGAGCCGAGCATCCGATAGGCCACCGCTCGCAGCCGGGGCCGGTGTTCCTCGAAACCTGCCAGCAAATCGCGCTCGGCCACCTGTCACATTCCTTCCCCCTGCGGTGTCACAAAAGTAGACCAACGAAAACCGTTATAGAACATGGGAGACCCGACATGACTTCAACCATTCTGCTCACCGGTGGCACGGGCACGCTCGGCAGCCATGTCGTGCCGCTGTTGCGTGAGGCGGGCAGCAAAGTGCGGTTGCTCAGCCGGCACAGCCGCCCGTCGACCGACGGCATCGAGTACGTGACCGGTGACCTGCTCAAGGGCGACGGGATCGACGCGGCGGTGAACGGTGCCGAGATCATTTTGCATCTTGCGGGTGGCCCCAAGGGCGATGACGAGGCGACCCGCAATCTGGTCCGGGCCGCAGCACGAGCCGGCGTGCAGCACGTGGTGTACATCTCAGTCATCGG
>DPJL01000376.1:0-7388 GCA_003543035.1 Micromonosporaceae bacterium | reverse complement strand
GCCGTGATCGACTCCGGCGTGCCGTGGACGATCCTGCGTGCGGCCCAATTCCATGACCTCGTGCTGACCATGGCGCAGAAGATGGCAAAGCTGCCGGTGATCCCGGTCCCGGGCGGGCTGCGGTTCGAGCCGGTCGATTCACGCGAGGTGGCGGCCCGCCTCGTGGAGCTGACGCTCGGCAAGCCGGCCGGTCTGGTGCCCGATCTGGCCGGGCCGAAGGTGTACGCAATGGGCGAGCTGATCCGTGGATACCTTCAGGCGCAAGGCAAGCGCCGGTTGATGCTGCCCGTTCGGATGCCAGGAAAGGCCGGCCGTGCCTACCGCGCGGGCGAGAATCTGGCTCTCGAGGGGACCACCGTGGGCGAGCGGACCTGGGAAGAATTCCTAGCCGAGCGGCTGGCTCGTTAGCCGATGCGGATGTCGTGCTCGGCTGCGTCCGAGGCGGCGAAGGCGAGCAGGCGCATGGCTTCCTCCTCCAGGACTGCCGGATCGACCTTGTGGAAGAGCTCGATTTCGAGGGTGGCCCGGCCGTTATCCCGTTTGACGGACCAGACGCCTTGGACAAAGCCGTCCACGAGCACAGTGGCTTTGACGACCGCACCGATGCAGACCTGTTGGCGCACCTCGGTTGTCATGATGCGGGTGCGATCGGCGTGGCCCAGCAGGAGGTTGTCCACCTCGGGCAGGAAGCGCACCGGTGCGGGAGTGTCAGGATCGGGCCGGGGCGCATCGGGCAGGTCATAGAGCACCTGCCCGTCCTCGCTGGAAAAGCTTTGCAGCCCAAGCGCTTCCACCAGCTCACGTAGCCGGGTAAGGCCGGACCAGGCTTGGATGTCCATGACCGACGACGGTCCAAAGGCGGCCAGGTACCGTTTGATCATCTCTTGCGGGCCGTCCGGTGTCCTCATTGGACGGCCGAGCCACTCCTCGCCGAGGACGAAAGGCGTGGCACCCCACTTGCCCCAGGTACCACTGGGCGGCGGATGGATCAGCGGCACCAGAAACTGCACCGAGGAGGCGAGTGCGGCGGGTTCGGCGCTCGGCCGGTGTTCGGCGAGCAGCCGCCCCAACTCCGGGCGAGTCAGGGTCTTACCGGTAAGCATTTCCCTTGCCACCGCCGCCAACTCGGCAAGGTCGACCCCCGTGGTCGCCTTGCCGACGAAACGCTGCAGGCGACTCATCAGCGGCTGGAGTAGTGGCCGCCACGCTAGAAAGTCTTGCGCCGCAACCATATGCTGGGTGCCTCGCATCATCGACGACCGAACGACACTGCGGTCGTAGAGGAGCTTGGTGAGGTCATCGAGTTCGAAGCCCGCCAGCCGCGCCCACAGCGACAGGTAGGGCGGCCTCGGGTCCTGCGCGTTCAACCCGGCGAGACGCTCCACCGCTTCCGCCGCCGGAACATCCTCGGGACGTAGCAACATCTGCCGCTGCAACGTGGCGCGATTGAGCGCTCGCCGGGTGAACACCTTAGACATTGTGGAAGAACTCCTTGAGGTCGGTAACGAACAGCTCCGGCTGCTCCAGGGCGAAGAAGTGCCCGCCGCGGTCATATTGGGTCCAGCGCACGATGTTGAGGTCGCGCTCGGCCCAGGGCCGGATGGCGTATTCGTGAGCTGCCGCCACCAACACACCGGTGGGGACGGTGCCGCGTCCCTTGGGCGCCCACGCTCCCGGATCGTTGACCGCCTCGTAGTAGCGCTGGGCTGAAGACCCGGCGGTGCCGGTGAACCAGTAGAGACTCACATTGGTGAGCAACCAGTCGCGGTCGACCTCCGACTCGGTCCACGCTTTGAATTGTTCGCCGATCCAGGCGAGTTGCCCGGTGGGGGAGTCGTGCAAGCCATAGGCAAGGGTCTGCGGACTCTTGGACTGGATCTGGAAGTAGCCGTCGTTGGCCACCTCCAGATCCGCCCAGCGCTGTTTCTCCACTTCGGACAGTCCATCCATCTCACCCTCCTCTCCCGCGGGGAAGTTGAGCATCGCGCTGAGGTGGATCCCGATGATCCGGTCACCGGCCTGATGTCCCATCTCCGGCGCGATGAACGCCCCGACATCGCCACCGTGCACGCCATAGCGCTCGTAGCCGAGCCGCGCCATCAGCTCGATGAAGGCGGCGGCAATGCGACTGCCGGTCCATCCGGGGCTGCTCAACGGTTTGGAGAAGCCGAAGCCTGGTACCGACGGAATGATCAGATGAAAGTCAACACTTAGCGGCTCGATGACGTCGATGTACTCGGCGAAGGAGCCGGGCCAGCCGTGCATCAGCAGCAGCGGGACGGCGTCCGGATTGGCCGAGCGCAGGTGCAGGAAGTGGATCGTCTGGCCGTCGATCGTGGTGAGGAAGTGGGGGAAGGCGTTCAGCCGGGCCTCGCCCGCCCGCCAGTCAAAGCCGGTGCGCCAATAGTTGGTGCGCTCCTGCAGATAGCTCAGCGGAACACCGCGGGTCCAGCCCACTCCGGGAAGCTCATCCGGCCACCGGGTCAGCTCCAGCCGTCGGTTCAGGTCATCGAGGTCGGCCTGCGGGATCTCGATGCGGAAGGGTGTGATCGATTCGCTCATGACCTCAAGCTATCGGCACTAGAGGACAACTCCTGTCCTATAGTCATGGCAGACTTTTGGACATGAAGGAAACCTCCGCTCGGCTGCTGCGACTGCTGACTCTGTTGCAGACACGGCGGGACTGGTCCGGTGCGGAGCTGGCGGATCGCCTTGGGGTGAGCACCCGGACCGTGCGCCGCGACGTGGACAAGCTGCGCGACCTCGACTATCCGGTGGAGGCGAGCAAAGGCATCGACGGCGGTTATCGGCTGGGCGCCGGAGCCGAGCTGCCCCCGTTGCAGCTCGACGACGAGGAGGCGGTGGCGATCGCGATCGGGCTGCGCAGCACGACCGGCAGCAGCGTCGAAGGGCTTGGTGAGACGGCACTGCGGGCGCTGGTCAAGCTGGAGCAGGTGCTCCCGGTTCGGCTCCGGCATCGGGTCAACTCGATGCAGATCTCGACAGTGCGCACGCCAGGCTGGGGCGAAACCGTGGACGCCGAGGTGCTCACGACGATTGGCGCGGCCTGCCGGGATCACCAGCGGCTCAGATTCGACTATCGCGGGCACAGCGGCTCCGAAAGCCTCCGCATGGCCGAGCCGCATCATCTCGTGATGTGGGGCAGGCGTTGGTATCTCGTGGCCTGGGATGTCGAGCGCAATGACTGGCGCACCTTCCGGGTGGACCGGATGCGCCCGTGGACCCCGGCCGGGCCGAGATTCACCCCGCGCGAGCTTCCCGATGGCGATGCCGCAACCTTTGTGGCACAACGGGTTGCGCAGCGATGGCCGTACCAGGCAACGATCCGGCTGCACGTCTCGGCGGATTCACCTGTGGCGCAGGACAGTGCGAGCTATGGACGGATAGAGCCGATCGATGACAACAGCTGTCTGCTCCACCTAGGAGCCGACAACCCGCACGGCTTGGCTTTCCTCCTTGGCGCGCTGGAGGTCGACTTCGAAGTCGAGAACGCCCCGGAGTTGGCCGAGCAACTCATCCGCGTCGCGGGCCGGTTTCGCAGGGCTGCGGGAGGTTAGGGGGCTTTTGTGGTCAGCGCCGACGCCGTTGTTGACGCCGACCAACCTCGATCCTTACCCCGCAATAAGCGTGTAACCAATGATTTACCGGGGTTTTCAGCCTTTAAGCCTAATCCGCCTGGCCCGGACGGCTGGTCAGAAGTAGAGTCGAGGTTTGGGTGGTTTTAGGCCACCGAAGAGCCAGTTGCCCGGAGCGTGCAGGTCTTCGCTGAGCACGAATTCCCGGCAGGCCGACAGGAGCTCCTCACCGCGGATCATTCCGTCCGCGTCCCGGTCGATCGCCAGCCATGCGATCTTCGCCCGGTCATCCGGCACCCCGAGCGCTTGCTGCATCGCGAGGAACTCCTTGCGGCTCAGCATTCCGTCGCGATCGCTGTCGTAGAGGGCGAGGATTGCCCGGGGCATCTGCGCGATGGCCAGATCGAAGGCGTGCGGGGAGGATTTGGCCACGCCATCGAGCCCGTCGATGTATTCGTCGCGGGTGATCCGGCCGTCCAGGTCCACGCCGAGGTGCATGGAAAGGCTGTGCCAGAACTGAAGGTAGGCCGCTCGCACGACTGCCATGTCCTTCGCGTTGGCTCCCGCGGCCAGCCGCGCCGCGATCGCCTCGAAGTCGGCACGCTGGAGATACCCATCCCCATCAACATCGAGAAAATCGAATGTCTGGCCGTGCTTTTCCGCTGCAATCGGGCTAACCATGACAATCCCCCTAGCGGCATCTTAGCCGGAGCGGGCTGCGATCATAGGGCCATGACGGCGATCATCCATCCCGGGCCAGTGGAGCGGCTGCATGTCGGCCCGAGTGAATGTCTTATCCGGCTGCGCAGCGAGGACACCGCCGGCGCACTGTCCATTGTGGAGTTCAGCCTGCCGGCCGGAGCGATGGGCGCGATGCCGCACATCCACCACGGGCACACCGAGGAGTTCGTGATCGTGGCCGGCGAGGTCACCTTTGATATGCCACCTTCCCAAGAGGTCGTTGGGGCAGGCGGCACGGTTTCGGTCCCGCCCGGGGTGGCTCACGGCTTCCGCAACGCCGCCGCCGTGCCGGCACTGATCATCGGGCTGTTCCGGCCCGGCGGCTACGAGAACTACTTCCGTGAGGTGCACGAAATGGTGGTGGCCGGGCATATTCCGACGCCGGAGGACCTGTCCATGCTGCGCGCGAAATACCAGACGACCACGCTCTAGCGACGGTTTCGCGGCAGGCTATACCCTGCCCCGGTGACCGACCCCCATACCGCGAAGCTGCCGCCCCCCTCCGATCCGTGGGAGGGGCGTGCTTCCGTCCCGGCGGGCGCGGAGATGCCGCAGACCGGGGTCATGCCGCAGGTCGTCTTCGTTGAGGTGGTGCGCAAGCGGCGCTGGCCCTGGGTACTGGGCATCCTGGGCCTGCTGAGCGTGATCTGTTGCGGGGTATGCGCGGCGATCACCGGCCCGGTCTGGGAGCAGTATCCGTCGCGCATCGCTGCGATGCCGCAGGACGTGGCCGGGTTGCGCCGCGATGACACCGATGTGGTCCGGTTGGTCGCGATGGAGGCGGCGCACCGGATCCGCTCCGAGCAGAGCGTGGACGACGCCTTCGTCGCCGCTTTCGCCGACCCGAAGGCCAAGGATCGCCAGGTGATCGTCTTCGGCGCGACGCTGCTTATCTGGGATCCGGGTGCTGAGCTGAAGAAGGCCATTCAGGGCGCGGGGGAGAACCTCTCCGACATCAAGCCCTATCCCACCGGCGAGATGGGCGGCCAGCTGAAGTGTGCCAACGGCAAGGATGACAAGGGAAAGGCCGTGGTGATCTGCGCCTGGATCGATCACGGCAGCATGGGCGTCGGCGTCTTCTATGGGGCAAGGCCGATGGATGAGAGCGCGGACTTCCTGCGGATCCTGCGCGAGAAGATTATTTTGCGGCCAGGGTCGGCGTGAGGCAGGCCGTACTCCCGGTCGCCTCGATCTCGTCGGCGACCTGAACGGAGGCCGTCGCCTGCACGCATCCCGGGCCGGTCAACAGCATGTCGCCGTAGATCTGCTCGAGACCGGGGTAGTGAAAGACGGTCTTCATCCCGTCGGCCGGCCTGATCGTTTCGACCACCACCATGACCTGTTGCTGAGGCGACGGCGGCGGTAGCGGCTCGAATTTCGCCCAGGCGGCTTGGCAATGCGGGGAGTAGCGCAGGTGGACCGTACCGAGCTGGAGTTGGGTGGCGTGGGCGCGGATCGGCTGGGCGTCGATCGAGGTGGCGTCATCGGCGCAGCCCGCGGCCTTGGGGTCGTTACCGTCCCAAATGGACGATGCCACCGCGGGGCTGTCCGGGCGCACCTGTGACCAGCTCAGCAACACGATCACGGAGACGGCGAGCACCGCCACCGAAGCCAGGCGCCGCATGCCGCCGACCGGAACAGGCGGAGCCTGGGCGACGGGTTGCGCCCGTTGTGCCAGGGCGCGATCCAGTTGCGCGCTCAGCTCGCCACCGGCGTTGAGGAGGCGATCGCAGTCGTTGACGATGTCGCGTGGCGGGATCCGGCGGCCGTGTTCATAGTCCGCGATGTTGCTGTGGGCGCTCAGGCCCAGCATCTTGGTGAGGGCTCGCTGGGAGAGCCCACGGGCTTGCCGCAACCGCCGCAACTCGTGGCCGAGAGCGACCGCCGCGTCCGATCTGGACAGCTCGTCCTGGGCCATGTTCGAAAGCCCCCAGACATCGAAGACAAACGGTTTGTGCGGTTCAAGGTAGCAAGTTCGGAGCCTGTTCTGCATCTGTTCGGTGACCCCGGCCAGGGCAGGTGGGCCATGCGTTCCTGACGGCATGCGCATACACCTAAGGACGCCGTTGACATTGGTCACGGCCGCTGTGCTCGCGGGTGCGTTGCTTGCCGCTCCCGCACCGGCCTCCGTTTCGGAGCCTTCGCTCGATCAAGCCGTGGTTGCCGCGCTGGCCGCCAAGAACGGCCACGCTCGCGGACATCAGGTCATGCCTCAGCGGCAGGAAAAGGGCTGGGCTTTTGGCTCGGCCATGCTGCGAGTCGCGAATCTGCCGGGCCAATACCCGCAGGCGTGGCTCTTCTTAGCCGAACGAACCGGTCCAACCTGGACGGTCAATTTGGACGGTACCGCCGGCTTCAGTGACCTGGCGGCCAGAGCACCCGAATCCATCTTCAGCAAGCAGGAGAAGTCGACCTTCTCGGCGCGGGACATGTCGGTCCAGGCTCTGTCCAACAACACCGGCTTACGGCTGCCCTACGCGGTCGGGGCGACTTGGAACATGACCGGTGGCCCGCATGGCTGGGCCGGCACCGACAGCCCCTACAGCTCATTGGACCTGGCCGGCGGTGACGGCATCGTGCGGGCGGCCGGCGGTGGCACGGTCTACACCATGTGTGCGGACAGCTCCAATGGCGGCACTCCTGGTGGGTGGCGCCGTGTCTACCACGCCAGCGGCTATACCACCGACTACTACCACCTGTGGAACCTGACCTCATTGACCCCAGGGTCGACCATCGGGGTGGGGACGGCGCTGGGCAACATCGGCAAGAACCTCTGTGGTGGAGGCGCTGCCTCGGGGCCGCATGTGCACTGGGGGATTCTTTCCGGTACCAGTCGAGTGGCCTGGCATTGGCGTTCGGCCGGCAAATGGGTGTTCTGGCAGGGCGCGGCCTACGGCGGCTATGCGCTGCACGGCAGCACTCAGCGCAATGTCGGCACCGGGCTCTACAACTACGGTGCGCTCGGCTCGAATCAGGGCATCGTCGATTCCAACGGCGGTGGCAGATCGGAAGAGCGGCGGGTAGGGGAAGAGTGGGGGTCAAGGGTAGGTT
>DPJL01000372.1 GCA_003543035.1 Micromonosporaceae bacterium | reverse complement strand
TGGGCCGGGTGCTTCCGATGGCCTGTGAGCCATTGGGGATCGAGGCCGACCTGGATCAGGGCCACCGGGTGATCACGGTGCGCGGCCAGCACGAAGTCGCGGTGGCGCCGGGACGGGTGCTCGAGGTGCGGATCATTCCACCCGCCCCGCTCGCCTGTGCCGAGGCGATCGCCGCCATAGCCGAGGCCGATTGGCTGCTTTTCGGCCCGGGCAGTTGGTACACCAGCGTCATCCCGCACCTGCTCGTGCCCGATCTGGCCAAGGCGATCGTGGCCAGCCCGGCTCGCCGTCTGGTCACTCTGAACCTCGCCGCCGACAACGAAACGGCTGGTCTGTCCCTTCCAGACCATCTGGGGGCCCTAGCCCGATATCTCCCTGATTTGCGGGTAGATATTGTTCTTGTCGACAGCAACGCCGTTCCAGACCCCGATCCGGTCGCCAATGCGGCAGAATCACTCGGTGCCCGGATCGCTTTGGCGGCCGTGGCCGTCCAAGACGGAACGGCAAGACACGATCCGGTCCGAATGGGCCAGGCGTTGGTGCCCCTATTGGGCACCGCTCGTTAAGCACGTACGAACTCTCAGCAGACCGGCCCCGAGGTGACGACACGATGGCGATGACCGCAGCGGTGAAAGATGAGCTGAGCCGGGTCGACGTGCCCAAACCCTGTTGCAGGCGGTCCGAGATGGCTGCTCTGCTGCGCTTTGCAGGTGGCCTGCACATCGTGTCCGGCCGTGTGGTTGTGGAGGCTGAGCTCGACACCGGGGCCGTGGCTCGCCGGTTGCGCACCGCGATCGCGGACCTGTTCGGTTACCCGAGCGAGGTACACATTCTGGCCTCGGGCGGGCTGCGCAAGGCCAGCCACTACATCGTCCGCATCGTCAAGGACGGCGAGGCATTGGCCCGCCAGACCGGTTTGCTGGATGTCCGGGGCCGCCCGGTTCGAGGCTTGCCGCAGAACGTGGTGAACGGCTTGGTCTGCTGCGCTGTGGCGGCTTGGCGCGGTGCCTTCCTCGCCCACGGCTCGCTGACCGAGCCGGGCCGCTCCTGCGCCCTCGAGATCACCTGCCCGGGTCCGGAGTCGGCTCTTGCCCTCGTGGGTGCAGCTCGCCGCTTGGGCATCTCCGCCAAGGCCCGCGAGGTACGCGGCGTCGATCGCGTCGTAGTGAAGGATGGCGATGCGATCGCCGCTCTGCTGACCCGGATCGGGGCCCACAACAGCGTTCTGGCGTGGGAGGAACGTCGCGTTCGCCGCGAGGTCAGGGCAACCGCCAACAGGTTGGCCAACTTCGACGACGCCAACCTGCGCCGTTCAGCGCGAGCGGCGGTGGCCGCCGCGGCACGGGTCACCAGGGCGCTGGAGATTCTCTCCGAGGACGCCCCGAACCACCTCACCAGCGCCGGCCGGTTGCGCCTCGAGCATCGGCAAGCATCCCTTGAAGAGTTGGGTGGCCTGGCCGATCCGCCGCTGACCAAGGACGCCATCGCCGGCCGGATCCGGCGGCTGCTCGCCCTCGCCGACAAGCGAGCCCGCGACCTGGGTATTCCTGACACCGAAGCTGCTGTGACTGCGGAAATGCTGTCCGTGTAGGGTCGGGTTCATACGGCGACGGCGCCGGGACAACTCGGCGGACGGCCTCGCACCGGTTCGGTCAGGCGCTCGTGCGCTGGGTGAGACAGTTATCGGCCGCCGGCAAGCTGCCGGCGCTTAGCGAGGAGATGGAACCTGTGACCATCCGGGTTGGCATCAACGGCTTCGGCCGCATTGGGCGTAATTTCTTTCGAGCGTTGCTGGCGTCGGGGGCTGACATCGAGCTGGTCGCGGCCAACGACCTGACGAGCAATGCCACGCTTGCGCACCTGCTCAAGTACGACTCGATCCTGGGCCGCCTGCCCTACGAGGTGAAGGCGACCGATGACGAGATCACGGTGAATGGCAAGTCCTTCAAGGCTTTCGCCGAGCGCGACCCGGGCAAGCTGCCGTGGGGTGACCTCGGCGCCGACATCGTGATCGAGTCCACCGGGCTGTTTACCGATGCGGCCAAGGCCAAGGTGCACGCGGACAACGGTGCCAAAAAGGTCATCATCTCCGCGCCGGCCAAGGGCGAGGACATCACCATCGTGATGGGCGTCAACCACGACAAGTACGACGCCGGAGCGCACACCATCATCTCGAATGCTTCGTGTACCACGAACTGCCTCGCCCCGATGGCAAAGGTGCTGCACGAGTCGGTCGGCATCCAGCGCGGTCTGATGACGACCATCCACGCCTACACCCAGGACCAGAACCTGCAGGACGGCCCGCACAGCGACCTTCGCCGGGCTCGTGCCGCCGCCATCAACATCGTGCCCACCTCGACCGGTGCCGCCAAGGCGATCGGCCTGGTGCTGCCGGAGCTGAAGGGCAAGCTGGACGGCTTCGCGCTGCGGGTGCCGATCCCGACCGGATCCGCCACCGACCTGACCTTCACCGCCGGGCGTGAGACCAGCGTGGAAGAGGTCAACGGTGCCATCAAGGCGGCGGCCGACGGTCCGCTCAAGGGTTTCCTGACCTACACCGAGGACGAGATCGTCTCGTCGGACATCGTCACCGACCCCGCGTCGTGCATCTTCGACGCCGGTCTGACCCGGGTGATCGGGGACCAGGTGAAGGTCGTCGGCTGGTACGACAACGAGTGGGGCTACTCGAACCGTCTGGTCGACCTCGTCAAGTTCGTGGGCGCCACGCTCTGATGCGCACGCTCGATGACCTGTTGAGCGAAGGGGTACAGGGTCGGCGGGTGCTGTTGCGCGCCGACCTCAACGTGCCGTTCTTCAAGGATCGTCCCGGCGAGATCGCCGACGACGGCCGCATTCGGGCGGTCCTGCCGACTATTATCGCGCTGCGTGACGCGGGTGCGGCAGTCGTCGTCATCTCCCACCTCGGCCGTCCTAAAGGGACACCCGACCCGGCCTACAGCCTGGAGCCGGTCCGCGTGAGGCTGGGCGAGCTGCTCGGTGAGCCGGTGGCCTTCGCCACCGATACCGTTGGCACGTCGGCGAAAGCGACCGTGGCCACCCTCGAGCCGGGCAAGGTCGCGCTGCTCGAGAACCTCCGGTTCAACGCGGGTGAGACGAGTAAAGACGACGCCGAGCGGGGCGCCTTCGCGGATCAGCTGGCAGTGCTGGCGCAGGTTTACGTGGACGATGCCTTCGGCGCCGTCCACCGTAAGCACGCCAGCGTCTACGATGTGGCGTTCCGGCTGCCGCACCACGCGGGCTGGCTGGTGCAGCGCGAGGCTGGTGTTCTAGCGGTTCTCTCCAATAATCCATCTCAGCCATACGTGGTGGTCTTGGGGGGCTCCAAGGTCTCCGACAAGCTGGCGGTGATCGAAGCCCTACTGTCCAAAGCGGACAGAGTGCTCATCGGTGGCGGGATGTGTTTCACCTTCCTCAAGGCGCAAGGGCTTCCCGTGGGAGGCTCGCTCCTGCAAGAGGAGATGGTGGAAACCTGCCGCGATCTGCTCGCACGGGCGGGCGAGCGCATCGTGCTCCCGGTGGACGTGGTCATCGCGGACAAGTTCGCGGCCGACGCTCAAACGTCCATTGTGGACGCTAAAGCTATCCCTGATGGCTGGCTCGGTCTGGACATCGGGCCGGAATCGGTGCGCCTGTTCTCGTCGGCGCTGGCGGACGCCAAAACCGTGTTCTGGAACGGGCCGATGGGCGTTTTCGAGCTGGCTCCCTTCGCCGAAGGAACCAGGGGAGTGGCCGAGGCGATCACCAAGGTCAGCGGATTCACCGTCGTCGGCGGTGGCGACTCGGCCGCGGCCGTTCGTGCGCTTGGGCTCGACGAGGCTTCGTTCGGCCACATCTCCACCGGTGGTGGGGCCTCCCTTGAGTACCTCGAGGGTAAGCTCCTGCCCGGTCTGTCCGCACTGGAGGCATAACGATGGCCCAACCATCTCGCCGGCCCTTGATGGCCGGCAACTGGAAGATGAACCTCAACCACCTCGAGGCCATCGCGTTGACGCAGAAGCTCGCCTTCAGCCTCACCGAGAAGGAGCTGACCGACGTCGAGGTGGTGGTGCTGCCGCCATACATCGACCTTCGCAGCGTGCAGACCCTGGTCGACGGGGACAAACTGCTGCTTGGCTATGGCGCGCAAGACCTTTCGCCGTACCAGTCGGGCGCCTACACGGGCGACATCTCCGGCCCGATGCTCGCCAAGCTCGGCTGCACCTATGTCGTGGTGGGCCACTCGGAGCGCAGGCAGTATCACGGCGAGACCGATGAGTTGGTCAACGCCAAGGTGAAGGCGGCGTTGCTCAACGAGATGACTCCCATCCTGTGCGTGGGCGAAGGGCTCGAGGTCCGTGAAGCGGGCGAGCACGTTGCCCACACCGTCGCTCAGCTCGACGGCGCACTGGCCGGGCTGATCCCGGCTCAGGTGGAGAACGTGGTGGTCGCTTACGAGCCGGTGTGGGCGATCGGGACCGGGAAGACGGCGACACCTGCTGACGCGCAGGAGGTCGTCGGGGCGTTGCGGGAGCGCATTGCCGAAATTCAGGGCAGCACTGTCGCCGCGGCGGTCCGCATTCTTTATGGCGGTTCGGTCAAAGCCAACAACATCGCCGAGATCATGGCCGAGCCGGATGTCGACGGCGCCCTGGTGGGTGGTGCGAGCCTTGATGCCGAAGAGTTCGCCCGGATCTGCCGGTTAGGCGCATAGCAACTGCCTAGGTGGCCTACCCCGCTTCTCCAAGAGCGGGTAGGCCACCTAGAGTGTGTTCCCATGCGTCACCCCTCGCGCTTGGCTGCCTTTGCGATCGCAGCTGTCTTATTGCTGGGCACCTCTGCCTGCAACTCTGCCGCGGAGCAACCTCCCGGCGTGCAGGCTGGGGGTACCCTGCGGGTCGCGGTCAACGCGCTGCCGGACAAGTTGGACCCGCAGCGCATCAGCGCCGCCCTCGACGCCAATGTCAGCCGGTTGATCACTCGCACGCTGACAACCTTCAAGTCCGAGCGTGGTAAGGCCAGCGGGGAGCTCGCCTTCGATCTCGCCACCGACCTGGGACGACCCAGTGAGAACAACACGAAGTGGGAGTTTCGCCTGCGTGACGGTCTCAAGTGGGCGGACGGCTCAGCGATCACCTGCCAGCACTTGAAGTATGGCGCGGAACGCAACTATGCCACTTTTGCCGATGGTCTGCCCTATGCCCGGACCTATCTGAGGGACAATGCCGCTCCGTACAAGGGGCCGTTCGTCGGCGGCAACCCGGGGCTGGACTCGGTGCAGTGCCCGGACAACAAGACCGTCCAATACATCCTCAAAGCGCCGGTCGGTGACTTCAACTACGCAGTCGCCCTGCCGATCTTCGCGCCCGTGAAACTGGGCGCCGACAGCGACGACGCTGGGTTCAACCTGGCACCGCTGGCCAGTGGGCCCTACAAGGTGAAGCCCGCCAGCCGGACCGAAACCGAGATGATCCTGATCCGCAACGATCACTGGGACCCGGCCACAGATCGGGTGCGAAAGGCCTATCCGGACCAGATCGTCATCAAGGTCGAGAAGAATGTGCCGGCGTTGACCAACGCGCTGATCGAGGATCAGGGGGAGCACCGCGACACCATCTCGCTGAATCAGGATGTCGCGGCGAACTTCGTGCAACAGGTCATGACCGACACGACCCTGATGGCGCGAACGGCCGCCGGCCCGTCGGGTGGGGTGCGTTACTTGAGCCTCAACACGCAACGGATCCCGGAAAAGTGTCGCCAGGCTCTCATCTATGCCTTCAACAAGCGGAAGTTCCGGCAGGCCATGGGCGGTTCGTTGCTGGGCGATCTCGCTACCACGATGATCCCGCCGACGCTGCGAGCGCACCAGAAGTTCGACCATTACGGCACCTTGACCAATGGCGGTGAAGGTGACCCGAAGCGGGCCGAAGAGCTGATCGCGCAGGCCAAGAGCGAGGGAGTGACCTGTCCCGCGAAACTCACGGTCGGCTTTCCGGACAACCCGACCACCGTCAATCGCTACGTCAAAACGCTGGTGGACGCCTACCTTGAGATCGGTGTGCAGATCATCCTGAAACCGTATCCGCCGGGGAATTACTTCAGCGCCATGCGACTCTATGAGACACAGAGCCAGGTCGACATAGTTTGGGCGGGCTGGATTCCGGACTGGGCGAACGGATCGGCCGTTATCCCGCCGCTGTTCAAGAGTTCCGAGGTGGCAGACGAGCCAGGGGAGCGGGGTGGCTCGAACTTCTCCTACCTGAAGGACCCGGAGATCGACAAGGCCATCGAGGAGGCCATGCTCGAGAACAACATCGAGCGCCAGTGGAAGCTCTGGGGCGAGATCGACAGCAAGGTGTCGCAGAAGGCGGCAGCGATCCCGATCATTTACAGCAACGCGATCCGGCTGCACGGGTCGAACGTCTCCGGAGCCTTTATCCACGCCGGTTTCGGGATGCCAGATCTCGCCTCCCTCGGCCTTTTGGCCCCGGGCGGATCCCCCACTTAGAAATCAACAGGTATTCTTGTCCAGCCGACCCAACCCGACCCAAGGATTTTGATCATGCCGATCGCCTTCGCATACACGTTGATCGTGTTGCTGATCATTACTAGTGCCCTGTTGACGCTGCTCGTGCTGCTGCACCGGGGCAAGGGCGGCGGAATGTCGAGCATGTTCGGCGGCGGCGTTTCCACGAGCCTCGCGGGCTCCTCTGTCGCGGAGAAGAATCTTGACCGGTACACCGTTCTGGTGGGCATTGTCTGGTTCGCTTGCATCGTCGGCTTGGGCCTTTGGCTGAAGCTGGAGCTGACCAAGGCCGCTACCCCGGAAGCGCTCAACGCGGTCACCGCTCTGTTCTGATCACCCTGACACGACTTTCCGGCCGCTTCCGCTTCGCGGAAGCGGCCGAAGTCGTTTCAGCGCAAGGTGCGGGAGCGCAGCGGCACCTCTGTCGCCGCAGCCCGGTCAAGCAGCCACACTGTCCGCTCGACCCCTTGCACCCCGGCAGCGGGCAGCTGAACCGGCCCAGCGCCCGCCAGAGCCATCCCGATCGCCCTGGCCTTCTCCGGCCCGGCGGCCATCAGCCAGACCTCCTCGGCGGTGTTGATCGACGGCAGGGTCATCGTGGTCCGGATCGGCGGTGGCTTGGGGCTGCCGCGTACCGCGCTGACCGGCCTGGTCTCGTAAACGCCGGGATGTTCCGGGAACACCGAGGCGACGTGCCCGTCTTCGCCGACTCCGAGCAGCAGCACGTCAAAGTGGGGGAGCTCGGCGGACCCGGGCCCGGCGGCTTTGGCCAGTGCATCGGCGTACCTGGCCGCGGCCAGCTCCGGATCAGGACCGTCCGGGCCGTCGCTCGGTGGCATCGGATGCACTCGATCCGGATCCAGCGGCAGCGAGTCCAATAACACCTCACGCGCCTGGGTCTCGTTGCGGTGGGCATGCCCGGAGGGCAGGAACCGTTCGTCGCCCCACCAGATGTCCACCTTGGACCAATCCACCGCGTCCCGGGCCGGATTCTCGGCCACAGCGCGATAGATGTTGGCGGCAACGCGGCCACCGGTCAGGACCAGGCTTGCCTCGCCCCGGGCGGCCAGCGCGTCGATCAGTTTTACGATGAGCCGGGCCGCCGCAGCCTGCGCCAGCAGATCGGGGTCCGCGTGAACCACTACATCGATGCTCATGTGTTTGCCCATGCCGGGTCTTGCCAGATGTGGCTTCGGGTGGGCGGCCGTTCGTTGAGGCCTTGGATCCCGGTGGCGCTTTCCAGAGCCGAGCAGTAGGGCTGATCCGGATCAAGTCGGCGCAACTCCTCCGCCAGCTCCTCGCCGAGGCGGCGCTTCACCAGTGGTAGAACTCGGTCACGCACTCCGGTGCGGCTCAAGATGGCTGTCCCGTCACCCTGGTCGCGCAGGTTGATCCGTACTCCGTCGGCGAGCAACATGTCCACTTTGGACAGTGTGCCGGCGATGCTGATCGTGGTCGGGATTCCGAGCCGTTCGGTCAGCCAGCCGCGCATCAGAGCGGTGGTCGGCTCGTACGCGGAGCCCGTCACCGTCACCTCGACGACCTCAGGATTCCCTGTGTCCAGGGCGCCGGCCAGCAGCGTGCGCCAGCCGGTCAGTCTGGTCCAGGCGAGGTCGGTGTCGCCGGGCGCATAGTCCTCGGCTCGCAACAACAGTGCGGCGCCAGGATCGGCGCACTGGGTGATGTCGGTGACCCGGCGCTCGGCGACCACGCCCAGCGGATCGAAGGCGAGCTTGTCCGGTGGCGGACCGTGCCACCATGTCACCACGGGCACGTCCGGAGCCAGCAGCGGCATCACCACCGACTCGGCGTGCAAGGCCAACCGCCCGTGCATTCGCATCACCACGGCCTCGCAGGGCCCGAGCCGTCCACCCACGATGATCTCGGCGTCCAGCCGGTCCTTGGCGTTGATCGTGGTCGCGTCGGGGCCGGGAACCGGCCCGCGGCTGACCACGAGCAGACGGCAGGGGTGCGCAGAAGCGGCAATCGTCGCGGCGTCCTCGACCTGCCGCACCCGGGCGTCGTCCACCACGACCACGAGAGTCAGCGCGAGGCCGCTGGCGACGCCACCGGCGCTACGCCGCTCGGCGGCAAGCTTCTTGACCACTTCCAAGCCGGTCGTGTCCCAGAGCGCAAGCATGTCAGGCCCTTCGCCAGGAGTTTCCGTGCCGGGCCAGCATCTCGTCTGCCTCGCGTGGGCCCCACTCACCGGCGCGATAGAGGCTGGGCTTGGTACCCGCCCAAGCTTCTTCAAGCGGATCGACCACCCGCCAGCCCTCTTCGACCTCGGCCGCGTCCGGGAAAAGGGTCCGGTCACCGATGAGGACGTCGAGAATCAGGCGCTCGTAGGCTTCCGGGCTCGCCTCGGTGAACGCCTCGCCATAGGCGAAGTCCATCGCGATGTCGCGCAACTCCATCGCGGTGCCCGGCACTTTGGAGCCGAATTTGAGCATGATGCCCTCGTCGGGCTGGACCCGGATGACGAGTTGGTTGTGGCCGAGCAGCTCTGCGTCGTCCTTGCGGAAGGGCAGGTGCGGCGCCCGCTTGAAGAGCACCGCAACCTCGGTCACCCGGCGTGGCAGTCGTTTGCCGGCCCGAATGTAGAACGGCACACCCGCCCAACGTCTGTTCTGGATGCCAAGGCGAACGGCCACATATGTTTCGGTGGTCGACTCTCCTGATACGTCTGGTTCTTCCTTGTAGCCCGGCACGCGCTTACCGGCCACCCAGCCCGTGGTGTATTGGCCGCGTACCGTATCAGCCGCGATGTCGGACGGGCAGGTGACCGCCCGCAACACCTTCAGCTTCTCAGCCCGGATCTCGGTGGACTCGAACGTGGTCGGCTCTTCCATCGCGATGAGCGCGAGTAGTTGCAGCAAATGGTTCTGCAGCACATCGCGAGCCGCACCGGTGGACTCATAGAACGCGGCCCGGCTGCCGATGCCGACATCTTCGGACATCGTGATCTGCACCGAGTCGACGTATTTGGTATTCCACAACGGTTCCCAGAGCGCATTGGCGAAGCGCAGCGCCAAGATGTTCTGGACCGTCTCCTTGCCGAGGTAGTGATCGATGCGGAATACGTCCTCGGCACTGAACACGTCGTCGACGAGATCGTTGAGTGCCTTGGCCGAGCTCAGATCGGTGCCGAAGGGCTTCTCCACCACCACCCGGCGCCAGCCGCCGGACTTTTCGTTGCTGGCCATCCCGGTGCGCTCGAGTTGTTTGAGCACGACGGGGAAGGCACCGGGCGGGATCGACAGGTAGAAGGCCGCATTGCCAGTGATGCCATGGGTCTCACGCAGATCATCGAGAGTTTGGGCCAGATGATCGAAGGCGTTGTCGTCGTCGAACGAGCCGCCGACGAAGCGGATGTTGCCCGACAGCCGAGCCCAAACCTCGTCGCGCCACGGCGTTCTGGCGTGTTCCTGAGCCGCTTTGCGGGCCAGCTGCTCGAAATCGCCGTCGCCCCAATCCCTTCGGGCGAAGCCGAGCACCACGAAACCGGGCGGCAGCAGCCCTCGATTGGCGAGGTCGTAGATGGCGGGAAGAAGCTTTTTGCGGGAGAGGTCGCCCGTGACGCCGAAAATGACCAGCGCGCACGGGTCGGGGACCCGGGGAAGCCGGCGGTCCTGCGGGTCCCGTAGGGGATTCATGACAGCGCTCGCAGGATCTGCTTGATCCCGGCCGCCCGGTCGGTCAGGTGCAGGTGCAGCACGTTGAGCTTGTGCGCGGCCAGCAGGTCGATGAACCGCAGCACCCCGGCCTTGGGCATGAAGTGCCGCGCCACGTCGAGCAGGCAACCGCGCCAGGCGAACCGCGGGTAGTCCTCGATCACCCCGTCCGGCAACGGTCCACTGTGGACTGTCGCGGCCCGGAACGCGTCCGGCCCGCGGAGCTGGCGCACGGTCTGTGCGGCGTAGAACGCGCCGGCATCGTCGGCGGCGTCCACGGTGACAGATCCTCCGGTGATGGTCAGCCGGTAGCCCTCCGGCGGGAGGTCGGCACCCGTGCGCCAGGTTCGGACCGGCTTGGGCAGCAGCGCGTCGAACGGGGTCATCCCTTCACCGCCCCCGCCATGCCGGCCACCAGGTGCCGCTGCACCAGCATGAAGAAGATCAGCACGGG
>DPJL01000371.1 GCA_003543035.1 Micromonosporaceae bacterium | reverse complement strand
TGTACCAAGTGTTTGACCGCCCCGCGAAGGCCCGGGTCCTTCTGCGGGCGACGGAAGATCTTCGTCAGCCCTCGGGCCTCCACCAATGCCATGCAGTCAGCGTGACGTCGCAAAGAACTTGTGGTCAAACGGTTTTGAGTGCCGGAGGATCAGGTGAAGGTCACGGAAACGGTCTGGGGATCCATGGGTGTGCACTGAGCCTGGTCCGGCAGCACCACGTTGATCGTCATTGTCCCGTGTTTCAGGAGCACATAGTCAGATGTGTCGACGATTGGCACCCGGGCGCTTGACACGTCCACGACCACTTCCATCGGTGCGCTGAAATCGCCACCATCGACGGTGGCCGGGCGGGCGACGAGTGACCCGTCGAGATAGATCTCCACCTTGGCGGGAGAGGTGCACGGCCAGCCTGCGCCACCGACGGTGAACTGAGTGCCGTACGGAATCGGCGAATCCGGCTTCACGGCGAGCTTGAGCGAGGCCGGCCGGGGACGGGTGGTGACCGGCGCTGAATTGCTGGCAGGCGAGACCAGGCCCATGTTGTCGTAGGCCTTTACGGAGAAGGCGTATGCCGTATTCGGCGCGAGCCCGGTGACGGTGTGGGTCTGACCGTTGACTACACCGAGGTCGCTCATGCCGCGGAAGATCCGGTAGTGCGAGAGCCCGTTGCCGGGGTAAGTGGGGACCTGCCAGGTCAGGGTCACCGTTGTCTGCGTCTTGCGGGCTACCGCCAGGCCGCGAGGTGCGGTTGGCGGCGTCGTTGCCGAGCCGCTCGGAGCCGGGGTGGGGGTGGCTGCGTCCTCGCTGGGCGAGGCCTCCGGACTCGGCAGGAAGGGCAGGGATGCGGTCGGCCGAGCCGTCGACTCTGCCAGCCCGCCTGAGGGTTGTTTGTCCGTGAGCACGACAGCGACCGGAATGAGCAGTGCGGCCGCTGTCACCGCCGCTGCGATCCACCAGCGACGACGGGAAGCCCGGCGCATTGGCGGAGGGGCGGTGGGCGTCTCGGCGCCCATCGGCGGGGACGGCGGCAGGGTAAGCGTGTCGATGGTGTCTTCCGGGATCACCTCGTAGACCGGAACAATCGCCGCTATCGCCGGAGTGTCTACAGTGGACAGAGCTGTCCTGGCCTGACCCCACAGGTGGATCGCGAGCTGCAGGTTGCCTTTCAGCGCGTCATCGCTGCTGTAGCAGGCGATGACCGGCAGGATCACGGTGTCCCAAGACGATGCGGGCATCGAGGCGCCGTTGCGGATCGCCGTCCAGACCGAGATGAAATCCTTCTCCTCCAGGTAAACCCCGGTGAGCTGACGATCGGGGTCGTCGATTGTCTGTTGTAGACGGTCCATAATGTCGGCATGGATGCGGGCCGGTGCCCTGTCCATGGTGAGGTCGGCCAGGAAGGTTCCCAGCCTCTTGACCAGATCCCTGGGGGACGAGGGATCGACCACATCAGCCTCCTGAAGACATGCCCCCGACACGATATATGCGCGCTCATGATTCCCCGCTCAGCCTTCCGGCTAACGTGGGAAGGTGCCGATAACGAATCAGCTGCGAAAAGCCGCGGACAGGCTCGCGGCGGCCGGGCTCCAGACCCCGCGAGTCGACGCTGAGCTGCTTGCGGCCTTTATTTTGGGGGTACCAAGAAACCGCCTCATCCTGGTCGACCATCTTTCCCAGGAGCAGGAGGATCAACTCAGCGAGCTGATCGAAGAGCGGGCCAGTCGCGTTCCGCTGCAGCACCTCACCGGAACCGCTCCGTTCCTCGGGCTCGAGTTGCAGGTGGGGCCGGGTGTGTTCATTCCCCGCCCGGAGACCGAGCTGCTCGCCCGCTGGGGCATCGAGATGCTCGCCGGCCAGGAAAGACCGGTCGTGGTCGATCTGTGCAGCGGCTCCGGCGCATTGGCACTAGCGGTGGTTCACGAGTATCCGAAGGCCCACGTGTACGCGGTGGAGCGCAGCCCGGCCGCACTGGAGTGGTTGCGGCGCAATGTTTCCGGGTCATCAGTCGAGGTGATCGAGGGCGATGTCCGGGAGGTCGAGCTGCCCACCGACGTTGACCTGGTGTTGTCCAACCCGCCCTATGTGCCGAGCGGGGTGGAAGTGCCGGGGGAGGTGCTGGCCGACCCGCATGAGGCCGTCTTCGCCGGGGCCGACGGGCTTGACCTGATCCCTGCCGTGATCGCCCGAGCAGCGGAGATGTTGCGCGCCGAAGGCAGGCTGGGATTTGAGCACGACGACACCCACCTTGACCTGTCTGAGCTGCTGCAATCGGACTTCGAAGAGGTAACCACGCACCCGGATCTTGCCGGCCGCCCCCGCTTTACCACTGCCACTCGTCGGGCGTGACCGGCCGCGGACGCCCATGATCGCCGTGATCAGGGAGTTCTCCCGGCGTGTCGCCAGCGCGCCGCCCGAATTACTCCCTGATCACGGCGATCAGGGACCAGGCGGTAGCGAGGCGCGGCGACGTGGCCCAGCATGAAAGACTGGCACGCTGTGAGGCTCTTTGACTGTCGCAACATCGCCGACCGGGATCGCGGGATCAAGGCGGCCATCGATGCCGTCGGTAGCGGTGATCTGGTCGTGCTGCCGACGGACACGGTCTACGGCATCGGCGCGGATGCCTTCAAGCCGTGGTCGGTGACCAATCTGCTCAACGCCAAGGGACGTGGCCGGCACATGCCACCGCCGGTGCTGGTCGGATCGCGGCACACCCTCGACGGCCTGGTGACCCGGATGCCTCCGGCGGCTCGCGATCTCGTCGAGGCCTTTTGGCCGGGAGCTCTCACCATCGTCGTCGAGCAGGCACCGACTCTGCAGTGGGATCTCGGTGAGACCGACGGAACCGTCGCTGTGCGGATGCCTTTGCACCCGGTAGCCCTGGAAGTGTTGCGCGCCACCGGCCCGATGGCGGTCTCCTCGGCAAACCTCACCGGCGAGCCCGCGGCCACCACCGCCGAGCAGGCCCGGGAGCAGCTCAGTTACAAGGTCAGCGTGTATCTGGAAGCGGGCGAGTGCCCGAGCCCGGTGCCGTCAACGATTGTCGACGTCACCGGAAGCCGCCCGCGCCTACTGCGTGCCGGCGCGATCAGCCTGGACCAGCTCCGCGAGGTGGTCGGCGACATGGACGGCGAGGAAGTCTGATGCCGCCTTTCACGATCTTGCATGTCTGCATGGGCAACATCTGCCGATCGCCGATGGCCGAGCGCCTGTTCACGCTGGCCCTCGGGAACTCTGTGTATTCGCATAGCGCGGGCACAGGTGGTTGGCACGAGGGCGAAGAGATGAACCCGCCCGCTGCCCGGCAGGTCAGGGCCCATGGCGGCGACCCGGACGGATTTGCGGCTCGCAAGCTGCGCGCCGAACACATCGAGTCGGCCGACCTGATCCTCACCGCCACCGCGGACCAGTATGACTACGTCACCGCACTGCGGCCGGACGCCGCCGATCGCACCTTCGTGCTCGGCGAATTCGGCCGGCTGCTCAAGGGAGTCGACACATCAGGCCTGCCCAAGGGTGATGTCTACGAACGAGGGCTTGCGATCGTGCGAGCTGTCGCCGCGTTGCGGGGAAGCCATCCGGCCTCGGCAAAGGACGATCTCGACGATCCCTGGGGCCGCGGTGACCAGGTCTTCGGCCGCGTCGCCGCGGAGATCCAGGCAACCGTCGAACCCTTCGCTGCCATGCTGCTGGAGCGGTGATGGCGGGCAAGCTGGGCTTTCTTCCGTTCATGGGGGCCTTCACCGGCGCGTTGGCGGCCCTCGCCGCCGCGGTCGCTTTCGTGATCACGCGTTCCGGTGTGGACGCCACCGGCACGGCCGCGGGCGTGCTGCTGATAGCCGTGTTCTTCGTGCTGTCATCGCTTTTCATCATCTGGGTGGAGTCGGTCAACCGGGCCTTCATGATGGGCGCGGCGCTGACCGCGTACCTGATGAAGCTGGGTTTCCTGCTGGCGGTCCTGGCCACGGTTGGCGAGAGCGGCTGGCCCGGCTTTACCGCGATGATCTGGGGCGTCGCGGTAGGAGTGCTGGGCTGGATCACCGGCTACGCCTGGTGGCTATGGCATGCCAAGATCCCCTATGTGGATCTGGACGTCTAAAGGAGTTTCTTGCAGGGGTCCCGGACAACTCCGCTAATGAGGTTGTCCCCCTTGGTGTTCTTGCGAGAGACCCGGCTCCAGTCCACCACCGTCCGGTACACCCCTTCTGCGCATTTGAGCTCTATCGGCCGTGACTGGTGCTCAAAGCCCGCGGCGTGGGTGTCCAATCCCTTCACTGTGTGCGTTGCCGATGCCACGGTGTGCCATTCGTCACCGTCACGCTTCTGCAGCTTCATGCTCAAGGTCAGCTTCTCCGCGCCGGGTTTGTCGCAATTGAATCGCGCCTTTCCCACCATTTTGTCAGCGTTATCGGCTTTTACCGGGCTGTCGACGAGAACCTCGCAATGCACAGGCCGCTCGCCGGTAGTGGTATCTGGGTCACAACCCGTCGACATCGATGTGAGCAGCAGGAACGCCATCAGTAACGTGGCCTTGCGCATGTCGTCACCACCAAAGGGGCATCCGGAAGGGTTCCTTAATTGCAACGGGTCGATGCGGTTTAATCAATGTCGATCTTCGGACTGCGGGGGCCGCGTCTCCCGCTCACTCGGAGGGCTGATATTGTTCGCCGCGTCATGGCCGGTGACCAGCCTTCTAAGCCCCCGCAACAGCCGGGAGCCAATGACGGCTGGACAATGGTCGGATACCTCATATCGGGCATCGCTGTGTGGGGCGGCATCGGTTGGCTCCTTGACCGGTGGCTCCACTGGAACGGGATCCCGATAGCGGTGGGTGCGATTGCCGGGGCAGGCCTGGGGATCTACCTGGTGCTCAAACGTTTCAGCACTTGACTACGTGAGAGAGGGGCGCGGTGAGCAGAATGGCTCTCGTCCTTAGCAGCGGAGACCCGGAATGGTGGCCGCCAAGTGTTGAGGACTTCTATCTGCCCGACCTCCTCGGTGGACACGGCCCGTGGTTTACCAAGTTCACCCTCATGGTGTGGCTCGCGGTTGCGATGATCATCGTCTTCTTCTTGGTCTCCTATCGGGATCCGAAGATGGTGCCGACCAAGATGCAATGGATCGCGGAGTCGATTTACGGCTTCAACCGCGATGGTGTGGCCAAGGAGATGATCGGTCACGAGGGGCTGAAGTTCGCGCCCTACCTGACGACGCTCTTCATTTTCATTGCGGTCACCAACATCTTCGCCATCATCCCCGGTTTGCAGATCTCGCCGAATTCGCACATCGCCTTTCCGGCGACGCTCGCGATCCTGACGTATGTGCTCTACATCTACTGGGGTGCGCGCAAGCACGGCGTCGGCAAGTTCCTCAAGATGAGCCTCATCCCGCCGAACGTGCCGGTGGGTTTGCTACCACTGCTCATCTTGATCGAGTTCATGCAGACCTTCCTGCTGCGGCCGTTCACCCTCGCGCTCCGGCTTTTCGCCAACATGTTCGCCGGGCACATGATGCTGCTCGTCTTTACGCTCGGCGGATTCGCGATGATCAACGCAAACGGGTTGCTCGCGCCGGTCTCCGTCGTGTCCTGGATCATGACGATCGCGCTGACTCTCTTCGAGGCGCTGATCTGCATGCTGCAGGCATACGTGTTCGTGTTGTTGACCAGTAGTTACCTGCAGAGTTCGCTCGCCGAAGCGCACTGAGTTTCGTTAGCTGATCAAACGTCGTGTGACAGTCACGCGGCACAACTGGAGGAGTAATCACCATGGTGTATGGAAGCCTGGCGGCCATCGGTTACGGTCTCGCGGCCATCGGCCCCGGTATCGGCGTTGGCATTATCTTCGCCTCGTACATCCAGTCCACCGCCCGCCAGCCGGAGACCGCCGGTCTGAACCGCCCGAACCTGTTCCTGGGCATGGCCGTCGTCGAGGCGCTTGCTCTGCTGGGCATCGCGTTCGGCTTCATCTGGCAGGGCACGGCCCCGACCCCGTAATTGCACCTCGAGTGGGAGGCCTGTGATGTTCTTAGCAGCTGAAGAGCACAACCCCATCCTGCCCATCTGGCAGGAGATGGTCATCGGAGCGATCGCCTTCGGCGTCCTGTGCTTCATCCTGATGAAGTTCGTCTTTCCGCGGATGGAGCAGATGTTCCAGGCGCGGGTCGACGCGATCGAGGGCGGGCTCACCCGTGCCGAGAAAGCACAGGCCGAGGCGCAGCAGACGCTGGC
>DPJL01000020.1 GCA_003543035.1 Micromonosporaceae bacterium | reverse complement strand
ACCGTCTGCGTTCCCTTGGTGGTGACGAGGTGGGCGTGGTGTAGTAGCCGGTCGACCGTCGCGGTGGCGAGGGTTTTGGGCATGATGGTGTCGAAGCCGCTCGGGTGGATGTTGCTGGTCAACGCGATCGAGCGACGTTCGTAGGCGGCGTCGATCACCCGGTAGAACGCCTCGGCGGCGTCTTGCCCGGCGGGCAGCATGCCGATGTCGTCCACGACGATCAAATCGACGCTGCAGATACGGGAGATGGTGCGGGCCACCGATCCGTCCACTTTGGCCTTGCCGACGGTTTGGGTCAGTGTTTCCAGCGTGAACCAAGCGACTCGCATGTCCGACTCGATCGCTGCAGCGGCCAGTCCTTCGACGAAGTGCGATTTTCCTGTTCCGGACGGGCCGGAGACGACGAGATTCTCGTGCCGGCCGATCCATTCCAGGGTGATCAGCGCGTTCTGGGTGGCTTCGGAGATCGAGGACTCCTCGGGCCGCCAGGATCCCAGCGTTTTGCCGGTGGGAAAGTTGGCGGTCTTGCGTCGGCTGCGCCGGGTGGCCGAATCACGGCCGACGACTTCCTCGTTGAGTAGGACTCGCACGACTTCGGCGGGGTCCCAGCGTTGCGCGCGGGCGGTGGCCAGCACGTCGGGTGCTGCCTTACGCAGGTAGGGCAGGCGCATCCGGCGCAGGATCCGTTCGAGGTCCTCGCCGATCGGTGGGGCGGTAGGACGGGTCATGCGCCGAACCTCCCCCAGGGGCCGGTACCGGGCTGCACCGAGTGATTTTCGTCGACGAACACGACGTCGGTGGGTGCGCCGGAGGTGGCCAGGTGGTCCAAAATGGATACCAGGTCACCGTCACCGAACCGGCCCGCGATCGCCGCCAAACCCAGCGCCTCCTCAACCTGTTGCGCGCCAAGGACAGCAGCCAGCTCGACCGCCTTACGCATCTTCGACCGGACCTTCGTCGCCCCGGATGCTCCGGCCTCGATCAGCCAGCGACGGGCTCCTTCACCCAGGTCGAGAAACGCCACCTCGTCGGGTGTCCGCGGCCGGGGCCGCGGAGGTCGGGGCAGATTCCCGCCGGGATGATTCGGATAGTGAGCATCCACAATGGACGGAGTACCTGGTGTCGACAACTCGTGCCGGGCGATCTCGGTAAGCCCATGCGCGGTCCGCCCGACGACAACCAGCTCGTCGCCTGCGACCCGGCACCACACCTTGGTCCCGACATGACCCGGTGGCGTCGAATAGCGCACCGACCCGAACGAGACCGTCTGATCCTCGTTGACCAAACGTTCCTCACCCAACGCGACCGCATGCGGTTCTGCGGGCAGCACATGCAGATGACGACGTTCCTGCGCCAGCCTCACCGCCGGGATAGCCTTGGTTTCCCGGTGAACCCGGTTGTTGACCCGTTCGCACCAGTCGAAACACGCATCCGCCAACTGCGCGAACGACTCGTAGGCCGGCGCCAGGTTCGCCGTCGTGGGCACCAGATCCGCTTTGGCGATCTTCACCGTCGCCTCGACACCGCCCTTGGACTCAGGATCGAACGGTTCACACGTCTCGACCTTGCAGCCGTAATGGCGGCCCGCAGCCACGATCTCCGGATGCCGGATCGCCACCCCGGCGACATGTTCCACCGTCACCGTTTTCGCGTTGTCGGTCAGTACATACGTTGGCGCGCCACCGATCCGACGCAGCGTCGCGTCCAAACAGGACACCAGCGTCGGCAAGGTCTGGTCCCACACCGGCAGCACCACCCGGAACCGCGACCACGACAACCACGCGCAGAACAAGCTCGTCCTACGGCCGCCGATAGCAGGCCCCGACCCCCAGTCGAACTGAATCCACATGCCCGGCTCAGCCACCCACGGCCGATACGCCCTGCGGTGACCGGCCTTCCAATTCGCCTTCACTTCCGCAACCGCCCGCCTGGTGCTGCGCTCATTGCCGGTGAAGCCCATCGCGGTCAGCCGCTGATGCACCACATCGGCACGGACACGGGTCTGGGACTTCTCCACCAACTCCTCGATTTTGTCCATGAACGGATCGGTGACCTTCACCCGGCGCTGCCGCAGGAACGGATCACGACCCTCGTCACGGATCGCCACATACCTGGCGACCGTCTTCTCGTCGACTCCGACCAACTGCGCAGCAGAATGCGCACAACGGGTCAAATCGAACGCTTCCAGAATTTCCACGATCTCCCTGTCAGACTTGGCCACAGGTCCCCTCGAATGTCAGCTCATGATCTTCAGCAATCAGAGCCAACACGACGAGGGGACCGCCTTCATTAACGAGGCTTCAACTTGTGACCTTGTGACCGCCGGCACGGAAAACTGCTGTCCGCCAGGCCGGACGGAAATGTCCGCCCAACCGGATCATTCCTTGGCCGCTGGCAATGGCTTGTGCCGACATCGACAAACAAGAGTCCGCCACGCGGCGCCTACAGATTGCCTACAGACGTTTCACCGACACACCCGGGACGAACAACCCGTTGTCCGCTCATTGGCAGTCGACGAAGGACGTTCGGCCGGTATGCAGAACTTGCCATGCCCGAAGAGGTCGCCACTGTTTGGCCAACTCTGGGACGGGCCTGCCATGCTGAGCCTTTTCCAACTTGCTCAACTGTGATCGTTTTGGTCCGAGTTGGAGGGTGAATACTGCTTTGGCCATCGGGCCGATGCGGTGTGGGCAGCATCGGACTTTGGTGAAGATCTTCCAGGCCTTCGGGGTGGCGAAGCCGCGTTCGCCTTGAGCGCGGCGGCGGTTGATCAGCGAGTGTAGTGACGTTGCCCCGGTGGTCGGATTGCGGCCCTTGACCGGTGTGGCTGTGCCGAACTCATCGCCCAAGCCGAGGAATGGTTCAAACAACACCGCGACGGCTGGCCGCGGCCGATGCCAGCGGGACCACCCTCAGGCCCAGCATGGGCCGCCTGCACTACCGTTGATAACCACTCGCGTCCGATTTAGACAAGAGATTGGGCGAACAAGAGTGAGGCGAACAACTGCTCGGGCCCTGTGATCACGTAGTCACTGCTAGGACTATCCTGCGCGGATGGCACTTACCGATCAGGATCGAGCTAGGCTTCTCGCTGTCTATCGGGAACGTGTTGCCGGTTATGCCAATGTGGACGCCGACTTTGCCCTGCGGTGGCATCGTTGGTGCTGCACGCTTCTGAGTCACGGGGGAGTGTTGGTTGTTCCGCCGCGGGGTCCGGAGCCGGATCTCGACCTGCTCCTTGCCGCCGCAGTTGCTTTTATCTCGAAGGCCAGGTTCGTCGAGGGTGATTCCAATGCCTGTCATGCCAACGTTGCGGCTCCGTGGGTTGACGGCGAGGTCGAGTTGATTGGGACAGGCCATGCCCTCTCAGATGATGGACTGTGGCGGCAGCATTCCTGGGGTGTGGATAGTAATGCAACGGTGGAGACCACCTTCGGCCGTGTCGCATACGTTGGTATCACATTGGGCGCGACGCCGAGCGTACAGTTCGCCGCTGGCCACGATGGCGATCATTTGAGCGCGGTGGTCGCCGCAGGCGGGACCCGAGCCCGGGAGCTCACGGATCTGATTCGCGCTGCACGTACCGCGTCCAGTGGCAGCGACTGAGGAGTGTCAAGGTCCGCGCCCGAGCTGTGCGGCCGATCGTCAGGCCCCTGGCAGCGCTAGGCGAGTCGACCCCGCTGAGCGTGCTCTGAAGCCACCCGGCCAGTCGCGCAGGGATCCGCCACCGCTCCATGGCAGGAATCATGACCGATACGAGCCAACAGTCGACCGTGGCAGCGGCAACCCCATGATGGCCTGCGTGCGGTAGGCTAGGTCCTGCTCTAAGCCATGCGCCACGGGTAGTGCCACGTCTCGACGCTTCTTGCGGCTCAGCCGAATCACATTCGACTAGAACGCGCACCAGGTCGTGTGTCCCAACGGCCAGAACCTGTTGACGTCAAGCCAGGCTGACGGGCTCTGCGGCGTGGCGCGCAAATGATGACCGCGGTCCTGCTTGGTTTGAGAGGGTCCTGAGAGCGCGCGATGCTTAGATCGACCACCTAGAGCAGGTCATGTAGTGGAATCGAGTAAGCATCTGCAGGCTGATCCTCGTTAAACGAGCCTGAGCAACTGCAGGGTCCGGCTGGTTCGGCCGTGTCGAATCTTGCACGAGCGGTCCTCTAGCACGGCAAGGACTCGTGAACAGGAGTCCGCGACCGACTTAACGGTATTGAGGGTCCTGGAGATCGGGTAGTTGGCGGCGGGCCACACAAAGGGAGGTGTGACGTGCGCGATCGCGACCTCAGTTAGTACATAGATGGAACCGGGATTGATTTTAGGTGGGCCGCCAGTTGGCAGGTGGCCCACCTATCTGTGTAGTCCCAAGAGATTTCGGCCCCATCCAGTGCAGCGAATTGCATCGCCAACTACGCCGGCGACCTAGGAACGCTGAGACACAACGCTCAGCAGCTTGAACCACAACCAGGGTGGTAAATATATAGATAGTAACGAATGTCATTCAACTGCTCTTGTGCCACTTGCATGTAAGCGTGTGGTCCCAGTCAGGTCGTGAGTGGACAGGGCTCAAAGCACCTGACTGGTCGACGGGGGCCATGCCGTCACAATTACTTCGCTCAAGGGACGCCGACGGCGCCGGGGAGATAACAGGACGGTCGCAGGGAGTTAGAGAATCCCTCCGATCAAGGCCGTTGGTACCGAAGCCGAGATGAAGCCGACACGTGGACTAATGACGCCCAACGGAACGCCACTCGCACCATTGAGGTGCTTTGTAGACATCGAAGTTAGGAGGAAGTCTTGCGGAGAACCTATTTCCTAGGCTTAGGGCTGGTCGCTCTGCTCGTTCCATCGACGGTGAGTGGGGTCGCTGCGGCGCAACCGACCTCGCCGGCCGGCCCGATCGAATGGTTCCGAATGCGGGACCACGTTCAAGGGCGAATGCGCCACGATCGAAGTGCCAGTCGATTGGACAAGGCCTACCTGGAAGACATTCCAGCTCGCCATCGGTCGGCTGAAAGCTCTGGAGCCGACAAAACGAATTGGCGTATTGGTCGCTCATCCAGGCGGGCCTGGAGTTTCAGGTATTGACACGTACATCGTCGGCCGCCGGATCCCCGACGATAGTCCGCTACGCAAGTACTTCGACATCGTCAGCGTCGACCCACGCGGTGTCGCACGGAGCAATGCCGTAACCTGCAGCGGCGACCTGGTGTCACAGACTCCAACGACCTTCCCCGCGACCGAGACCGAATACCTAAACCTGCTCAATTTCAACGACAAACTCGCACAAGACTGTCGTGCGCATACTGGCCCGCTGTTTGACTACATTGACACCGCCAGTGCATCCCGTGATGTGGACGCGATCCGAGCTGCACTCGGTCTACAACGGATCAGCTTCTTTGGCGCGTCGTATGGCACGCAGGTCGGCCAGCAGTACGCCGAGCTCTTTCCGCATCGGATTCGGGCGATCGCGCTCCACTCCAACATGGACCACAGCATGACCTCGGCATTCCAATACCTAAAAACAACTACTGAGGATCAAGAGGCTTCCTACCTTGAGTTTGCTGGCTGGTGCGATCGCACCTCCGCTTGCGCGTTGCATGGCCGTAATCCGGTAGCTGTCTGGGACAAACTGCACGCATTGGCGGAGGCTGGCAATTTGGTGGATCCGCAGGATGGCACGAAACTCAGCAGCGAGGCGTTGCGTACCGAGATGTTCGTGCAAAGCTACCGGCCGAAAACCCATTGGTTCCCGCTTGCATCTCGGCTCGCGGCTCTGGCGGACCACAATGAGCAGCGAGCAACGATCGCCCAACCTCGCAGCGCCGCAAATGCCGTCGAGAATCCCTATCCAGCCATTTGGTGTTCTGATTGGCGCTGGGACATCGATAGCTTCGCCGAACTCGACCTCTACCGGAGGTATCTTGCGAATAGGGTGGCGCCACACACTAAACTGTCGCCGTTCTGGTCCGATGTAACCATGTGTCTCGGATGGTCGGGTCCATTCAACAATCCCCAGCATCGGCTAGCGATCCGCAACACCCCGACGATCCTGATAACCAAGTCGCGCCATGACGTCGGCACGCCGAAGGCATGGACTTACGCGGTAGCCCAGCAAATCCCGAACTCGGTGCTCCTCGAGTATGACGGTGTCGGACATGGGGTTTTCCGAATCAGTACATGCGGACGTCAACTCATCGAAATGTACCTGACTTACCTAGTCACGCCACCAAGGGGAACACATTGCGCTGCCGAGTATCCGTCTCAGCCGGACGCGGCGGCCCAAGCCAATGGGTGGATCGACCCACCTGGACACAGAAACTAACGCAGCGACAGGCCTAGCTTCATCCGGTTGCCCTTGGAAAGCTAGGGGCAACCGGATCTGTCGTCAGCAATGTTAGGCGACTGCGGGTTGGCCTTAAACGGCATGCAGCAATCGGGTTGATTTCCCAGGAGATGCCAACACTTTCTGGGAGCATACTTGTCGGCGATCTTGGGACACAGGGGTTGAGATCAACTGTGGGCGTAGTCGTTGCAACTGGCTGGTGCGTCAGCGGTCTGCTCATCTCGAGTGGACGGAGAATGTCATGGCGGTCCATTGTGGTGGGCCCTCCACGGTGGACTAGTAGCGTCCTAAGGACAGGTAAAAGTCTTGTCCTGCCAGGTTGATCTGGAAGTCTTACTAGGCGGAGCCGGGCCGCTTACGGCACGGAGGTTCCGGCAGATTGAGGTGACCGTCTGGAGTGGAATGTCGTTGATCGGGTCAACAGTCTTGGTTGACCCACTTGACTTTGATCGCCGCATGCTGTTCACAGCCGCCTCTAGGACTGGCGGCTTTCCAGTCGACCGCGGGCCGGAAGATCCCGCGGTGTAAGTACGCGATGCAGGGTGGCCCTCTATTCCGGCACTGCCGTCTGGTCCGACTGCGGTGGCCAGGACAACCGTCGCTCGACGCCAACGGCGACCGACCTGGGCTCCCACCAAGCACGACAGGCAACCCTGCCGAGACCGCCCAGCGGCTCCAGGATTCGCCTGGTGTTCGAGCCAGCCGTGCCCGATGTTGATCGACTACTATTGCGTAATGTTGCTCGCCGCGGGACCGGCACGAGTCGTCGGAGCGGCTTCTGAGTTCCGGCTGCGGTTTGGCGAAGGGCCGAAGATTCCCGAGTCGGAGTGGACGGGTCGACGCCTGCTGTGGCTCGATGACAAGCCGGCCTTCGAGCTTAGTTTTTGGTGCGGTACCTGTCCGTTTCTATTCCGACGGCTCGAGGGCGCTGCATCCACGTGCTCGATTGCCGACGTCGGCGGTCGCCTGGCCGATGGCTTGCAGGACATTGACGACGACGTGGTGGACCAGTTCGGATCGCTGCTACCACGCGGTGAGTACCTGCCGCTGCTGCTCCGCATCGAGCCTAGGCTTGTGCGTCCGGCTCAGCCTGGCGACTACTTCGTTGAGGAGCAAGTCGCGACCTGGGGATTGAACTCGTTCTGGGGGCTGCCGGAGTACCCCCATAATCCCTACTACAGGACGTACGAGACTGTGATCGACGCCGACGCGCATCTTTTCGAGTTCGTCGTGCCGATGGTGCCACCGTCCTGGAACGACCGTCAGCGGGTCGCCTCCTATGTATCGGAGCTTGCCGACGTAGCGACTTCGACCGCGGTTGCCGTGTCAATCTTGGACGTCTGTGAACCTGCGGTCGATCATGGTGCCGTTTACTTCGCGCATTGGGCGCTGACGCACTTCCTACTTGACGGTCATCACAAGATGCAGGCAGCCGCGGACAGCGGCCGCCCGCTGCAGCTGTTGTCGCTGCTATCGATCGACGCTGGCCTGAGCTCATCTGACCAGGTCGCGCGGATACCTAGCCTTCGCATGGCTGCCCCCACCCGTCGCCATCTCGGCTGAAGCCGACGGCAAGCGCCATGTTGTAAGCGATACGCAGGCTAACCGATATGTAGGTATGCCTCTCATAGATCGGGTTGTGTCGATCAGTAGCGGGACATACTCGCGCCACGAAGAGCATGGCAAGACCGAAGCATCGGTCTCGATGAGTCCTTTCGTGGAAATGCGGTGGAGCAGGCCTTCAACTTGTGCCGAAATGTCCGCGTTCACAGATAGTCCACTTCCTCCTCCACAGCATGCGCGGAATAGGTGAAGGCGATCTGAAACTGGTCCTTGCTAACTTGCGGCCCGTGCAGGCAATTGGGCCAGGCCGCTGAGACCCAAGGGAGGAGTTCTATAGCCGTAAGTGTCGTGTGCGGGTCCCCATGGCGCTATGGAGTGTCGAACCGCCCGGACCTTTCTGCGGCAACGACTTCGGGTTCTGAATCGAGATCTGACTACGTGCTCCGCCATCCCGACTCCGGGTTAGTGGGCTGATAGTTCGTCGCAGCACCGATGTCGACAGTTTCACTGTCCAAACACGACACCGGATAGGCAGGGCTTCGACCATTGACTGACTCACTGCCCCGGTACTGCGATCGCGTCGGCCGGTACAGAACTGCTGGCGTGGTCCCACCCGAATTCGAGGAAAGGATGTCAATGTACAGACAAAAGGCTTTGACGCGGCGGGGTGTACTGACGATCCCGCCGATCGTCACCATGGCCATGGTCTTGACCGCAAAACCGGCCTACGCTAAGGCGCGCACCATCGAATGCCTTGCCGACATCGAGGTGTCGTAGTGGCATCGATCCCATGGCTGGCCGACGTCCTAAGGGCGGCGGGGGTTCAGGTTGTCGAGGAGGGAGATTGGCGTAACCGCGGTGTGAGCGGTTCCTTCAACCCGATCGGCGTCCTATGGCATCACACCGCGGCGACCTCCAGTCCCAGCAGGCCGGCACCAGCGCTTGGCACATGTATCAACGGGCGGCCTGACCTCAACGGGCCGTTGTGCCATGCCCTGGTTGACTATCACGGCGTTTTCCACGTGATCTCGGCCAACCGCGCTAACCATGCCGGCGCCTGCCGAGGGAGCGGGCCGATCCCGGCCGGCGACGGCAACACGATGCTGATCGGGTGGGAGATCGACTACAACGGTGTGAGCCAGTCCATGACCGCCGCACAGTATTCCGCGTCGATCGCCGCGACCGCTGCGGTGTTGGCAAGAATTGGCCGGGACGCAAACCACGCCCGCGGCCATCGCGAAACAAGCACAACCGGCAAAATCGACCCGTCGTTCATCGACCTCAACACCATGCGCACCGACGTGGGCCACGGCGGCACGGCGCCACCTGCGTCCGCTGCGACAGTGGTGGTGAGCCAGCATTTAGCCGACATCGACGGAGATGGCAAACCGGATGTCCTAGGACTGAATGCGGGTTCGGGGGAAAGCCTTTGGCTCGTCCCCAACACCAGCACGGCCGGCGCGCCCAGCCGAGGTCAAAGCATTCATCTGTCGGATGGTTGGGGTCCGGTGCACGACTTCATACTCGCCGATTGGGACGGCGATGGAAGAGTCGACATCATCGCCAGGCACGAGGACAACCTCGTGGTCTGGCTCAACACCAGCTCCCCTGGCCGCCCGTCCTTTGCATCGCGCGGCGTCATCCTCGGCTCCGGCTGGGGGACATTGGAAAAACTCCTGGCAGTCGATCTCACGGGCGATGGGAGGGTCGACATCGCCGGTTGGAAGGCCGGAAGCAACGACGAGCTCTGGGTCATCCCCAACACCAGCACACCCGGCAACCCCAGTCGTGGCCCCAGTATTCACGTCTCCAACGGCTGGCACACGGTGAAGAAGGTCTGGCTGGCAGACTACGACGGGGACGGGAAGGTCGACATCATGGGTCGAGCTTTCGACCATCTGTATGTCTGGCGCAACACCAGTGCAGGAGGACAGCCGTCGCTCGCCCCACTGACCGACCTTGGAACCGGCTGGAACGCCATCGGCAAAATACTGATGATCGATGTCACCGGCGACGGTAGACCCGACATCGCCGGATTCGATAGCCGCACCGGCAATCAACTATGGGTCACACCTAACACAAGCACTTCCGGCCAGCCCAGCCGCGGTCAGAGCTACTTCGTCTCTGACGGCTGGTCCACCGTGCACAGCTACATGCTCGGTGACTGGGATGGCGATGGTCGAACCGACATCATCGGCCGGCACGGCGACAACCTCGCTGTCTGGCGCAACGCAAGCAGCAACGGCCAAGCTTCGTTCGTCGCACCCGGCACCGTGCTGGGCAGCGGTTGGGGAACCATCGGCGAGTATCTCACGCAGCAATAGCCACGAAAGGAACACACAAACCTACAAATGTCTGGGGTCTTGGTTATCTTCCAGGATCCTAGACACCATCCCTGGCCCCTATTTGCACACCACCGGGACAAAGTCCCACGATGACCAGCCGACGCGTAGAGAAGGTGATACGAGTGGTCAATGACTCTGAGCACAGCGCGGATAGGGTAATAGTTGACATTGGAAGTGCTAATCGCTTAGCAGCTGTCACAGGCATCGTTCTGTTTGGGCTGTTCATGACGGGTGGCATTTACACAGCCGTGGACACGCAGGACACAACCATCAGTGTTATCGGCTACTGCGTGGCGGGCCTCTTCGCGGTTCCACTGATCATCCTGCTGAGATTATTGCCAGTCCTATTTCGATCATGTGGACTCGCCTTCAGCCACTCCGGGTTGCAGTATTGGGAGGGCCGAAACCAGCTGCTCATCCCATGGCACGAAGTTGCTGCGATCGGCATCGGATATGAGCAACCACCCGAGCTGCCGAGTCTGACTACTTCTTTCGAGGACGCCGTCAAGAGCTATGCGGCGGGCAAGGCCAAAGAGACGCTCAAGGTAGACGGCAAGCGACGCATCGCTGTTGAGATCTTCCCGATCGATGCTCATGCGGTTGCCGGACAGCCACTACTTTGCCGCTATCGATCGGAGCAGACTCCGCCTGCGGAGGAACTGCACTCTGTGCGATGGAGGCTGCCCATTCCGCCAGTGGTTGGTGTCGCTGGGGGAATCGAACGCGGGGTCCGGACCTTCCATCCCGATCGTTGGCTAGGCTGGTTCGCCCGGCCTTGGAGCGGCGGCGCCTTAGTGGGCAGAAGACGTCTAGACCCATCGGAGAGCTAAGGTCTCGGGCCGGCTCGTCACCATTAGCCGTCGCGTGCGGACACCTCCCGGGTGCGAGCAGGAAGCACAAGCGCGGACTGTCTCTGGCAAGATTTTTGAGCGCCAGGAGAGCGATGTGAATAAGCACCAGGTGACGCGGATCTCGACATGACTCGTTGAGCAGGGTTTTTGGGATCCATCACCGTGTCGGGTGATTGGGTCGACCAAGTGCATGAATGGCCTGTCGTTGCTGGATATAGGGCCGGTTCCGGCGATAGGATAGGCAGTGCGGGTCCTGGTCGCTCGCCCCGACAGTTTGAGCACCGAGGCCCGGTGTTGTCTGGTCTGGACTCTACGCAATCCTCGCCGTGGTTCGGTGTATGGGTGTTCTTGATAGGGCGTCGTTGGCGGACGCTGTTCGAATGGCCAGAACATCGTGGCCGGTTGCGTGGATAATCTTCTCGCTGATCCGACGTGAGTGTCGGTGTTTGCCGACAGCCACCAGTGGATGCGACCACAGAACCAGCGCCGGGTCCGGATAGCCGTGAAGCCGAACTGAAGCGGCCAGGTGCTTGAGTCAAATCGGTGTGGGCGCTGGAAGGGTGGTCCGATCACATGTCCAAAAACGCTGCAACAGGTCGCATCGCATGGTGAGGCCAGTCGTTTCAGCCACCGACGGCAGGGTCTGCGGGCAGGTGGTGGACGGCGTTTGCGTCTTCCTTGGCATTCCTTACGCAGCACCGCCGTTCGGTGTGAACAGGTTCGGCCCACCTGTTCCCCCATCGCGGTGGGACGGAGTCCGGGAGGCCCTGGGTTATGGTCCGACGGCGCCGAAGTCACGGTATCCGGCCCCCTATGATGTGCTGCTGGCCGATCCCTCGATACCGGGCGAGGATTGCCTGAACCTCAACGTCTGGACGCCAGACCCAGGCGGCTCCGGGCTGCCAGTCATGGTGTGGATCCACGGCGGGACGTTCCTGAGTGGTTCCGGCGGGCTAGATGTGTACAACGGGGCCGCCTTTGCCCGTGACGGTGTGGTCTGCGTGACGATCAACTACCGGCTCGGGGTAGAAGGTTTCGCCGAACTGCCGGGCGCTCGCAGTAACCGCGGGCTGCTGGACCAGATCGCCGCGCTGGAGTGGGTGCAAAACAACATCGCCGCATTCGGTGGCGACCCTGCGCGGGTGACAATCTTCGGCGAGTCGGCCGGGGCAGTGTGCGTGACCACCTTACTTTCCCTTGACTACAGCCTGTTTAGTCGAGCGATCGCGCAAAGTGGAGCCGGTACCTTCGCTCATGATCGCGCGGATGCGCTGCTGATCACCGGGGAGGTCGCCGGGCGGCTTGGCGTCGAGCCCACTGCCGACGGTTTCGCCGCAGTTGAGCCAGCTACGATCATCGATGTGCAAGCTGCGGTCGCGGTGGAGGTCGCCCGATTGCCCGACCCTGATCGGTGGGGACGGACGACCGCGAACGCCGCGATGGCCTTTATGCCGGTGCTCGACGGCGCGCTGATGACGCGGCGTCCGCAGGACGCGATCGCCGACGGTGCCGGGGCCGAGGTGGATTTGATGATCGGCTACACGACTGATGAGTTCCGGCCGTTCCTGTTCGCTACTGGCCGAGCCGACCTGGTTACTCGCGAGGTTATGGATTGGGTGCTGACCGGGATGGGCATAAACCCGACCCTGGTCGAGGCCTATCAAAGGGCCCGACCGCATGCAGCGCCTGCGGATGTGTTGGCCGCGATCATCACCGACGGCGTTTTCCGAATCCCTGCCAACCGGGTCGCCGAGGGCCATGCGGCGGCTCCCACTTGGATGTATGAGTTCGCCTGGCCTACCCCCGAACGCGACCTGGGGGCATGTCATGCACTGGAACTGGGCTTCGTCTTTGACAATCTGTCTAGTCCTGACATCGTCGCGTTGACGGGAACCCACCCACCGCAGCAGCTTGCCACAGAGATGCACCGCGCGTGGGGGCAGTTCGCGACCACGGGCAATCCGGGCTGGGAGCGCTTCACCCCGCAGACCCGCAAGGTCAAAATATTCGACGGCGCGCAAAACATGGTCGTGGCGGACCCGCGAGAACAAGAACGCAAGCTGTGGTAGGGACGGTGGACCAGACCGACCTACCAGATCGCCGGTGCGACCGTCTTGGTGCTGGGGCTCCGATTGTGGGTTCCCAGTTCTGGGTGGTACGTATGTGCGCTTTACTGAATGGCGCATTTGAAGCCACGGCGACGGCTTTGCGTCCCTCCCTCTCGGTGAACACTTGGAACATCAGCTTGGCTTCGGCGGCATCAAGCCCGAGGTAGCCGAACTCGTCCGGCATAGAAGGTCCACTCGTCCATATCGGGCAATGGTTTTGGACAGGTGCTTCTCGTCCGCAGCCTCGACGAGCTCCGTGGTGGTGTACTTGACCCGCAACCCGGCCTCGGCGACCGCGGTGCTGATCCCGATCAGCAAATGGCTCTTTCCAGTGCCGCTGTCGCCGATCAAACAAAGTGGGCTGCCTTCATGGGCCTACGCGGTCGACGCCATTGTGTTGACCGCGGCTGGAGAGATGTGTGGGTTGGCGGCGAAGTCGAAGTCTTCCAGCCGTTTCGGGCGCGGGCACCCGGCTTCGCGGACAAGCCGGATCTTGCGGCGTTCATCGCGGTCCGTAACCCCGCAACCAAGCAACTGAGCCAGGAACTGTTTGTAGGAGGCATGTTCGCGTAGTGCGTCAGCGGCAACCTGGTGGTAGCGGCCGCGGATCGTGGGCAAATGCAGCACGCGGCAAGATTCATCGATGGCGGCGTCGGTGACATCGACGCCGGGTGCAGCGGCGCGGGCTTTCGGCGGGCGGGCTGGACAGTCGGTAGCCGTGGTGCGATCGGTGCTGACACTCATGTGGTTTCCTTGCAACGGGTGGACTTGGGTGCGTCGGGACAACAATTGGTCGTACTTGTCAACCGACGGCAGGGGTCGTCGATCCGGCGGAAGCGGCCGACGTGTGGACAGTTCGATGACCTCGGCTATCGGCAGATCCGCGTCTTCAAACAGGTGCTCATCGCCGAACGGAGCCTCATGGCTCGGACTTGCCCTGTTTGGATTTGTCGTTGCGGCCCAGGTCATCCCAGCGCGATGAGGACATCCAGTGGATGTCGCCGTCCAGGCCTTTCGGAGCGTTCGCACAAAGGTCAGAAGCTATAGAACCGAGTGCAGACTCGGGATGGGTCACGGCGTAGGCGGCGGCGATAGCGAGTGACAGCGGTAGCTGCGTGCACAAACTGATGATCTCTTTTACCGCTTGCGGGTCAGTTTCAACGCGTTCAGCGCCGAGTCGTCTAGTCAATAACTGCCGGGCCTCTTCAAAAGTGAATGGGTTCAAGGGCAGCTGATACGCGGCCTCGGTGGTCAGCAGGCCGGTGAGCTGGCTTCGGGTGGTGACTAGGACTAGACAGCCTGGCGCGCCGGGCAGAAGCGGCCTCACCTGTTCAGATCCGTTGGCATTGTCCAACACGATTAGCATTCGCCGGCCGTCAGTCAATGACCGATAGAACCCAATGAGGTCATTCAAATCTAGCGGCATCGTTCCGGTTGGAACGCCCAGTGCGCGCAGGAATCGCGTCAGTCCCTGTTCCGGTGTATCCGGCTGGCCAGGACCGTAGCCGCCCAGGTTTACCCACAGTTGCCCGTCGGGAAAGCTGTCGGCACAACGGCGAGCCCAGTGCGCTGCAAACGCTGTCTTTCCGACGCCGGGTGTTCCGGCAATCACGGCGATCATCGGTCCGGTGTTGTTGTCCCGCTCTGCTAGAAGGGCATCGAGCTTGGCTAGCTCCTCGACGCGGCCTGTGAAAGCGTGCGTGTCGGATGGCAGTTGCCGCGGGATCGGTGGGAGTTGCATCGACCGCCGCCTGTCCGACGGAGCATGCCCGGCGAGGATTCCCGCATGCAGACATTGCAGTTCCTCGCCGGGATCTACACCAAGTTCCTCGGCGAGATGCGCACGCAAGTGGTGGTAGGCATTTAACGCGTCGCTGCGTCGTCCGCTCCCATGGAGTCCGGTCATGAGTTGCGCCCAGAACCGTTCACGTAACGGATGTTGAGCGGTCAGGGCCATGAGCTCACCAACAACCCTGTCATACCGTCCCAGGCGCAGCTCGACCTCGATTCGCCGCTCGATCACTTGTAGTCGCTGTTCCCGCAGTTGCGGAGCAACCTCTCGTTGCAAGGTATCCGATGGTATGTCTGCCAATGGCTCCCCTCGCCATTGGACCAACGCCTGGGACAAGGCTGCGACCTCTGCGTCCGCGTCAGAGCATTCACCCGCCAGCTCACTTCGCGCTAGCCATCGATGAAAACGACCGAGATCAACCTGATGCGGGGGGACGTCGATCCGATATCCGCCAGCGCAGGTCTCGATGAGGTGTCCTGAACCAAAGTCAGCGAGTAAGGAACGCAAACGAACTACGCAGAGCTGCACCGCACGACGCGGGTTATGCGGCTGACCATCTCCCCACATAGCCTCGGCCAGCTCCTCAACCATCACGGGACGACCGGCGCTAAGTACCAACTTTGCAAGGAGGATCCGATGCTTAGGCGACCCTATCGGAACGGCGCGCCCATACATGAGAACCTTTAGCGGGCCAAGCAGACCAAACTCAAGCCGCTGGCCGTTGTCGCTCTCGTCAATAGGGCCAAGGAACGGCAGGGTAACGTCAGCCTTCGGCGGCTGTTCAACAAGTACGGCCGCCCTCACTGCTGTCACACTAGACACGCAGCATCCTCTTCAAGTCCGGTTGACCTTTGATTGGGCATGGTCGTCTTCCTAAGCAATAGGCGGGGTTCGTCTAGTCGGCCGTCGTGAATAGGCGCGGACTGAGGCCGGCTCCAGTTCCGCATCGCCCCCAAACAAATACGGTTCGAACCATTGCCGCCTTGTTGGCGGCCATAGACAGAAGATCATGCGGTGCTCTCACGGCCCTCTCAACCTCTGCGGGGCGGGGCTGGAGCAACATCCTTGCCAGTGCTCGTCGCAGCGACGGCTATCGAGAGCACGGTACAAACCCGATACGGCCGCCTACGGCGAAAACAGTGGCGAAAACAGACGCCGGACGACTCCATCGAGTGTGAGAGCAGTCTGAGATTGCTCCGTGATCCCCTGCTTTGGGTGTGGTTGGTCGGCAATAACGGCAGTAGCAAGAGCTAGTTGGGCCGTGTGCAAGCGGGCCCAGAGCAAATGGAGTCATTGTGAAGATCGGAATAGGGTTGCCGGTTGCGGTGCCGGGGCGTGCGGTTGAGGAGACGGCCCAATGGGCGGCCGACAGCGAGCGCCTCGGCTTCAGCTCGCTCGGTTCCATAGACCGCCTGGTGTACGACAACGTGGAACCCCTGATAGCGCTGGCGGCCGCTGCGGCAGTGACCAAGCGTGTCGAGCTCTTCACGACGGTGCTGAATGTCGGCTGGCGCAACAACTCAGTCCTGCTAGCCAAGCAGCTCGCCTCGATTGATCAAATCTCCGGGGGCAGGTTGACGGCTGGCCTGGCTCTCGGCGCCTGGCCGCAGGACTACGAGATCAGCGGCGTATCCCTCGCTGGGCGAGGCAAAGCGTTTGACGACGTGCTGGCGACAATGCGCCGAGTGTGGGATGGGCAAGTGGGGGGAGTCTCCGGGCCCATGCCCAAGCTGCCCGACGGCAGGCCAGGTGTGTTAATCGGTGGCTTCGTGCCCGCGGCCTACGCCAGGGTCGCCCGCGCGGGGGATGGCTGGGTGGCCCCGTCGTTCAACAACGACATCCTTGTCAGTGGGATCCAGGCGGTACGCGCCGAATGGGCCAGGGCGGGGCGGCCCGGAAAGCCGCGGGTGATCGCGGAGCGGTACTTCTGCTGCGGGCCGGACGCGGAAGCCAATACCGACCGCTACATCAGCGCGTACTACGGAGACGCCTCATCGGAGTACTTCGACCTGGTGCGCGCTGACGCGCTGACCGACGACGAGCACCTGCGGTCGGAGCTGACACGGCTCGCTGTCGCGGGTTGCGGCGACGTGGTGCTTCTGCCCTGTGCCAGCTCGTTGAATCAGGTTCGGCTACTCGCCGAGGCACTGCTGCGGGTAGGTGCTCACCATGGAACCGGCTTCGAAATTCCGCAGAGCGCGCAGACGAGCTAGAGGTATGTCCACAGCAACAGGCGCCCTCGAGGCACTTGCCGCGCGGCTCGACGGGCCGGTGTTCCTGCCGGGGACGCCGGGGTACGCCGCGGAGGTCGAAGGCTTCGACCGGTCCGTGCGACACCACCCGGCGGCCGTCGTATGCCCGACGAGCCCGGAGGACGTGGTGTCGGCGGTCCGCTTCGCCCGGGCCAACGACCTCGGGGTTGCTGTGCAGAACACCGGCCACGGCGTGTCGGTGGCCGCTGATGAGGCACTCTTCATCTCGACCAAGCGAATGAACCAATACGACGTAGACCCGCACCGCCGGACCGCCAGGATGGAGGCTGGCGTGCTCTGGGAGGACGTCATCGCCGCCGCGGCCACACACGGTCTCGCCCCGCTGAGCGGATCGGCGCCCTTCGTCGGCGCCGTGTCGTACACGCTTGGCGGCGGCATCGGGGTACTCTCCCGCCGCTACGGCTACGCCGCCGACCACGTTCATTGGATCGACGTGGTGACCGCTGATGGGCGACTACTCCGGGCAAGCGAGACCGAGCACGCGGACCTGTTCTGGGCGCTGCGTGGCGGCAAGGGCAACTTTGGAGTGGTCACGGCCATCGAAGTCGATCTGTTCGACGTGCCTCGGCTGTACGGCGGCGGGCTCTACTTCGCAGCAGACGAGACGAGCGAGGTCCTACATACATACCGCTCCTGGGTTGCCGATATGCCGGAGGAGCTGAGTTCATCGTTCTCGATGATCCCGTATCCCGACCTGCCGTTTGTGCCGGAACCACTACGTGGCCGGTTCGCCACCCACATCCGGCTGGCCTACCTTGGCCCAGCCGACCACGGCGGACAGTTGATCCGGCCGCTTCGCGCCGTAGCACCGCGCTTATTGGACACAGTCGGGGAGTTGTCCTATGCGCAGGTCGGCTCCATTCACGGCGACCTGCCGATCGCCGGATCCTACTTCATCAACGGCTTCCAGCTGACCGCGCTGGATCGCGGCACCATCGAAGCGCTACTAGCTCTAGCAGGTCCCGATGCGGACGGCATTATCGGCGTTGAGGTCCGACATCTCGCTGGCGCACTGGCGCGGCCGCCGCGGGTCCCGAACGCGGTGGCCCACCGGACCGCACCGTTCCAGCTTTACTCGGCATCGGTGCTAGGTAACGGGCGCGACGACGAGGTGCGTGCCGCACATGCACGGCTAGTTGAGCTGCTGCGGCCATGGAACAGTGGCTACCGAACGCTCAACTTCATGGCCGGCGTCGCGTACACGGACCCTTCTGACGTCCGGGTCGCCTTCACTGACGAGGCATACTTGCGGCTTGTCGCATTGAAAACCCGGTATGACCCAGCAAACATGTTCCGGTTCAACCACAACATCCCGCCATCGCTCGGCGCTCGTGACACCCCGAGGCTTCCGTGACGAGGGGACGCTCACGGACGAACAAGAGCGGAGATGCTCGAATTTGCTGCAGGACATAGCGGGCCGGCCGCGCCGGTGGCCGCGCGGCACGGACTCACTCGGCATGACCCGACTGCGTCCGAGCGTCCGAGGACCACAAAGACACAGGTGGTTTACCGGCCATGAGTAGACCGAGGAATGCGGTAGTAGCCGCGCCACCTACGCCATTCAGCATCAGCTAACTCGCGACGTCGCGACAAAGGCGTCCGCCTACTTGCAAGCGCCACGATGTGCCAGACGGCGGCTCTGTCTACTGTGGACAATCAGGTTCGCTCCGACAAGCCTTGGCGAGCTGCCTTCGGCAGCCCCGCAACAACTCGTTGGTAGGAGTGCTCGATCATTTCGCGGAGTTCGTCGTCGGGCACGCTTCCGTCCAGCATCACGGTATTCCAGTGCTTCTTGTTGACGTGGTAACCCTCGATGACTGCGGGAAACTGCGCACGCAGCTCTAGGGCCAGACTTGGCTCACACTTCAGCGTTACCTGCGGCGGGTCTTCACTCGGCTGCAGGATAGCGAACACCTTGTCTGCCACCTTGAAGACGGTCGAGTCCGGACCAAACGGATGGTCCTCCGTAGTCCCAGGAAGCCCGAGCGCGCAGCCTTCGATTGCCTGCGGTGTCATAGAAAATATTCTACCTGTCGACAGGCGGCGTCGCTGGGTGCGCTCCACGACGAAGGCCAGCCTCGGAAACGGTCATGGAGGGGATGTTTCCATCGGGGCTACGCCCGCGGTGGCCCCACAGGTCGTCACGCGACATCGCCGCGATGCCGTTCCCATCAAACGAGATTCGGTCCCCGCTCCCGGTTCGGCGGCTGCGGAGGAAAGTCTTCGATCAATGGCCATTCTTCGCGCTCTCAGCCGGTGGAAGCATCTCGCCCCCAATGAGATCGCCGTGAGATCGGTGAATGCGAGCCTGGCACCTGGCGGGGGCATCGGCTCGCGTCGCAGAGGAGCGATGCCGCCGTCCGGACGCGTTGCCGTCGCAGTGGCCATCGTCCGCGCGTAGCCGGCCTACAGGCGTGAGGAGAGAGTCGTGCGGAGACGGCGTCTAGAGATCGGCTGGTACCGGTCGGTTGCCAGTGTCGTGGTCGTGGTGTTGTCGGCTGGCGTCGTATCGGCTGCTGAGGAGACCATCCAAGGGTCACCGACCATGCTGCGTGCGCCGGTGGCCTCAGCGTCGAACGCGACGGCCGCTGTTGCCTTGGCTCGTGCGCAGGGTAGCCGGGTGGAGGTGCTCGACCAGAGGACAGAAACCCGAATGGTGTTCGCGGAGCCGGGTGGGACGATGACCGCTGAATTGCACTCCTATCCAGTACGGGTACGCCATAGCGGAGCCTGGGTGGCGGCAGACACCACGCTGATGCGCCGAAGTGACGGATCGGTCGGGCCAAAGGCGGCGATGGTGGACCTGGCTTTCTCTGCGGGTGGCGGGACAGCCCCGCTGGTGCGATATGGCCGAGACGGCAAGTGGTTTGCGTTGTCGTGGCCGGGTGAACTGCCCGTACCGACGCTGACTGGGAGCACTGCGACGTATGTCGAGGTGCTCCCAGGCGTGGATCTGGTGCTGCGTGCTGAGGTAGACGGTTACGCCCAGTACCTCGTGGTCAAGACGCCGGCGGCGGCGCGACAGGCGGCCGTTAGCCGGGTGCGGTTGGTGCTGCGGACCGATGGACTGACGGTGCGTCCGACCGCCGCGGGTGGGCTCGAGGCCAATGACATCAAAGGTGCGGTGGTGTTCGCGGCGCCACCGTCACACATGTGGGATGCGAGCGCCACACCGCGCAGGGCGAAGGTGCCGGTCGAGCTCGATGGCTCAGCTTTGGTGTTATTACCGGAAGAGGCCCTGTTGACCGGGCCGGAGACGGTGTTCCCGGTGACCATCGATCCCATCTGGCGCACGCCGGGCGTGCAGGCGTGGACCTCGGTCCTGCAGGGCAGCGGCCTGTCCGACACTCCATTTTGGAACAGCAGTGGTCACCCTCCACTTGCGCAGTCCGGAAAGTGTTATCCCGACCCGGAATGCGGAAGTCTCGTCAGGGCCCGCTCCTACTTCCAGTTCGACACGGGTTTCCTGGAGGGCAAGGACATCCTTGAGGGAAACCTTGCGGCCTCGGTAGTGCACAGCCCCGATTGCAGGACGTACGGGGAGAACGAGGTCTACAAGGCGTACCAGCAGATTCATCCGGGCACGACCTGGAACAACCAGCCGGGCGGCGGGTTCATCACGCGTTTCGCGGCGCCGAACGTCAACTCGAAGTGGGGTTGCGGCGGCAACAAGGAGATCTCGGTCAATGTCGTAAACACCATCAACCACGGCTGGACCACGACGTACATCATCCAGGCCGTGAACGAGGCCGACGGCATGCAATGGCGTAAGTACGACTCACGGTCCGTCGTGCTGCGGGTCAGGTACAACACCAAGCCCGACGTTCCCGTGCTGCTGCCGACCGACCCACCGACCGCGCCACCGTGCAAGTGGTGCGCCGGTGTGCGGTACGTGGGCGATGCGGGGATCCGGCTGCGTGCTCGAATGTCCGATCCAGATGGTGACCGGCTCAAAGCGTTGTGGCACATCTACGTCAACGGCGTTGTGCAGCCAGGCATCCGGGGCGACGAAAGGCCCTCCGGGGAAATCCACGACGTGTTCCTCGATCTGCGGGCGCGTGAGGGCAAGGCAATTGACTGGCACGCCAAGGCCGAGGACGGTGTGGCGCCGGGCAGCAACTGGCCGCAGGGGGCGGGTCCGTTCGTCGTGGACCGGACGCCGCCGGCGACGAAACCGAACGTGGGCGCCCTGCTGTACCGGGAGGACAACCGCTGGCATGGCGGTGTGGACGTCCCCGACAGCTTCACGTTCGACTCGGCCGGCGTCAGCGACGTCAACCATTTCCTGTATGGCTGGTCCGACCCGCCCGCGACGAAAGTGGACGCCAACGCGCTGGGCGGTTCGGCGACCGTCATTCTCACCCCGCCAGGCGACGGGCCGCGGGACCTGCTTGTGCAAAGCGTTGACCGCGCAGGGCATCGCAGCCCGACCCGGGTGTATCACTTCTACGTACGGGCCGGCAACGGGCCGCTCGCGCAGTGGTCGTTTGAGGGCAACACCAACGACGCGGCGTTCCTGGGGGATCGCCACGGCAGCCTGCGCGGCAATGCCGCCTACGGCACGGGTGCGGTGGGCTCGGCGCTCCGGTTGGACGGGGAGCACGGCACCGAGATGGCCGCGCCGAACACCGTCCGCACCGACGCGAGTTTTTCGGTGTCTGCGTGGGTCAGGCCGGACCGGCTGTCGTCCCAGGTGATGGGTGTGGTGAGCCAGGACGGTACCCAAGCAAGCGGGTTTTATCTCAACTTCCGTGGCGACCTCAACCGATGGACGTTCATGTTGGTCAATGACGATATCAACGATCCGAACGGTGTGTTCGCCGTTGCGCCGGACATACCCCAGCAGGGCAGGTGGACCCATCTGACCGGGGTGTACGACCGCCCGGGCAAGGAGATCCGGATCTACATCAACGGGGTGCTGGGCGCCCGGACCGCCGTGCCGGCAACGTTTGTGCCGTGGCATGCCGCAGGTCCGTTCGTCATCGGGCGCGAGAGGTGGAATGGCGCGGAGTCCGATCCGTGGTCAGGGTCGATCGACGAGGTGAAGGTCTATGACCGGATAATGTCGGCGGCCGAGATCCTCGCCGCCGTCGGCGGGGACAACGTCCACACCGGACACTGGAGATTTGACGAGCGTGAGGGCGCGACAGCCCGCAACGCCGTCGAGGGCGGGGAGATGGTCGTGCTCCACAACGGAGCGGCCTTCACCGGCCCCGACGGCGGCATTGCGGGAGGCGCGATCCGGCTCGATGGGGTGGACGACAGCGCTGGCACGGGCGGGCCGGTGGTGCGCACCGATCAGAGCTTCTCCGTGGCCGCCTGGCTCAAACTGGACCGCGCACCGGCGGCGCCAGATACGTTCACCGCGCTATCGCAGGACGGCACCCAATTCAGTGGATTTTTCCTCGGGTACCGGCAGACAACTACTGGCGGCGTGTGGGAGTTCTATTCGCCCTCGGCGGATGCCACCGCCCGGCCGGGTGACGAGGCGGTCCGTTCATCGACCACGGCGCGGGTAAACGCGTGGACACACGTCACGGCCGTCTATGACGCCCAGGCCCGCCAGATGCGCCTGTACGAACAGGGGGTTTTGGTCGGCACGGCCGCCCGGGTGCGGGGCTTCGACGCCGCCGGCCCGCTACAGATCGGACAAGGTCGATGGAATGGGGTGGCCACCAACCGCTGGCCGGGTCTGGTGGACGAGGTGCGCACATATAGTAGGGCGCTGTCGGAGCCAGAGATCCGCGGAATCGTCAGCCGGGACAACGTTCGCGTGGCCCTGTGGAAGCTGGACGGCGACGCCAAGGACAGCGCCGGTCAGACCCCGCCCTGGGATGGCACCCTAGGCGGGATCGTTGACTGGACCGCCGGGCAGACCAACGTCCCCGACCAGACCGACCTCGCGATCCGCTTGGACGGCGTCGGCGGGCACATGTCGGCCAGGCAGGCGGTGAACCCCGCGACGACGTTCTCGGTCAGCGCGTGGACCAAGCCCGACCGGATCGGCTCGTTCACCGTCGTATCACAGGCCGCCTCGGCGCACAGCACGTTCCAGCTCCGCACGACGGCGGACGGACGATGGGCGTTCGCCATGGCCCGCCGCAACACCGGCACGGACGGCGCCGACGACATCGCCGTGGGAACGGCCATCCAACCCGGCGTGTGGACACACCTCGTGGGCGTGCACGACGCCGCGGCCGGGAGCCTCACGCTGTACGTCAACGGGGTGGCCGCCGCCGGCGCCACCCACCTCGTGCCGGCGGGAGCGCCGCCGGGCGGTGAACTGCAGATCGGCCGGGCACACCTGCGCGGCAGCCCGATCGGATACTTCGCTGGCGCGATCGATGACGTGGCAGTGCACGACAGGGTGCTGTTCTCCGAGGAGATCCGTACCCTGGCGGGCCGGGATCTGGCGCTGGTACACGGTTGGGCGCTGGACGAGGGCAGCGGCGCGACGGCCGCCGACTCGGTGGGCTCCAGAATCGCCACGCTCGCCGATGGCGCAAGCCGTGTCCCGGGTCGGCACGGCAACGCCGTCCACCTCGACGGGGTCGACGATATCGTCTCCACCACGGGCGTTGATCTGGCCACTGACACGAGTTTCACGGTGGCCGCATGGGTGCGCCTGGCCCAGCGCTGCGATCCAGGCGCAGCGTTCTCCTGCCAGCTTGTCGCGATCAGCGTCGACGGCTCACGCAACGGCGGCACCAGTAAGTTCCGGCTGGGGCACGTCGTCGATCGGGACCAGAGTCCCCATGGGACATGGGTTTTCGAGATGCCCGAGTCAAACGCGCCGGACGCGCCGGTCACGAAGGCGGCCGTGTCCACACTGCCGTCGGAGCTGGCCGCGTGGGTGCATCTGACCGGCGTCTACGACCGGGAGACCGGCAAGATCTGGCTGTACGTAAACGGCACCCGCATCGGCGACGGCACGCTGGACAACGCCTGGCGGTCCGCAGGCGGTCTGCAGATCGGGCGCGGCCGGACATCGTCGGGGACACCGGGACAGTTCTTCCCGGGCGCGGTGGACGACGTCCGCTTGTACCACGGCCCGCTCGACGACGATCGGGTCGGCGGGCTGTTCGCTTCGTACCAGCGCCATGACGGCCCGGATACGTTGCCCGCAGCCGGCGCGGGGTATTGGAAGTTCGACGAGAATACGGGTACGAACGCTGCCGACTCCTCCGGTCGGGCCTTGACGGCCGCGCTTCGGGGTGGTGCCACCTGGATCGGCGCCCGCAAGGATGCGGGGGCCAATTTGGACGGCACCACGGGCTACGCGGAGACTGCTGGGCCGGTGCTGAACACCGCGTCGAGCTTCTCGGCCGCCGCCTGGGTGCACCTGAGCGCCGCCGCGACCCAGGGCAACCGGGTGATCCTCGGCCAGGACGCCACCCACGTCAGCGCGTTCTTCGTGCTGTACAACGCGACCAACCGGCGGTGGGAGGTCGCGGTGCCCACCGAGGACAGGGTCGATCCGCTCATGACCGTCCTCACGTCGAGCGAGCCTGCGCCCGTGCAGGACTGGAGTCATGTGGCCGTTTCCTACGATGCGAACCTGCGCCAGATGCGGCTCTACGTCAATGGGTTGCTGTCCGCGGCGCAGGTCGGCATCACGGTCAAGAGCGCCGGCGGGTCGCTGTCCATCGGGCGGGGCAGATGGAACGGCGGGCCCAGCGGACACTTCCCCGGAGTCATTGATGACGTACGGGCGTTCGCCCGGGCGCTCTCGGACGGCGAGATCCGTATGGTCTACAACGACGTACCGACTGTCTTGCATGGACTGTGGCGGTTCGACGACGACACGGTGCGGGACTCGTCGTGGCGCAATAACCACGCGACCGTGTCCGGCACGGTGTCATATGGAGCCGGTGTGACCGGCCGGGCCTTGGTGCTCGACGGCGTGTCGGGCTGCGCTACCACGCCGCTGTGGGGCGTGCCGACCCGAGGAAGCCTGACGGTATCGGCATGGGCGCGGTTGAGCCGCAAGGACCGGGTGTCCACTGTGCTCGGTCAAGACGGCACCCGGATGAGCGGCTTCGCGATCCAGTACCGGCCCGACCTCGACCGGTGGGTGTTCGGCGCGACAACGCAGGACGCCGATTCGGCGGAACTGCTTTACGCGTACTCGCCGGAACCCGCGGCGGTGAACCAGTGGGTGCATCTCACCGGCGTCTACGACCATGCGGCCCGGCAGTTGCGGTTGTACGTCAACGGGCGGCTCGCCGGTACCCGAAGCGGGGTGACGCTCTGGATGGCAAGCGGCCGATTCACGATCGGACGCGGCCTGCGCTACGGCCAGCCGGCCGAGTTCTTCGCCGGCGCGCTAGATGAGGTCCGCACAGACATGGGCGTCGTCGGCGGCGACGAGATCGCACGCCGAGCGGGTACCCCGTTGCCCTGACACCCATCCCCATGGCTCGCCGGATCCGTCACGGATCGCCGCCCTCCCAGCGGACCCGGCGAGCCAGCCCCACCGCATCCACTCTCGAAGGAGAAATCCCGTGCGCCGCATGCGATTCGTGGTTCGTAACTCCGGTCGCCGCTGGAAGGCCGCCGCGGTCTGCGTGGTGTTGGCCGCCACCCTGATCGGTGCGGTGAGCCGCTCGACGGCAGCGGAGGCCACCCCCGGTCCGTCGGTGGATCTACCGCCGACCCCTTCCGTGCCGACCACCCCGCAGGAGATGCAGCCACGGCCGCCCGACCAGGCGTCGAGCCGCGCGCTGCGCGGTGACCAGCCCGCCTCCGGGGCGGCAAGGGAGGGTGCGGGTACACCGGAGGCCACCCCACTGTCGGCGTCGGCGACCTGGAGCGTGTCCCCGCACACCGGGGACTTCCACTGGTCCTATCCGTTACGGGTGCCGCCCGTGCCGGGCGCGCTGACCCCGCCCCTGGCCCTGTCGTACACGTCGTCCGCTGTGGACGGTCGCACGAGTTCGACGAACAACCAGCCGACGTGGATCGGTGACGGGTGGGATCTGCATCCGGGGTTCGTCGAGCGCACCTATGGCCCTTGTGCTTTGGACAAGGAGGGCAGTGCCTCGCCGCAGACCGGCGACCTGTGCTGGCGCAGTGACAACGCGACCGCCGCATATAACGGGGCCGGCGGGATGCTCATCCGCGAGGCCGGATCACAGGATCTCTGGCGGGCTAAGGACGACGACGGGGCGCGGATCTGGCGCGACACCGGCGCGGGCAACGACGACGACAACGGCGAGTATTGGAAGGTCACCACCACCGATGGGACACAGTACTTCTTCGGCTCCCGGCCGGATGCGAGATCGACGTGGACGGTGCCGGTCTTCGGCGACGACACAGGCGAGCCGTGCCACGGCACGACCTTCGACGCCTCCTCGTGCCGGCAAGCGTGGCGGTGGAACCTGGACAAGGTCGTCGACGCGCACGGCAACACGATCCTGTATTACTACGACACCGAACCCAACGCATACGGGTTCAACCACAAAGAGGCCGCCGTGTCCTATGTGCGCGGTGGCACGTTGCGTCGGATCGAGTACGGGCTGCGGCCCGGCGTGACAACCCCGGCCGCGCGGGTCGAGTTCGCCGTCGCCGACCGGTGCGTCCCCGGCAGCACCTGCACGTTTGACCGCAAGGACAACTGGCCGGACACGCCGCTCGCCGAGCGGTGCGACACAGCGACGTGCCGCGACCGATGGTCACCCACGTTCTGGTCGACCAAGCGGCTGGCCTCGGTCACGACCCAGGTCCGACGCGGCGGCGGCTACTCCGATGTGGACAGGTGGGTACTGGATCAGCAGTTCCCCGACCCGGGCGACGGTGAAAAGGCCGCGCTGTGGCTGAAATCCGTCACACACACCGGCCTGATCGGGGGCTCCATCACGCAACCTCCCGTGACCTTCGAAGGCCACCAGATGCCCAACCGGGTCTATCAGGGCGATGGGTTGTCGCCGCTCATCCGGTACCGGATAACGGGTATTATCTCGGAGTCAGGCGGGGTCACGTCCGTCAGCTACGCACAGCCCGACTGCGTGCCCGGCTCGTCGATGCCGGCCAATCCGCAGAGCAACACCCTGCGCTGCTTCCCGGTCCGGTGGGCCCGGCCGGATCACGCGGAGCGCACCGACTACTTCCACAA
>DPJL01000435.1:8802-15763 GCA_003543035.1 Micromonosporaceae bacterium | reverse complement strand
CGGGAAGGTCGAAGGCGCAAAGGCTCGCGCAGCTGTCTTGGTCGGGTTGCAGGACGATCCGGCGGCCGGTCAGCCGCAACCGGTGCCGGGTGGCGGCGGCGTCGGGGTCGATGGCGATGACCAGTTTGGATAGTCGGGCTCGTAGCTGGCCGGTCGTCAAGGTCGACGCATGGGGGAGGATCGTGGAGGCAACCTGCCGGGCGGAAGCCTGGTCGAGGCTCGCGACGCCGTCGGCGATGACCCGAGCCTTGGGCAGGTCCAGGTCTGCGCGTAGGAGGGCATCGTGGACCATGGGCAGGCGCTGGACGAGGTCTTGAGCGAGCGCCAGCTGCGCGCTCGCGGCCTGGCGGGTCCAGGTGAGCGCCGCGCCGATTTCCATCGGGGCGAACTCGGGCACCGGCACCGCATCAGCCACCGCGACGAGATCGGCTAGGAGCAGAGCCTGCTCATGAGCGAGCTGCCGAGACTGGGCAATCAGCACCTCGAGCAGCGAAGCATCGTCCAAAGTGGAACGGTCGACTGCGGCCAGGGCTGATCCCAGTTGTGCACCGGGAATCAGCCCTTCGAACATGTGTATGAGTCTACCAACGACGCCGACAATTTCAGTCGAACAGCACCGCCATCTTGTCGACGCAAGGCGATGGTTCAGCCGAACTTCGTGACGGTGTGTGTGCTGTCTCATAGCCGTCAGTGACTAGCAAGACGTTGAGACATTCAAATACATTCTCCCTTGCTTGGCTCCCAGAACCGGACAACCCGGTGGGGCTAAGGCCAATGCGGTGCGCCCAGAGCGTTTAGCGCGGTACAGGTACCAGTGCCGCGGAAGAAGCTGCAATCCAATTCAGTTCAGAGAGAGGCAGGGAAAGTGAACATCACTAAGATGGGCAACAGGTTGGCGGGCCTCACGGCCGCCACCCTGCTACTGGCCGGAATAGGGCTCGTCGGCCTGACGAGCGGAGCGGGAGCCGCGGTCAACAAGGGATCGGACCCAGCCGCGGGTCCAGCGACCGCAGCGGTGCAGGCGCCCGGAATCACGATCGCAGGCACCTGGAACCTGACCACCGACTGGGGGTGCGACGGGAGCATTACCGGTTCATTCTCCCAAACCTTCAACGCGGACGGCACGTGGACGTCGTCGCCCTTCGTGCACAGCGGAAGGTGGTTCCAGGTCGGCGGGGTCATCGCCTGGACCTACTCGGACACGCCGAATCTGGTCTACGCCGGCAACGTTTCGGGAAGCTGGATCTCGGGCGTCCAAGGCTACGAAACCGCTGGTGGCATCAAAGGCTGCTTCGGCGGTCGCCTGCAAGGCGTTGCGGTAGCTGAAGAACCCGCCAAGGGATCCGACCCCGCACTCGGCCGCTAGCCTTACTGGCGCCGTTTAGCCGACAAAGGTTGGGGCGGGTGGAGTCGGCGGAAACGCCCCCACCCGCCTCGTCTTAAGACTTTGCCAGCCGGTATCGCAGGTGTGTCGCGAACGGTGACTGAATCGCGCGATCCTGTTCGAGTTTGATGCGGCACTCGTCAACGAGGCCGGCTCGGAGGTATTGCTGGGCGACATTGGCACCGCCGCTGATGCTGACGTCCTTGTCCCCGGCGACCGCTCCGGCCTGTTCGAGGGCGCCTTCTGCAGGAGCTCCTCGTCGACGCGATGGGTCAGTACGAAACACGGTGCCTCGAAAGGGTTCTCGTATCCCCAGCCCTCGACGACATCGAACATGCGACGGCCCACGATGCGCGCGCCGGCGCGTGCGAAGAGCTCGTCTAGCACTTCGCGATCTGCCCCGGTGGCGGAGCCGGTTTCGCTGCCGTAGGACCACTCGCCGCCGAAAACCCAGTAGTGCAGGGGTTCGCCGCCTTCACCTAACCCCGGCCCATGCCGTCATTCGGCCCGGCTACGAAACCATCCAGCGACATCGAAATGTCCAGCGTCACCTTGCCCATGACCCGCTCGTCAAAGAGCAATGGCGTTTCGGCGGCGATGATGAGAATGAGTGCAGGACCAGGACACTGGCACTAGCCTGATAGTCGATGGAGGGATGGTGAGTGTACCGAAGGGAGGTCGCCCGCCATGAAGATCAAGTCACCGATTGTCACGCTGATTGTCGGTGTGCTGATCGCTGTGGTCATATGGATCCTCAGCGTGCGTGCGAACAGTTCCGCGCCTGGGCCCTATAGCGCGGCGGTCGTGGCGGCGGTGCTCAGATGAACGACGCGACGGCGAAGAACGCCCGGCTTCTGGCACCGATCCTGATCGGCGCCGTGATCTCGGTCGTTCTGGGCGTCTATGGAGCCTCTCACAAGGGCAACAGCATCGTCTTCCAGATCAGTGGCTTCTCCAACCTCGCGCGGGTCAAGAGCTGGCTGACCGTGGTGGTGATCTTCTTCGTGCTCGTCCAGCTCGGGTCGGCGCTGATCATGTACGGCAAGATTCGCAAAATCACCGCACCTCCGTGGATCGCCACGCTCCATCGCTGGTCGGGGCGGATCGCGTTCTTCGTCGCGGTGCCGATCGGGGTCTATTGCCTTTACGGAGTCGGCTTCCAGCACCACAACACACGGGTAATGCTTCACTCGCTTCTCGGATGTCTGTTCTTTGGCGTGTTCACGGTCAAGATGCTCGTGCTAACGAAGCGCGGCATTGCGGGATGGGTCTTGCCACTGCTGGGCGGCCTGGTGTTCACCGTGCTGGTAGCGATCAGTCTGACCTCCGCAGCCTGGTACTTCACCAGTCACAGCTAACCAGCGCTTGCCGTAGATTACGGCTCGTCCAGACCTGAATTGCGGAGGCGAGATGACCGAGCGTTGGGTTACCGCGGCGGAGGTCATCGCTGCCCGGGATCGGCTGGAGCAGGCGCTCGGCGGTTGGCAGCGGCCAGCGGCCTATGCGATCGCCAACGGTACTCCCGAGGAGGTGGTGTTCTGGCGGGTAAACGTTGGTGACCACCCGCTGCCCGCGGTTGTGCTGGCGACGGTGACCGGCTATCGGGGTGGCCCGGCCTCGTATCAGCTGAGCGCGGCAGTGCTGGACGAGGCGATCACGATGCTCGTGCCTGCTGAGGCTTGTACGGAGTATGACCATCCGAACCTGTTCGCGTGGCGCCATTTGCGCGCTGAGTTGAACGACAACGGCTATGCGACGGCGGTTTTCCTCGGCGCGCTGACTGATCGCACTGACGATCCATATGTGCAGGCACTATTGAACACTGTCCACATTGGAAAGCAGGAGAATGCCGACGGCACCACGACTCTGTGGCGCCCGCGCGCCCAGACGGATTGATTTGGTACTCAAGTTCAACTAATCTTCTACCCGGTGTTGAGCGAGGAGTATGCGATCGCCATTGCCAGCGATTGGAACGTGAACGCCGGCGGGATCGGCTATGTCACCCGGTTTCAAGTCGAGACGGAGCACGCGCGTAGATATCCGAGCCAGCGAGCTGGCGGCAAGGACATCCTCGAGCTGTGGATCCCGGCGGAGGAGTTGGCCGAATTCAACGTACATATCGTTGGCCCGATTGAGGTTACGCACCAGTTCCGCTCGGAAGGCGACGCTACGAGTTAGCCCGGCGCATGATGCTAAATAGCTCTCTGAAGAGGGCGAGGTTTGGGAAAGTGGGCGCGTTCAGGACGGCCCAGTCGCCGTCCACACCCGTCGGACGCAGGTGAACCTTTCCTTTGTCCACCCGCATCGGGCCCACCTGGGGCCACGGAAGCGACCGCTCTTCGTAGGTCAGGCCTTGCGATGTCATCACCAGGGGGCCGAAAGTCCAGGGCGGCAACTCTTCGCCCGCCATCAACAGCGCCTCCATCGCGGGCAGCCTGGCGCGGGTGTAGGCCGCGACTGTGTCGCTTTGCAGGTGCGCAATGCCGGCAAAGGTGGAGTCGACAGTGAAACCTGGGCCTTCGGCCGGGTCGATGACAAGGTCGTATTGGTGGGCCTTCGAGTCCACGTAAGCCATCACTCCCATCTGGGTGGTCGAGCGGATCTCTTCCCATCGGTAGGCCGACGGCTCTCCGGCGTTGTTGATGTGCGCCACACCGTGTTGGAACAAGCCAAAGTACTCCGCACGCCGAGCCTTTGCCTTGCGCCACAGCCAGATCGCGGTGGCAGCAGCAAGAAGGGCAACAGCCCACAATCCGATCAGGTTGTACCAAGGTTCGCCCGGGGCTTGCATCTGAAAGCTCCCGCCGAAGAAGCAGATGGCCACCCCGGCCAATGAAACGACGAAGATCGTGATTACCGGCATCGGGTTGGACCGCACCCCCGAGCGGAACGGACCCAAGTTCCGTTGTTTGGCGATCTCGGCTAGCTGAGCTGGCAAAGTGTTGTCTGCCAAGGCTGGCGCTCCCTCCACGACACGGATTTCCGAACCCAGTGTCGCTTATGGACGCCAGCCTTGGCTGATGACGATTGTCAGGCGTTGGAGTCGCAGGTGGCACAGCGGCCGCGGCGGCGCAGGTAGTAGGCCAGGGTCGCCGCGCCCAGTGCCACACCCCACAGCGGCCAAAGAGTCATGGGCAAGGTGGCCATGCCACCACCCGCCGCGTCGAGGATCGTTCCGGTGCTCAGCAGACTGACGCTGGCCGTGGTCACCGCAACCGCCACGAGCGTCGCGGGTACAACGGCGAGCTTGATGGGCACGCGCCGGCCGGCGAGACCGATCATCCAACGAGGGAAGACCTCGCCCCAGCGCTGCACCAGTCCGAGCGTGAGAATGCCACCCACGACGGCGAAGGTGCCGAGCCCGGCGCCCGCAATGGTCGCACCGCTTTCAGTGAGGTCGCTCAAGAACTCTTTCGAAATGCCGAAGGGGATTCCGACGAACCAGGCCAGCCGCGACACCGCGTAGAAGACCGGGATAGCCGCGGCAATGTAGGCCGCCCACTTGCCCCAGCGCTTCGCCGACTCCGCAGTGGCCCACTTCGACGGCGTATCACCCCGGCCACACGCCACACACGCGTCGCGGGTCGCGAACTGCCAAGTCAGGATGGCCCGAGCGAGTAGGAGTCCACCTAGGACACACCAGGCCTGGTTGAGCAGCGACCAGGTGAAGACCTCCGAATAGTCGATCGGAGGCCAGCCGAAGGGTGCGCCGATGATGAGCATCGGGGCGTAGCCCGCGATCGCGAGCAGGCTGACATCGGGAACGGCCAACAGCAGCCCAGCGACGACGAGCCAGCCGAATGTCAGCAGGGCTATCCGGGGTGCACCGCGTAGGCGTTCCGCGTGCCGGCCGGTCATTGCCATCGCGGCCACAGCGGTTGCCAGCAACACAACTGCAAAGACCGGAGCGCCCAGGTTTGGCGAAAGGTCGCGCAGGAGGTTCTGATCGCCGTTCGGATTGTTGTGGCCGAAGGGAAAGCCGCTTCCGGTGAGGGTCCAAACCAGAGCGAGGATGCCATAGCTGCCCGCCCAGGTCGTGGCGAGGTAACCAACACGTCTTGTCATGATCTCAGCCTCGCCGTCCGGCCGTGTAAACACTTCCCGCACAGGTGGGAACCGTCTCCCTCGCTAGGGGGAGGGGCTCACGAAGCCGGACTCGTAGGCGGCGATGACGGCCTGGGTCCGGTCGCGGGCACCGAGCTTGGTCAGCACATTGCCCACGTGTGTCTTCACCGTCTCGAGGCCCAGCACCAGTTGGGCCGCGATCTCGGCGTTCGACAGGCCGGTTGCCATGAGCCGCAACACTTCTGCCTCCCGCTCGGTCAGCTTGGCCTTGCGCATCAGATCGCCTCCGTTGGCGTTGCTGCCTTGAGCGGACACGAGCCTGCGAAGGGCTTGCGGGAACAGGAGCGAGTCGCCCCGCGCCACGGTTCGGATCGCGTCGATCACCTCTTCCGGCTTGGCTCGCTTGAGCAGAAACCCGCTCGCACCGGCCCGCAACGCCTCCAGCACGTAGTCATCGTTTTCGAAGGTGGTGACGACCAATACCCGGGGCAGTGGACCCGCAGCGGTGAGCGTGCGAGTGGCTTGAATCCCATCGATAGCGGGCATTCGGACGTCCATGAGGACCACATCGGGGCGGTGACGGGAAACCAGCGGCGGGACCTCGGCCCCGTCCGAAGCCTCGGCCACCACCTCAAGGTCGTCTTCCGCGTCGATGATGGCGCGCAGGCCTACCCGGATCAGTGCCTCGTCATCGACGATCATTACCCGCGTTGTCATGAGCGCTCCCCGGTCGGCAGCTGAGCTTCCACCCGCCAGGCGGAGCCGTCAGGGATCGGCCCGGCGCTGAATCGCCCACCCAGCAAGGCAACCCGGTCTCGCATGCCGTTGAGTCCGCTGCCGCCAGGGCCTTTCTCCGTGTCGCCTTCGAGCGGGTTCGAGATTTCGATTGTCAGCGTTCGGCCGTCGACGCTGAGCCGCAACGAAACCGGGGCGGCGTTGGCGTGGCGTACGACGTTGGTCAAGCTCTCTTGCACTATCCGGTAGGCCTCACGGGACACCGCGGGGGAGACCCGATCCAACGACCCGTCCACCGAGGTTTCGACGACCAGGCCGGTGGTCTGTGCGTCGGCGACCAACCTCGTCAGATCGGCGAGCGTTCTTTGTGGTACCCGCGAAAAAGGACCTGGCTCCCGAAGCAAGCCGAGCACATGGTCGAGGTCTTCCATCGCGGCCCGGCCGGTCTCCTCGATGGCGGACAACGCCTTCCGCGCGAATTCGGGGTCGTTGTCGAGGACTCGTTGTGCCGCAGCCGCTTGCAAGGTTGTCACGGTGAGGGCGTGACCGACCGAGTCATGGAGCTCGCGGGCGAGCCGGTTGCGCTCGGCGAGCTGATCTGCCTTGGTTTCCAACGCTGCTATCCGTTCCGAAGTGGACGGACCGAGCAGCACCGGTGCCATGAGCGCGGCCAGTGAACCGAGACCCGCGACGGCGTAGCCCACAGCCACCAGCATCACCACGCCGACGAGGGTCATTAGGACGGGGTCGTAGTCGCTGAACGGCCCGTACCGGATG
>DPJL01000435.1:0-8704 GCA_003543035.1 Micromonosporaceae bacterium | reverse complement strand
CGTTCCGAAGTGGACGGACCGAGCAGCACCGGTGCCATAAGTGCGGCCAGTGAACCGAGGCCGGCGACGGCGTAGCCAACCGCCACCAGCATGACCACGCCGACGAGGGTCATTAGGACGGGGTCGTAGTCGCTGAACGGCCCGTACCGGATGCCGGCGAGCTGAGTGATGAATATGAACGCCAACGGCAACGCGATCAGCAGACCCAGCGCGACAACGCCGCCCGCGACCATGTGCAAGGCGAACCACAGTGCGGTTCGCAGACGCGTCTCGCGATCGACAGTCGGTGCCGGATCGGGCAGATCGACGTCGAGCAGCCCCCGGACCGCCGCGATCTCCAGAGCGCGAGTCCCCCGCAACACAGCGGGGACGCAGGCTATGACGATGGTGACTGCGAGCAGAACCAACGTCACTGCCCTTGGCACCTGTGGGTCCTCCAGCAGCTGCATGAAGACTGCGCCCAGCTGGGTGTAGGGCAGCAAGATGACGCCGCCGAGCAGGAGGTAGATCCCTCGGCGGTAGGTCGAGCCGCGCATTAGCGGGCTAAGTAGCTTGCTGATCACTTCAAGAATCATAGGCTGGGCAGCATGCGAGTCGAGTTGGTCGAGGGCGATATCACCGAGCAGCGCGTGGATGCGATCGTCAACGCGGCGAATTCGTCGCTGTTGGGCGGAGGCGGCGTGGATGGTGCCATCCATCGCAAGGGTGGCCCGAAGATTCTCGAGGAGTGCCGGGCACTGCGCGCCTCGCATTACGGCGGCGGTCTGAATGTGGGCGATGCGGTGTCGACGACGGCTGGCAATCTCCCTGCCCGATGGGTGATTCATACAGTCGGCCCGGTGTGGAGCGCGACAGAGGATCGCTCAGCATTGTTGCGAAGCTGCTATCAGAGGTCGCTCATCGTCGCCGATGAGCTTGGCGCGCAAAGCATTGCGTTTCCGTTGATCTCGGCCGGGGCCTATGGCTGGCCGGTAGAAGATGCCCTGCGTCAGGCATTGCGTGTGCTGAGAGAGGCGACTCCGGTTCATGTGGCGGAGGCGCAACTAGTCCTGTTTGGACAGTGGATCTATGAGGTTGCGCAAGAACTTTAGAGGTGGCTCCGAGCGGTGACTGTGCCGATCGTCATGGCCGGCTTGCCTTCCAGGACCTCGCCTATCCGCTGAACCTGAGCGTCAAGTTCTTTGCGCCGCTTGGCGGTCAACTTGGCAAAGGGTTCCACCGTGATATGGATTTTGCGGCCCGAGCGGCGTTGGTGCCATACGCCTGCCACGATGCCGTCGACAAGCACCACCGGCCTCATGTAACCACTTAGGGGAGAAACCCTCTTCCCTTTCGAGAGTGGATAGCGTAACTTACCGATAGTAGAAAGTGTCGCTATCCATATTGAGGGAGACCCCGATGCGACTCCAAACTTTGCACCGGCCGTTGATCATCACCGCTCTGATAATGGGCACTCTTGGCCTGATCAGTTTGGGCGGCCTGCTCTTTGACGATCGAGTGCTGCTGGGCGCGCCGATCTGGCTCAAGCCACTCAAGTTCTCGATCTCGCTGGGTATCTATGCGGTGACCTTTGCCTGGTTGATCTCTCTGCTGGAGAGACCGCGAGGCCGGCAGATCGGGCGATGGCTCGGCTATGTCATCTCGGCCGCCTCGCTCATAGAGATGTCCGTGATCGTTGGCCAGGTGGTCCGCGGCCGGGCGAGCCACTTCAACTTCGCCACTCCGTTGGACGGTGCACTCTTCTCGATCATGGGAGTCACCATTGTCGTCCTCTGGGTTGCCACCGCGGTGATGGGTGTCCTTCTGCTACAGCAGCGGATCGCGGATCGACCTTCGGCACTGGCCATCCGCTATGGATTGGGCATCGCGCTCGCCGGTCTGGCCGTCGGCTTCCTAATGACGAACCCGACCCCGGATCAGACCAAAGCCATGGCCGATGGGCCACCCGCAGTGATCGGAGCTCACGCCGTCGGCGTTGCCGATGGCGGGCCGGGGCTACCTCTGGTCAATTGGAGCACCGAGGGTGGCGATCTGCGCGCGGGCCACTTCGTGGGAATGCATGCGCTGCAAGCGTTGCCGCTCTTGGCTTTCGGATTGGTTCTGCTGTCCCGGCGGTTCCGGCGCCTCGATGACTCACAGACCCGGTCCAGGGTGATCACGGTCGTCGCGGGGGTCTACGCCGGTCTGACGTTTCTGGTGACCTGGCAGGCTTTGCGAGGCCAGCCGCTCCTTAAGCCCGACGGGCTGACCCTCGCAGTTGGCGCTGCGATCCTGGTGGCGGGTGCGCTTGGCACCGTGTGGGCTGTCGCGGCGAACAAGAGCCGGATCGAGGTGGCAGCAGCATGACCGCGCGCCTCTTCGACCTCGCCTTCCCGCTCGCCGTTCCCTTCTGGGCGTTGATGATCCTGGCACCCACCTGGTCCTGGACTCGTCGCATCATCGGGTCACCGCTCATAGTGCTACCACCGCTTGCTGTGTACCTGGTGGCAGTGGCACCGATATTTCCGGAGTTCGCGGCGGAGATGCTCAGCCCCGACCTGGCCGGGGTACAAGCGATCCTCGCCACGGCCGGCGGGACGACGCTCGTGTGGGCTCACCTGATCGCCTTCGACCTTTTCATCGGGCGCTGGATGTACCTCGACAGCCGGGAGCGCAAGATTCATCCACTAATAATGGCGCCGGTGCTGGTACTCACCATCCTGTTGTCGCCCTTGGGTTTGCTGACCTATCTGGCGATCCGGCTGCTGGGTAAGCCAGCTCACTCGGCCGCGTGACTGACGGCCTCAACGTTGTTGCCATCAGGATCGCGCACGAACGCTCCGTAGTAATCGTCGTCGTATTCAGGCCAGAGCCGGGGTTCGTGAAGGACCTCGGCTCCGAGCGACACGGCGGTCTCGAAGAACGCCCGGACGGTGGCCTGGTCAGCCGCGGCGAAAGCAAGGTGGACCTCCTTGACCTTGCCGCCGGTGGTGGCGGTCCCGATCCAGAAGTCGGGAAAATCCACGCCATAGCCGATCGCCTCACCGCGGTTGATCAGCTGCCTGCCGCCCAGAGGTGCCAGCACGGCGTCATAGAACGCGGCACTCGCCGCAAGATCATTGCATTGTATGGATACATGATCGATCACCGGAGCAGTGTGGCATACGGATCCGGCAGAGTTACTGTGCTGCCATGGCGATCACGGAATATTTCCTCCCCGGCGCGCGGGTCATGCCCGAGGGCATCGTGGTAGGTCCGGACAACGACTTCTTCGCGGGCAGCAGTGCCGACGGGACCATCTACCGCGGTCGCCTGGACGAGGAAACGGCCGAAGTCTGGCAGCCTCCCGGCGAGGAGGGCCGGATCAGTGTGCTCGGAATGGCGGTGTACCAAGGCGAGCGGCTGGTCGTGTGCGGCGGCAAGACCGGGCACCTGTTCGTTTACGACATTGCGAGCGGGGAGTTGGTTTCGCGGACAAAGGTGGCCGGGTTCTTGAACGATGTCTGCATCGTCGGCGAAAACGCTTATGCCACAGACTCTTCGCGACCGGTGCTCTGGAAATTCGACCTGATGGGCGGTGCTTCGGAGGTTCCGGTCGATGGGGCGGGCGAAGACGCCTATCTCAACGGGATTGTGGCCACCCCGAACGGCTCTCTCCTGGTGGCGGCTCAGGGGACCGAGATGCTCTGGCGGGTCGACCTCGAGAGCGGAGGGTCGGAGAGGCTTGCGGACGGGTTCGGAGCGGACGGGTTGTTGCTGATCGGAGACATCCTTTATGGACTGTGCAACGAGGGCGAGACGATGGATGACGCCGTCTTCTTCCTTGCCGGGCTGCGGATCGAGGACGACGCGCGAAGGGTGATCCCGTTGGGCCGCTTCACCGATCCTCGCTTCGACACACCGACGACGCTCGACACCGATGGTGACCGCCTGCTGATCGTGAATTCACAATTTGCCAACGGCTCCTCCGCAACACCTCCATTCCTGGTCAGCGCTGTCCCTCTGCCTTTGACTTGGGGATGACAAGCTGCGGTAGCGTGCGTGCATGACCCTCACGGAAGACGGGCAGATCGTCGTCTCCGGCTTGACCAAGCACTATCGCAAGGTCAAGGCGGTGGACAATCTGTCGTTCACGGTGCAACCGGGGCGGGTGACCGGGTTCCTCGGCCCCAACGGCGCCGGAAAGACGACGACCCTACGTATGATCCTCAATCTGGTGACTCCCACGGCCGGCACCGCCACCATCGGTGGCCACCGGTATAGCGAGTTTCCCGACCCCCTGCGGCAGGTGGGTGCGATCCTCGAGGCGTCGAGCGCACACAAGGGCCGGTCGGGGCGCAACCATCTACGGATTGTCTGTGCCGCGGCAGGGTTGCCGCTCACTCGCGCCGACGAAATGCTTGAGCTGGTTGGGATCACGCCCGCCGCCAAGCGCAAGTTCCGTGGCTACTCCCTCGGAATGCGTCAGCGCTTAGGGATCGCGATGGCGATGCTTGGCGACCCGAAGGTGCTGATCCTCGACGAGCCGGCGAACGGCCTTGACCCTGAAGGCATTCGCTGGATGCGCGATCTGCTGCGGCGGCTCGCGGACGAGGGCCGCACGATTCTCGTCTCAAGCCATCTGCTCTCGGAGATGGAGCTGCTCGCCGATGATGTGCTCATCATCGCGGCGGGAAAGCTTGTCACGCATGGGACTGTGGAAAGTGTCGTGAATGGAATGTCCCACGCCGAGCGGGTGCGTGTGCGCACACCCGACGCGGACAAGTTGGTGGCAGTCCTGACCGACGCAACGGTGACCCGGGAGAACGGTGCCCTGCTGTTCACCGGGGTCGGAGCCCCGGCCGTTGGCGCGGCGGCATTGAAGGCAGGCGTGGAGTTGCACGAGCTGGTGACCGAGCGGCCCGACCTGGAGGAAGTGTTCTTGGAGCTCACAGCGGGGAAGGCGGCCATCCGATGAGGCTTATCCGCAGTGAGCTGATGAAGATCAGGACAACGAATGTCTGGTGGCTCTTCGCCATCGGCGTCTTCGTCTTCACGGCCATCTCCCTGCTTATCTGGATCATGGTGGCGGACGGGCAGATCGACCAGGCGATCCAGACGCGGGGTCAGGCATTCGAGCCGCCACCACCGGATTCGGGCATTCCGCAATCGGCGATTGACGAAATGCGGCGGGAGTGGGAGATCCAGAACGATCTTGGCCGGTTGCTGCGCACGAGTGCTGCCAACATCTATACCTCGGGCCAGTTCTTCGGCCTGATGTTCGTGATGCTGCTTGGGACGATCCTGGTGACCAACGAGTTCTTCCACCAGACCGCGACGTCGACCTTCCTGACCACCCCGCAACGCACCAAGGTAATCATGGCCAAGCTGGCCACGGCTTGCCTGGCGGCGGCGGTGTTCTGGATCTTTACGACCGGCATCAACATAGCGACCGGCGCCATTTACTTCAGTAACAAGGGGTATGCGTCGCAGCTGGGTGAATGGCCGGTAACACGGGCGATCCTGATGAACGGCTTGGCCTTCGGGCTCTGGGGGATCCTGGGAGTGGGCCTGGGCGTTCTGATCCGCAACCAGATCGGGGCAGTTCTGGTTGGGGCGATCGCGTATGTGATTGGCAGCCAAGCGGTTCAGCTCGTCTTCCTCCTGATCCACGAATTCTGGATCAAGAAGGACTGGGTGCTGCAGGCGATGGTGGCCTTCCCGACCGTGGCGTCACAAGTCATGATCTCACCGGAAAAGATCTTCGCACAGAGTCCTGTGTGGTGGGTTGGTGCGCTGGTCCTGGTCGGCTATGGCGTTGTGTTCGGCGTCGTCGGCACGTTGATCACGCGCAAGCGGGACATCTCCTAGGAGGGAGAGACCCAGCCTCGCGCAGCGGCGCGGAGGCCCGCCTGAAAGCGGGTTTCCGCGCCGAGTCGTTTCATCAGGTCCTGCAGGCGCCGTTGGAAGGTGCGGTAGGACATGCCGAGGCGACGGGCGATCACCTCGTCCTGTACGCCGGTGACAAGCATTGCCAATAAACGGGCTTCGTCTGGAGTGGGTCTGTCCGGAGTGGACAGATGCTCGCGGCTCGACGCCACCGGGAAGGGCAACGCTTGTGCCCAAAGGCTTTCGAAGAGTCCACACAATGCTTCGAGCAAGCCTGATCGGTGTACCAGAATCATCGTCGCCATGGTGGAAGGCGCGACCTGAAGCGGGATCATCGCGTACCGGTCGTCGAAGATGACGAGTTTGGTGGGCACGTTGGAGGCCACCCGGGCCTGCTCGCCCTGGCCGATGCTGCGCTCGATGTCGGCCGCCCAATCCGGGAAGTAGTCCAGCCCGGAGGTGTCGTAGATGATCCGGTATTTGATGCCCTGCGCCAACAGGTCGATCTCGGTCTGCGAGCTCTTCTCGGTCACCGTGTAGGGCGGCTTGTCGATGCCGCGAAGCTCGGCTTTGGTACCTCGCTGCAACTGCTCCCAACGTTGGCGGATGGCAGGGATGCCGGTGAGGATCTCGACCAGCTCGGCCGGATCGCGACCCGCTGCCGCCTGCTGGAAGCGGATGCTCAACTCCTCGGCATAGCGACGGGCGCGTTTGATCTCCTCTTCCCGTTGCAGGAAAAGCACTTCGAGGGCGATGTCGGGCGCGATCGCGCCATAGCGAGCAGGGCTGCCGGGGACGCGGCTCACCATGCCCATCGCCTCAAGGCTTTCCAGCCCTTGGTGCAACGACGGTGCGGGCAGCAGGAGCGCGGATTGCAACTCCTCCACGCTTGAGGGCTGCCGGCCGATCAGGGTCTCGTAGATCGACAGAGCAATGGGGTCGAGATCGAGCGGGTTCGACATAGCCGCGATTGTGCGGCTGATGGCGGGGACTCGTCAACGGCGAGTTTCCGCCGCTGTTCTCTCTTCCGTCATCTCGCATTCACGAATGAGGATGCCAGCCATGAAAGCAGCCAAGCTCCTCTTAATCGTGTCGCTGGTGCTGATCGGGCCCACCCCCGCCCAGGGCACCAGCCCGGTGCAGAAATCCGAAGTGCCGCATCAGGTCACCCTGATCACCGGCGACGTGGTCACCCTCTATGAGAACAATTCGTTCACCGTGCAGGCCGCCGAGCGCCCTGACGGACGACAGGTGACGTTCGCCGGCCGCACGGGCGACACGATCGCCGGCGTCCGGGATTTCTACGTCACTCCGTCCGATGTGGAAGGAGATGACCGCCTTGATCCTGAGCTCTTCAACGTGCGGGGCCTGGTACGCGAGGGCCATGCCGGCACGCCGCGGGTCATCGTGGCGGGCAAGGGATTGAAGGTCGATCACCGGCAGCAGGGTCAGTTCTGGCGCGGGATGGCCAAGGGGTCGAAGGTCTGGCTCGATCATCGCCGCAAGGTGGCGCTGGACCGAAGCGTCGGCCAGATCGGTGCACCCGACGCGTGGGCGGCCGGTCACAACGGCGCCGGTGTCACCGTCGCGGTCATCGACACCGGCATCGACGCAACGCATCCAGATCTGGCGGACCGCGTGGTCGAATCGCAGAATTTCACCGAAGACCCGGATGCGGCCGACTACTACGGGCACGGAACCCATGTCGCTTCAACGATTGGCGGTTCCGGTGCGGCGTCGGGCGGCCAGTACAAAGGCGTAGCGCCGGGCTCGAAGCTCATCAACGCCAAGGCATGTGGCGGCGACGGATATTGCTATGACTCCTGGCTGGTGGCAGCGATGGACTATGCGGCCCATTCGGGAGCGCGGGTGGTCAACCTTAGCGTCGGCGGTGGTGTCAGCGATGGCACTGACCCGCTTTCGCTGGAGCTCAACCGTTTGACGCAAGAGACGGGGGTGCTCTTCGTTGTCGCAGCGGGCAACTCCGGCGAATACGGCTCGGTCACCGTTGGCGCCCCGGGTGCCGCCGCTTCGGCGTTGACCGTTGGTGCGGTTGACCGTTCGGACAAGTTGGCCTATTTCTCCAGCCGTGGCCCGCGCTACGGCGACGCTGGGATCAAGCCGGACCTCACCGCCCCGGGCGTCGGCATCGTGGCCGCTCGCGCCGTGGACACCGGAATGGGCGAGCCGGTCAGCGATCACTACACCGCGGCCAGCGGCACCTCAATGGCCACTCCGCATGTCGCGGGGGCGGCGGCGATCCTCGCTGGGCAGCACACCGACTGGAAAGCGAGCCGGCTCAAGGATGTGCTTGTCACCACGGCGAAAGCTACTGGCGGCAGGGTGATTGACGAAGGCTCCGGACGTGTTGACATTTCTCGAGCGTACCAAGCCAAACTCACCGGATCCGCAACCGTCGACTTTGGACGGCTGAACCGGCACGCGATTCGGTTGCGTAAGTTCACCTATCGCAATGATGGTGATTCAGCCGTGCGACTGAACCTCAGCCTGACGGGCGCGGGTTGGAATGGCCGACCGTTGCCAGTCGGGGCCGTGGTGCTAACGCCATCGGTGACCGTCCCGGCTCATGGCACTGCAACGGCTTTCCTGATAGTCAACACGTTCGTCGGTGAGGCCGGTTCCTACTCGGGAGTGGTCACCGCGACCGGTGGTGGGGTTAGCTTGCGTACGCCGGTCAGCTACTACATTGTCCCGCCGACGCATCAGCTGACCGTCCGGATCACGGGCCACGACGGGCAGTTGGCGCGCAGGCGCGTTGACATCTTGCGCGACGACTTCGACCCACAACGCAACAACGATCCCTTCGCACAGCTTATGTTCGACGGCACGTACCACG
>DPJL01000466.1 GCA_003543035.1 Micromonosporaceae bacterium | reverse complement strand
CCCCTCCACCCCCCCCCCCGCGCCCGCCCCCCCGCCATGACTCGCACTTTGGCTGAACGGCTCTACGATCCAGCTACCGGCATGTTCCACGCCCTCGACGTGCGGACCGGCCAACTCAGCCCCGCCCGCTGCGTCAACGGCCTGATCCCGTTGATACTCCCCGATCTTCCGTCGTCCATTGTGGACAGCCTAATTGAAAACCTGAGATCGGAACGGTTCGGCCTGCCCGCGCCGAGCTACGACCGGACCGCGGCCGACTTCGATCCGCTGCGCTATTGGCGCGGCCCTGTGTGGATCAACATGAACTGGTTGCTGTGGCGCGGATTGCTCTTACACGGGCAGCACGAGCTCGCCGTCTCGCTGCGCTCCGCGCTGCTCGACCTCGTGGGCAGATCGGGCTGCTACGAATACTTCCACCCGGTGACCGGCGAAGGCATCGGCACGCCCGACTTCAGCTGGACAGCCGCGCTCGCTTTGGACCTGCTGTCAGCCTGAGCGTCAGCCAGGCTTGCCGCCCCGCCGTTACTCAAGACGACGAGCATGTCTCCGGCCGGAATGACAGCGGCCGCCATCAGCACCCAGCCCAGCGCCCGGCGTTGCCTCATCGCGAGCAGCACGCCTTTCACAGCAAGTTAAGGCGATCTTGGCTTCGCCGCCTTCAGTCAGTTCGCTGCCTTGCGCCACTCACGTGCCAAGAGACCGTAGACCACGAGGTCACGTCGTTCGTCGGGGAAGGCCGCTGCTTCACGCAATACGCCCTCCTGCGTGAACCCCAAGCGATGGGCCACGCTCCGACTGCGTTTGTTGTCGGTGGTGGTCTGCAACGCGACACGATGCAGGCCGAGCGGCCCGAACGCGTGATCGAGCACGGCCGTGACAGCCCGGGTGACCAATCCACGTCCCTCGAAGCCGGCGTCGAGCCAATAGCCCACCTCGCCTGACCGTGCAGGGCCGTCGATCAACAGGTTGGCCCAACCAACCAGGCGCCAGCCGTCCTCCGCCTTCACCGCGATGGACAGCGGCAACTGCGATCCTTCAAGCCACGCCTGGCCTGCCCGCTCCAAGTTCGCACGAGTCCCTTCCAGCGTCGGCGGCTTTTGGAATGCGTCCGGGAACCAGCGGGCGAGACGCTCGTAGTTGACCTCCACCAGCGCCTGATGGGCCTTCGCAATCGCGACCGTGCGCGGTATCAGGGCAGCATCGTCCCCCAGCGGGCAGGTGAACAACGCAGCGGTAACGGTAGGCGCATCTGCTCCCAAGTCGGTGGCCGTGACCGACACCCTAGTGCGACTGTCGCCCGGACCCAACCCGGTCCGGCGCATCGTTGCCGCCCACCAACGGCCCCGCAACCTACATCCGGACTCCGCAAGATTCGCGTGGACCTGACAGTCGCAACTTGACTTCTTGGCAATATCGGAGGTCTTTATGCCGGTGGCCCGAAGAAGAGAGCGAGCTTCACCGCTGCATCGCGCGCAGGCGTGAAACGCATCTGTGAAAGCTTGCTGGCCCGCAACGCCATCTTGGCGATCCGCTGAGTCGGCTTCCGGCGGATCTGGTCGTATGCTCTCAGTCCGCCTTCGCCACCTAGACATTCGGCCAACTTCACACCGTCGATGAGCGCCTGACAGGCGCCTTGACCGAGATCCGGGGTCATCGCATGTGCGGCGTCACCGAGCAACGCGACGTTATCGTCCACAAACGACGGCAGCGGTGGGTCGAGATAGTGTAGGTCGTGCCGGATCGCATCTTCCTGATCGGCGAGGATCTTCGGAATCGGATCGTGCCAATCGCCAAAGCGCTTCTCCAGCTCGTCTGGTGCGGCCTTGTAGCCTTCCTCGACCGCGAGCACGGCATACCAATTCGTCCGGCCGTCGTCCTGCGGCGTGAGGCCGAATTTCGCGCCACGGCCCCAGGTTTCACCGCCGACCTCGGTGTCGAGGTCGACCACACCTCGCCATGCGGTCATTCCCGCGTAGCGCAAGCCATACGTGTCACCAAAGATTGACTTTCGCACGCCGCTGTTGATCCCGTCTGCCCCGATCACAACGTCGTACTGATCCCTCAGGTCGGCCGTCACGTGCGCGCCAAATCGGACCACTTCCGTAGGGAGCGCGTCGCTGAGCAGACCCAGCAAAGCCGGACGGGACAACAGGTACACCGGCTCGCCATGCTTGCGTTCGACGCGATCCATGTCCAGCACGGCTATCCGGCTGCCGTCCGGGCGGCGGATAGCTCCGCTCGCTTGTGGCCGCCCGACTTGCCGAGCGCGCTCGCCCAGGCCGAGCCGGTCCAACGCCCGCAACGCTGACGGCCAGATCCCCAAACCCGTTCCGGTGGTGGGATGCGCTCCGGCTCGCTCGAAGACGGCCACCTCCCAGCCTTTGGCTCTCAGCCCGATCGCGGCTGCCAGCCCACCGATTCCTCCGCCTACCACTGCCGCTGTTCTCGCCATGCTTCCGAACGTACTACATCTGTAGTGGCTTTGACTACAGGTGTAGTGTTGATCTCATGTCCGAACGTCAGGAGCGGGTGCTCGACGCCGCGATCACCGTGCTTGGTACCCGTGGACTGCGGCAATTGACCCACCGCACAGTCGACGCCGAGGCCGGCCTGCCCCTGGGCTCGACCTCCAACCTTTTTCGCAGCAGAGAAGCATTGATCAGGGGGGTACTGGATCGGCTTGTGGCGGTCGAAACCGCTGCCTGGCAACAACTTACGGGCTCGCACACCGACTTCCCCACCATGCTGGCCGAACTCATTCGCAACCTTGCCGGACCGGCCAAGGCGGTCACGCTCGCCCGCCACGCCATCTTCCACGAAGCCGCGTTCCATCCGGGCCTCCAGCAGAAGATCGCTTCGGCGCGGGAGGAACTCGCGTCATGGGGCGTGCCTTGGGTCGCCCAACTCGGCTCGAAAGCTCCTGCTCAGGACTATCAAACCCTGTTGGCTCTCATCGACGGACTGCTCTCCAACCAGCTCGCAAGCCCTTCGCCGGACTTCGATCCGCTGCCGGCAATCGTCACCGTGTTGCGGGGCATGTCGAAATGAGGCTTCCCCATTCGACGCGTTGGTATGGATATGGATAACACACACGACCTCACCGTTACCCGCGTCTTTGACGCACCGGTTTCGGAAGTATGGACGCTCTGGAGCGATTCGGCTTCCGTTCGGCGTTGGTGGGGGCCGACCGGTTTCACCTCACCCAGCGCCGAAATGGACTTCCGTGAGGGCGGCAAGTCACTTGTCTGCATGCGCGCTCCGGCCGAATTCGGCGGCGGCGATATGTACAACACTTGGAGCTACACCAGAATCCAGCCCTACGAGCGGATCGAGTTCATCCTCACCTTCGCCGACAAGGACGGCACGAAGCTCGACCCGGCCGCGGTGGGCATTCCACCCGGCGTGCCTGCCGACGTGCCGCACGTGGTCACCTTCAAAGCCGTGGGCGCCAACCGGACCGAGATGACTGTGAGCGAGTTCGGCTACGCCACTGCTGAGGCACGCGACCTTTCCAAGAGCGGTCTTGAGCAATGTGTCGACAAGATGGCGGTGCTGTTCGACTGAATTGTCGGGGGTCGTTTGTAGACTCATGCACATGTTCGAAGGGCTGATTCCCGGTGTACAACTGGGATCAGCCCTGGCCGCAGTCGACCGTTCCACTTTGGACGATGCTTCGCTGCTCGAGGTGCTGATTGCCCAGTCCCGGCAGCTCGCTCATGAGCAGGCTCGACTGCTCGCCGATCTCGTGGCGGTGGCTGATGCGGTGCCGGTGGCCGAGTTTGCCCCGATGGAAATCGGCGCGGCGCTCACCTGGACCCGCCAGGCCGCGAGCGCGCAGCTGGTGCTCGCTCAAGACCTCGTCCAGCGCCTGCCCATGGTCCACGATGCCCTCCTACGCGCAGAACTGGACCTGCCCAAGGCTCGGGTCATCGCCGAGGGCGTCGCGAGCCTCGACCTTCCTTCCGCCCGGCAGGTTGCCTCTTCGATCCTCCCTCATGCGTCGACTTTGACGACCGGCCAGCTACGAGCCCGACTGTCCAAACTGGTCATCGCCATCGACCCCGACGCCGCCGCTTCCCGGCACCGGTTGCGGTTGACCGGCCGCCGGATCGTCCTGCAACCAGATCAAGACAGCTGCGCGAGTCTTTGCGCCTTCGACCTTCCCG
>DPJL01000016.1:86664-88115 GCA_003543035.1 Micromonosporaceae bacterium | reverse complement strand
GCACCGCAACGTCATCAAGCAGTACCCCATCGGCGCTTCCGAAGCGCTGATGCTGGCGGGCGTGGAGCCTGGCAGCGGGAAGGTACGCGCGATGGCCGTCAACCGCAACTTCAAGCTCGACGACAAGAAGAACCCGCAGAACCTGCCGCACACCAACCCGATTGCCCGAGCGGCCGGCGTCCGGGGCTCCTACCCCAACACCACCAACCCTTTGATGAGTACCGATCCGGAGTTCCAGGGTTACCGGCCGGGCTCGGTGATGAAGGTCTATACGATGGTGGCCGCGCTCGAAAAGGGCCTGCCTCTTGACTACACGATCAATACGCAGGCCCGCGCTCAATCGAAGTACCGGCACCGGTTCGAGCCGAACTGCGGCGGCTATTGGTGCCCGCCAAACAGCTCCGGCACACCGATTGGACCGCATAGCATGTGGACCGCCTTCGGCTATTCGGTGAACACCTACTTCGTGCCGCTCTTCGACGCTGTCGGGGGCTTCGCGGTGATGGACGTGGCCAAGCGCTTTGGCCTCACCTTCTATGACGATCCCGGCACCAACGACGACGACTACAACAACTCCACCGATCCGCGCATCGCCAACGTGTGGTCGCCGTTCACGCTGGGTATCTCCACGCATCCGCCGGTGCAGATCGCCAACACCTTCGCCACCCTCGCCGCGGACGGCCTGCACTGCGATCCCACCCCGGTGGAAGCGATCATCAACCAGAAGGGCGAAAAGCTCGACGTTGCCAACCCTCGCTGCAAGCAGCTCTTCGATGAGGACGTCGCCCGCGCGGCCATCGACGCTGCTCGCTGCCCGGTCGGCGACAAGTCCTTCTTCGGCAAGTGCACCGGAACGACCGCCCGCGCCTCGGCCGGCATCATCGGCAAGCCGATCGCGGGCAAGACCGGTACGAGCGACAAGAACCAGTCCTCGACGCTCACCATCACCACCAAGCAGCTCGCGGTTTCCGGCTTCCTCACCGACCCGGATTGGCCTGATACCACCGAGGAGATGCCACACAACCCGCGCGGAGGCAAGGGTGGGGTCAACCCGGCCGTGCAGTTCACCATGGCCGAGGCGATGAAGGACAAGCCGCCGATCCAGTTCACCAGGCCCTCGGACAAGATGGCTTTCGGCAACCAGGTCGGGATCCCGGCCGTGGCCTGCAAGAGCGTCCCCGAGGCGCAGGCGATCCTGAAGACCGCCGGCTTCCGGGTTGAGGTTTCCCCGCAAGCGATTCCGTCGCCCTGCCCCGCCGGCACGGCCGCTGGCACCAACCCTGGCAGCAAGACGATCAAGGGTGGCACGGTTGTCATCCAGGTCAGCTCGGGTGGCGGAGGTGGAGGTGGTGGCGGTAAGCCGCCAACGAAACCCACCAAGCCACCCGGATGTCCGCCGATCTGCCTGCCAAACGGGCAGGACCCATAACTGACGCGGCCGCGCGAGTTTC
>DPJL01000016.1:35270-86372 GCA_003543035.1 Micromonosporaceae bacterium | reverse complement strand
GCTCTTCCGATCTGGCCGCTTTTTGTGCCCTCAGATGCTTAGTTGCTTTCGCACCCGGCGTGCTCAGGCGCTTAGTTGCTTTCGCACTTCGGCTGCGACTTTGCCGCCGTCGGCGCGCCCGGCTACGGCCGCTTGAACTGCCTTCATGGCCTGCCCCATCGCTGCGGGCCCGGAGAAGTCTCCTTCTGCCAACGTTTTCGACACCAGCGCCTCGATCTCGGCGTCGGAAAGCTGCGCCGGCAGGTACTTGGCCAGCACCGCCTCCTCCGCGCGCTCCTTCGCCGCCTGCTCGGCCCGGCCCGCGTCCGCGAAGGCCGATGCCGCCTCGACGCGCTTCTTGGCCTCCTTCTTCAGGACAGCCAGCACCTCGTCATCGCTCAGCTCACGTTTCACCTTGCCGGCGACCTCGGCCGTGCCGACCGCGGCCAATGCCATCCGCAGCGTCGAAGTGGTGATCTCGTCTCTGGCTTTCAAGGCGGCCACCATGTCGGTGGAGAGCCGCTCCTTAAGTGTCATGAACCAGCAAACTACCCTTGTGCCTATGGGTCCGCTCGGAAAAATCGCCACGGGTGTCGCAATCGCCGGTGCCGGAACGCTCGCCTACGCCTCATTGGTCGAGCGCAACATGTACACGCTGCGCCGATTTGACGTGCCGGTGCTCGCACCCGAGGCCGAGCCACTGCGCGTGTTGCACGTCTCGGACCTCCACCTGACCCCCGCACAGCTGCGCAAACAGCGCTGGGTGAGTCACCTTGCCGGGCTCGACCCAGATCTGGTGATCATCACCGGCGACAACATGGCGCACCCCGACGCAGTGCCCGGCGTACTCGCCGCCTACGAACCCCTCTTCGACCTGCCCGGCGCCTTCGTCTTCGGCTCCAACGACTACACCGGGCCGGTATGGAAGAACCCCTTCAGCTATTTCGCCAAGCCCCGCGAATACAAGCACGGCGTGGATCTTCCCTACGAAGAGTTGCGCTCGGCCTTCCTCGATGCCGGCTGGGCTGATCTCAACAATGCCCGCGTCCAGCTCAAAGCCGGTGGCCGGATGATCGACCTGGTGGGAGTCGACGACCCGCACATCGGCCTTGACGACTACCACCCCGGGGCGGCCGACCCCAAGGCTGACGCTCGGATCGCTCTTGCTCACTCACCCGAGCCGCGGGTGCTGGACGCCTTCGCGGCCGACGGATACGACCTGCTGCTCGCCGGGCACACCCACGGCGGCCAGGTCCGAGTCCCCGGCATAGGTGCCCTGGTCACCAACTGTGGTCTGAACCGCAAGATGGCCCGAGGCCTGCACCGCTGGTCTGGTAACTCATGGCTCCACGTTTCCGCGGGGGTTGGTACCCACCCGACAGCTCCTGTGCGCTTCGCCTGCCGCCCGGAAGCGAGCTTGCTGACACTTATCCCCCGGTGACCGATACCCGTTTTGGCCCCCGCTGGGCCGTGGGGTAATCTTTCGGGGCGCGACACCTCGGGGTATGGCGCAGCTTGGTAGCGCGCTTCGTTCGGGACGAAGAGGCCGTCGGTTCAAATCCGGCTACCCCGACCATGAAACACCTGGTAGAAGGCCAGTTCTCCAACATGGAGAACTGGCCTTTAGATCATTTGTCGGCAGATTGTCGGCAAACTCTGCCACATGATCAGGGAGTTCAACGGACAGAAATAGCCGTTCGGTGGACGGAGTACGCGGAGCCCGACTGAGGTACCACGCTCGTGCACCCGGACGGCAGCAAGTCGGAAAGGGCGCTTGCCGAAATGTGTGTAGCGGTGCCGTCCGAGACGGTGGCCGCGGCGACGGAGATTTTCAATCGCCTTGCTCGCATGTGCCTTTCTGGGCTTGCAGGCGGGCGGTGGATTACAGAAGGTTGACGGAGTAGTGACCCAGACTGGATGCGCGACTCAGGTCATCGACTTGCTGCATCGTGTACGGCTTCGAGGACGCTTGGTTGGGGCGGCTGGGGCCACCGGAGCATGAGCTTGCCGCCCGGGTTCGCCAGGCCTGCGCTGATCAATTAGCTGGCTGGGCGGGGAAACTCCGGCGACGTTGCACCCGATGGTGGCTAGCCTGGTCGCCGTGTCTGCATCAGTCTTGTTCTGCTGTGATCCGCTGAGCCCGTCCCGCGGGTCGATCCGTACTTTCAGGGACAGGCTGACGCTGTGCGCGCTGCGGGGGCGACTACCGCATTGATTGATCATGATGCGTTGGTGGGCGGTGACGCAGCCAGGGCTGTGCGCCGAGTGCCGCAAGACATCGGGCCGTGCTGGTATCGCGGCTGGATGATCCCGGCAGCCCGGTACGCCGAGCTGGAGCACGCTCTGGCCGGGCGAGGCGCCCAGCTGTTGACTGGCGCGGCCGGATACCGGCGTGCACACGAACTCCCGGGCTGGTACGGCACGTTCGCGGACGTGACGCCGCATAGCGTGTGGATGAATGTCGCCTCCAACGAGCTCGTGCCAGCCGTAGCTCTTGCCGAACTCGCTCGGCCGCTGGGCGGCGGTCCGGCCATCGTGAAGGATTTCGTCAAGTCCCGCAAACACGAATGGGATGAAGCCCGCTATCTGTCCAATGTGGAGGATTTTGCAAACCTTCATGGTGTGGTGTCGCGGTTCCTTGAGCTTCAAGCGGACGATCTGGCCGGCGGGATTGTGATCAGGGCATTCGAGCACTTTGTCGCGAATGGACCCGAGGCTGGGGAGGCACGTGTCTGGTGGCTTGACGGCGAACCGATCCTGGTTGGCCCGCACCCCGATAGCCCAGATGTTGTGCCTCAGCCGGAGTTGGCCGAGATCCGCTCCGCCGTGAAAGCGCTGGGCTGCCGGTTCATCACGACCGATATCGCCCGTCATGTCGATGGCAGATGGCGTGTCGTTGAGGTCGGCGACGGCCAGGTCAGCGACCTGCCCGGCACTGTGGCATCCGAGGTGCTCTTGTCGATGCTGGTGGCAGTGGCGTGACCGATTTGGCTCTGCCAACAGATGTCGATCCTCGCTTGTGGTTTCTCATGCCGGGCTGCGAGGGACGGCACTATCTCGTCGACGGCAATCCCCACACCTTCCATGGGCGCATGTACTTCTACTGCCCACCACAAAATGTCTACACCCGCATTTCCAAAAGCGAGATCGGCGAGTGCTCTGACGAGACCCGGTATTTCCTCCGCGGATTCCTGTCGGGGAATGAGCCACCGCCACCACGCGACGAAGACAACGAGCTGCTGGACAACGACGATCCTCAGTTCGCCCAGTGGCGCACGGCGGTAGAAATGTTCCGGCAGACGGGGTACTGGCGGTCCGGCGAGACCAGGCAATGTGAAATTTGCGGCAACGACCTGCTGCCTTCCGAGCCAGGTGAACCGCCATGCCTGAACTGTCCAGTACCGGGAGCAGATGCGCCATGAAACTCGTCAGCATCACAGACGAGCACGCAGCGACAATGATCGACCCGCGAGAATATCTGGCACACTTGCCGCAACTAGCCCCGTCCATGCCGGCAGGAGCACACGCGTTCGCCACCGATCCTGATCACTATGACTTCTTCGGCAAACGCTGCGTCAAAGACCTCAAACTCGCGGGCATGGCCATCGACAACTCCGGTGACGAGACAACGATCGAGATATCGTTGCGGCACAACTGCTGGAAACACGAAGACGACCTAAACATCCGCTACAGCGGCGTACACGACCTGGAGATAAACATTGGCGTGCAATCGAAGTGGCTGCACATCGACTTGCCAGTCATCCTCGATGAAATCCTGCCGCATCCGCACGGCTGCAGTCACGAGATAGCCCTGCACGGCGGGACTATCCTCATCACCTGCCGCGATCTCACCGCCACCTGGACCGAGGCCTACTGCCCCGACAAGAAGCCGGCCGCCGGCGGCAGCCAATGATCTACGAAGACTCGACGATGTTCATTTCATTGACGGATACGGCGTCAGCGCGGATCTGCTACCCGAGCTACCCCTCGGTCCTATGTGGAAGCGCACGGGATCACCAGGTCTGCGCATAGGCACTGAAGTCGCGCTATCAAAGAAACAAGTCGAAGTGATCGTTCACGGAGCGAAATCCGACCTGTGGATCCGCGCGAACCTGGATACCGTCTGATCAGAGCCCTGTGATCCCGTTTCTCCCGGCCAGTCGGCTGGAGGGATCGAAGTGAATGACCATGCGGCGGAACGTATTCACGCCATTGCGGAACGTAGGCTTTCCGGCGTAGACGCCTCTGCGTATACGCCCGTCAGGGGTGGTGCTGCGATGAACCTCTCCGACGAACGACGGGATCGATATGTTCGGACGGCGCCTGCTCGGAACGTTTACCGCTTGTCTCGTCCTGTCGGCGGCCTGCACCTCCAGCGATCCTCGCCCACAGGACCCGCTGCTTGCCGTCAACATCCCGCAACCGTCGATAATCTCGCGCGGCGACATCTTCACGGCCGACGTCGCGCCAGATCGCCAACTGGATTTGCATGTTCCTGGCTTCGGGCACGTGACGGGGCCGGCTGGGACAGTGGCCTCGGCTGGAAAGATTCGGGTTACGACCTTGCGATCCGATACTCCCAGCAGCGACCTTATGGTGGTCGGGGGACTTGGACTTGATGTCACTTTCCAGGACACGTCGTTGGTGGCACCGCTGACGATTGCGTTTGATGACCCCGCCGTTTCTGGTCTGCTTCCAAGGAATGCGCTGCCGGTGGTGCTTCACAAGCCTGACCGCAGCGATTGGGAGGTCAAGGCCTTGTCGATGGCTGCCGGGAATGTGCCGGTACTTCGCACACAGGACTTCTCAGCGAACTTGTTCGGATGGATACCAGTCCCAGACTGGGTCCGGGAGATCGGCGATTCATTCGCCGATGCCGCTGCACAGCGAACAGATGCTCGGGCTTGTGCCGGCGATGCACCACCATGGAGTTCGTTCGACAAGCGTACGACGTTGGTGCATCTATGCTCGATCACCAACGTTGACCAGGCCACCAGCACACTACGCGCCGAACTGCAAGTCCAATCCAATCGCCGGTTCTTTCAATGGGTGGCTGTCCCGCCAGGACAGGACTATCTGTGGGTGGATGGCCAACCTGACTGGTTGCGAGCGAAAGTCGCCTGGATTTCCAAGACTGATGCCAGTCAGCAGGTGCTGCTGCCAGGGGATGGATGGTTCACTGCCGGGTTTAGACAGCCATCGACGACCCAAACGAAAGACTTCGCCGCCTACATCGACTACACAAGTGCGGCGTTTAGCGTTGGCACCAGCGTTCTCGGGATCAAGGCACCCACCGAAAGAGTCCACGGCGTCGCTTTCATTGTCGTGAAATGCCTACCCAAAATACTCCCGTACCCTTCTCTAGATCTCGACGAGATCAAGGGCTTCCTGACCTGCTTCGTTAGGGAGTCGCTATCTAACCTTGCCAACCCGGACAAGGCGTTCCGGTCGGCTATGGATCTCTACGGTGATTCGGCTTACGCCAAGAATGCCCAAGCCCAGCTTGTGAAGGCTACAGAGCGTTTGCAGTTGCTAGGGAAGTTGCTGCGCATATTGGGCGTTGGCCTTATCACTGCCACGTTCCCGCAGTTGCCTGACGCATTCTCCATGTGGGGCAACGATCAGCCAGGTCGCTTCACCTACACAATCGCGGCCGGCGCTGCAGGACCAGCCCCGGCTCCGACCCAGACACGACCCCCAGTGGTACTCAAGGGGGCTGCGGATCTGTATCTCGTCAAGACCCGCAACGTCCCCGGCAACATCGAGGTCCACACCCGCACCGCAGCCAGCGGCTACCAAACCGGTTCCGGTTACACCACCACCTTCGGCACCAGCGACGCAGGCAACGGGACTCTGCTGTTCGCACAGAGCTGACTAGCAAGTCCAACAGCGGAAACGAGCTTCGTCCCAAGATCGGCCAGCCTCGTTTAGTGGCCGAGCCTGAAGGCGCGACAGTTCACGCATGGTCCTCAAGCACGAAGAGCACCTCAAACACGTCATCCAGCAGCGTCCGTTGCACAAACACTCGGTTACTGCATCGAAGCCCAGAACGGCAGGTGTCAGAACACGATGGCCCTCTTCGGCTCTCGAGCAAAACGATCAATCGCTGACCCCCAGTTAGCACAGATCCGTCAGGCATTGGTATTCGGCACCTACAGGGTCGCAATCAAGGGCGGCGGCGCCAGCGACTTTATGCTCCACCGTCTTGTAAGCGACGACTACCGATACCTCGCTGGTGTCGTTCTCGCAACCGGCGGGTTCTGCGTTTATGCAGAATCGCCCACCGACCAATATGTCCAGCTTGTAACCAGGCGAGATGATGCCGACCGCCAGTGGCGCGAGATCAAGAGCACCTTGGCAACCCAAATCGACGCGGACCCCGACACCGAGGAACTTCCCAATCTTTCGCGTCATACAGGCTGGGCGTGGTTTCGCGGACTGAGCCCCGACACTGTGATGGCGGATCACTTTTCCCACTCAACCGGGGTTCGCGCCTGCCTACGGGAAATCGCCGACGATAATGTCCGCCTTTACGTCGAGTACCGCGAACGCGGATTGGAGAAGTACTTCGACAACGCCGACCTGGCCAGGACAGCCTTGAGCGCATTACAGGCTGGGACACAAGGATTCTCCAGTGACCTCCGCGTTGATGAAATGCGGCCGAAGCGATTCCTCCCGACGGCGACCGAGGCAACGCTGACCGACGTTGTCCTCAGCCTCGGTGGACGCGTGAGCAGGGGCGGCAGCGCGTTTGCCTGGGGAACAATGAGTGCTGAAGAAGGCCAAATGGGTTGGGCATTCTTGCATCACTACGGCGGTCGCATCGTACTGCCGTTCAGGACTCCCGACGCAGCCTGCGCATTCCTCAAGGCCATGGACGCAGGCAACAACGAATCCACCATGAAGGTCGATCGACTGTTCGGCTAGCTCGTGAGCACGCACCAACATGTGACGGCAGCCGACGTGTCAAATGTCGTTGAGTTGCACCAACATCCGGCCTACGCACGACGCCACAGAGTGGGATACATCCTCCGAACTCTCCGATTCTCAGCAGATACACCCCTTGCAGAAGATCTACTGTGGACACGGCAAACGCGGTAGAAGGGTGCCTTCGGTCGACGTAGCAGCGTTCCGAACCAGCGAGCCTCAGCAACGCCTGCTGTCGAGAGCCGGCATGTAAGGAACAAGGACGTGTCCGCAATCGGGACGAGTCATTACGATCATCGGTGCCATAGTCAGCGCTGGAACGCCATACCTAATTTCGGCTCCGATCAACGTGTAGGTCAATGCTAGACAGGTTTCTCGCCTTGTTTTGGCCCGCGGGTGGACTCGGACGAGCCGAGCGACGGTTGTGGGTGTCGATGCGTTCTGGTGTGGTGTTGACATGCGTCGAAGCCGACTGGGTGGGTCGACCATTGTGGTCGGGTGCCAGTGAAGTGGGCAGATCTGCCGCTAGGGCAGGTTGTTCATGTTCAAGGGGCGTCGGCCGAGGCGCTCGAGCTCGCATTGGAGCCCTTGCCGGACAGCGCTCCGGTTGTAGTGATCTATTACTCGCCGGTGAACCACACCAAGCGTGCATTGGTCGAGTCCATCTTGGAGCAACTCGAGAATGCAGCCGTCAGGCTACTTTCGATCTGGTTGCCTGACGCGGCTCGCCTGGAGGGTCCGGCCGGGGGAGGCGTGGCCTCCGTCAGAGTGCTGGCGGCGGATAAGGCATCCCACACGCACTATTTTGGTCCGTTCCTTGCAGACTTAGCCGAGGAAGCGCTGCGCGCAAGCGGCTCGACGGCGACGCATTTCGCCCCGGAGCTACGCGCCAAAGAACTCGCAAAGATTCTCGCAGAGTGCTACGGACGCGATGGTGCCGCCATCGTCCTCGACGTTCCTGAAGGGCTTGACGCCGAGGCTGCCTCCGCGCTCGTCTCAGCGGGCGACTGGTTGGCCGCTCACGGGGGCTTTGGCGTGTGGCTTACCGGTGAGCGCCTTCCAGACGGCGGTCGTTTCGGCACTATCGATGTCGATCTTCCTCCGCATATTGAGGAGATCATTCAGGTTCAGTCGATCGAACCTGTGGCCGGCCCGCAGCGCGGTGTTGTGCTATTCCCGCCTGTCGAAGGAATACCGCGGTCTGATAGCCCCTCGGAGACACTTCTTGAATCCGAGCTTGAGAGGTGCCCGTGGGCTGCTGGACGGGTCTGGAACCGACGGTACAAACCATTGCCCCAGTTCATCATCGACCTCATGTGGACCGGCGACTGGTGCGCGGTAGAAATCGACGGCCGCGAACATCGCAATCGGCATCAGTTCGAGAGTGACCGCCGCCGTGACGTCCTGCTTCAGACCGAAGGCTTTGCGGTGCTGCGTTTTACCGACGACGAAGTACTCCGCGATGTTGCCGACGTGGTCGAGCGAATCGAGAAGTTCCTAAACACCCGACGTACCAAACATGAAGGGTCAAGATGATGGCCGACACACCATTGACTGCCGCGCAGAACGCATACCTGTTCTTGCTCATGGCCGAAGCGCGGGAGGTCTCGAACTCAGAGCTCCAGCAACGATATGGGATTTCGATCACGGGCGTCGATAGCGCTGCGCTGGTTGATAACAAGCTGGCGACTGTCCGGAAAGACCGCTCGCTATTGCATGAGCTAACCGATGATGGCTGGGCTGAAGCTAAAAAGATCATGGCAGGCGGCTATGTCAAACCATCCGGCGCCAGCCCGGCAAGCGCAACCCTTCATGCCGTGTTAGCTGCCCTGCATCGTTATATGCAACGCTCGCAAAGCAGCGCCGCCGACATTTTCGCCGCCACGACCCCGCCAACGCCAACCTCGGCGACCACGAAGCCGAAGTCGAGCAGCCGCAAGCCGAAAGCAGGCGAGCCAGTCAACGTGCAAGCCCGAATTCGAAACGCGTACAAGCGTCTGCGCCGCGATCCGATCATCTGGGTAGGGTTGGCGGAACTTCGCGCCGATCTCGACTACATCTCCACACCCGACGTCGACCAAGCGCTGCAACAGCTGCTGGAGAAAAAGAAGATCCGGCTGATACCCGAGGAAAACCAGAAGACCATCACCTCAGCTGACCAGGACGCCGCGATCGTCGTGAGCGGTGAGCCCAAGCATCTGATCGCGTTCGGTGCATGATGGACCTCACCCAGCGAAAAGCGCTGTCCGCGTTGAAGTTCAACGCTGCACCCGTCCCCGACGATGTATGGCGTACATCCCCATTCCATGTCGACTCATTGCACCCCGACGTGCTCGAGCACATTCTCGACGGATTCGACCACGACAAGATCGGCGACGACGGCAACCCACTCGGGATCGTCGTGCAAGGCATCGCCGGGTCCGGCAAGAGCCACCTGCTCGGATGGGTCCGCGAAAGAACCCAGGCCTCCGGCGGATACTTCTTTCTCATTAGCCTGCTCGACGGCGCGCTGTTCTGGAAAAGCGCCGCTCTCGCAATCATCGACGGACTACAACGCCGCTACCTCGACAAGCACTCACAGCTGACCGTGTTCTTGGATCGGCTTTGCCGACTGTTGGACGTTTCGGACGACACCGCCACCGCCGTCACTGGCAAGACCCCCGTCACCCGTGAGCAACTTCGCGAGTTCACGACCGCGCTCAGTGAGTTCGACGACCGGGTCAGCCTCACCTGTGACCAAACGGCTCGAGCAATGATCCTACTCGCCTCACCCATGCGGTCCATGCAGGACATTGGCTACACCTACCTGCAGTCACTGACCGAAATGAACGACGGCGAACGCAGGACCTGGGGCATCCATCCCGACGCCAAGTTGCCCCATCAGATCGTCAAAGAGATGTCGCAGCTACTCGCATTGACCGGCACCTCCGTAATCGCCATCGACGAAATCGACACGCTCATCGCCCAAGCCGCCACCAGCACCAAGACGCCAGCGGCGGGCGAAAGCAGCGAACAGACCGCTCTGATCAATCAGATCGCCGACGGGCTACTGACACTGCGCAACACAGCGGTCGGCACCTTGACGGTCGTGACCTGCCTGCCCAGTACATGGACCTTGCTAAGCAGCAAGTCCGCCAAGTCGTTTAGGGATCGATTCCACCCAGCCACCACTTTGGCCGCCGTCCCGAGTGCACCGGTTGCCTTGGAAATTCTTGCCAAACGATTCCACCTGCGGTTCGAGCAAGTTGGCTTCACCCCACCACATGCCACGTGGCCGATCAAACCTGAAGCACTCAACGGCCTTCACGAGCTAACCCCGCGAGCGCTTATCAGCCGAGTCAATGCCCACATCCGCGCCTGCTTGCAACTCAACGTCGTCATCGAAATGACCGACTGGAACCAAACTATCGAGCAATCCGACGACCACAAAGACCAACCAGCAGAAGACGGGCTCGATCGACGCTTCGCCGCGCTCAAGTCGGCCGCGAATGTAGCGGCGGCAACCGGACCCGACACCGAAGACGTGGAGATGTGCTCACTGCTGGAGGCCGGCCTGACGGCATGGATACAAGAAATCGGGCCGCAGAAACATGAGTTCACGTTGGACTCGCGGCAAAGCGGCAAATACCCTCTGCACGCAAGACTGCGACAGGTGCTCGATAGCGACCGCGACGATGAACAGCACTGGTCCTTCCGCGCGATCTGCCACAGCCACGGCAACGCTATCCTGCCCCGCATCCAAGCTGCTCGAACCAGCGCTGGACTCAGCAAGGGCATCACCAAACGGAAGCTGGTGCTGCTTCGCAACATCGCGTGGAACAAAGGCGCCAGAAATCAGCAGGTCCTACAAGAGTTCACGACGGACGGAGGCATCACCCTCAATATCAGCGATGGCGATCTCAGAACATTCGCCGCACTACGTCAAATGCTGACCGACCAGCAGCCTGGACTCGAGGCATGGTTGCAAACGGTAAGGCCCGCAGGCAACACCACGCTGCTTCGCACAGTTCTCGGCGAAGTCGCCGCAGCCGCAGGCACCGATTCTGCCCCGCAGACGCCTGGCCAGAGCCTATTCGAGTCCGTCCGCCCGATCATCGACAACACCTTCATCGCCATTGGCGGAGGTGTCCTCGACGACAAGCCGCTGCGCATCGAGATCGAGTCGCTGCGTAAACACACTGCAATCTTTGCCGGCTCCGGCTCCGGAAAGACGGTACTGATCCGCCGCCTTATCGAAGAATGCGCGCTCCGGGGCGTCTCCACGATCGTGCTCGACCCCAACAACGACCTCGCCCGCCTCGGCGACGCCTGGCCAACCCCACCGCCCTCATGGCCACCAGGCGACGCCAGCCTGGCAACCGATTACCTACACAACACCGACGTCGTCATCTGGACACCCCGCAGACAAGCCGGACGCCCACTGAGTTTCCAACCCCTACCCAACTTCCACGGCGTCCTTAACGACCCCGACGAACTCGCCTCCGCCATTGATGCCGCAGTCGCAAGCCTTGCCCCCCGTGCAAAAGTCGACGGAAACACTGCGAAAGCCGTCCGTGGTCAAGCGGTGCTCAATGAGGGCCTCGTAGCCTTCGCACGCCAACGCGGCGACGGCATCAAGGCCTTCATCGGCTACCTCACCGCACTACCTGAAGGCGTTAGCCAACTCGAAGACGCTGAAAAGATTGCATTTGAGATGTCCCAAAACCTGACCGCCGCCATGGTCACCGATCCCCTTTTCGGCGGCGGCGGCGCGCCGGCCGACCCCGGAGATCTGCTCACCCCCAAGGCAGGGAAGCGGGCACGCATCTCTGTCATCAGCTTTGTCGGCCTACCCTCCGAACAACAGCGCCAAAGCTTCGTCAACCAACTCCAGATGGCCCTGTTCGCCTGGATAAAACAAAATCCGGCCAACGACCGCCCGCTCGGCGGTCTACTCGTCATGGACGAAGCCCAAACCCTCGCTCCCTCCGGAGCAATGACCGCATGCACCGCCAGCACGCTCGCGCTAGCGTCACAGGCACGCAAATACGGCCTCGGTCTGGTCTTCGCTACGCAGGCGCCCAAAGGACTGCACAATCGGATCTCAGGAAACGCCGCCACCCAGTTCTATGGATTGCTGAACGCACCAGCTCAAATTGACGCCGCCCGGGAAATGGCCCGCGCCAAAGGCGGCGACATAACTGACATCTCACGTCTCAGCTCTGGACAGTTCTACGCCTCCGGTGATGGATTCCAACTCCGCAAGGTCCAAATGCCACTTTGCCTAAGCCACCATCCAGCAAGCCCGCTAACCGCCGAGGAGGTTATCCAGCGCGCGCAGGAAGGGCCTACTGGTTAGCTGTGAGTCGAGGGCTTGCAGCATCCCGGATAGTTTGGATGACGGTCACTTCGTCTCTTTCTGTTGGCAGGTAAGAGAAAGCAGGTCGATGGCAGAGCCGGTCATATAGCCTTCCCATGCTCGTGACTACCAGGTTCGCCGCGATCGGCGCCCGGTGGTGGCCTGGTCCATGCCGATTCGGGCGCCCGTGCTCTACATGCGATGACGTTCGCGAACAGTTGCAAAGGAAGGCGCAGGAGTGCCGCAGCGCACCACCATCACCTGACGACGGCGCAGCCGGGTCGGCTTCCGCGCTTGGACATAGCGAATCTTGGTGCTGTCGCCACCAAATCAGTCAGCACCAAGGAACTTGAGTAGTTCTGGTACGGAGACGACGACTCGTCGTCCTAGCTGGATTCGTCGGATTGGGAATTGTCCTGCGCGTGCGAGTTCGTAGGCGAGGCTTTTGCCGATGCCGAGGACTTCTGCTGCGGTTTCGAATCCGATGGTGGCGCCGTGGGCGCGGATTTCGTCGATGGTCCATTTCTTGCGGTCCATGTGATTTACCCCCCGTCGTTGGTTCACCAGCTGACGTGCCGGAGCTGGGTAGTCGTCCGGGGGTTTGCCGCGTTGCGTGACTACGTTTTGCGCCGCACGATGTTGACGGCCAGTATAAGAGGCTGCACGGACGGTTTGGCAACCCCGAACCTGCAGGTGAGCGTGCTTTCGCCCGGCGCCGCGCTGACTTCCGGAGCTGCGCGGGGCGTCCTGGAACACGCAACGTTGGCCACCGGCTAGGTTCCAAGTCCGTCCGGTGGCCCGATCGGCCAAACTCTGTTGACGCCAAACCGATCATCCCTCTGGGCAGGCTCAGCGGCTGTAGCCGCGCTCGTCCGCGGCGGTCTCGTGTTGATGGTGCAGGCGTCTGGTTATCGCTTCCTGATCTTCTGGCTGGGTGGCCGCCCTGGCCAGCGATTGCCTGAGGGTCAGCGGGAACGCCGTGGCCTGTACGGTCGCCGGCGGTTCGGGTGCCCGATCGCGGCTGGCGTTGACGGCGGTGGGTGTACTTAGATCGCGGGGGCTGCCGAACGGGTCAAGACCACGGCGGCGCAGTTCGTCGACGGCCCGTTTGGCGGCTCGGCCGAGCGGGTCGGTGTGGGTGTGCCAGGCGGCGCGGGCGTGGTCGATAACGGCGAGGTCTGCGGCGATCTTCTGGTGGTCGAGACCTTGGGCGGATAGCTGCGCTGCCGCATGGAGTTGCTGCGCTTGGCGTTGCACATCGGGTTCGACGTGTGCTTGCGCCGTAAGGACTTGCGCTTCGTGGATGTTCCTGCGGCCGGTTTCGGTGTGGTGGCGTAGCGGTGGGGCGACCCAGTCCGGTGCCCACCGGCGGGCCCGGTCGTAGGCGACCACGGTGGCCACGAGTTCGGTGGTGGGCATGGTGGTTTCGGCGGTCAGATCTGTTGGCCGGCCAAGCGCCCGCCAGGCGGCGAACCAGGCGGCGCGGGCGTCGGGTAGCGCGAGCGGTGGGCAGGCGCCGACCGGGTGACGGTCGTCGCCTTTCTGGTAGTGCTCGCGGTACCCGGCCACGACTCCGGCGCGGCGAATCCACTCCGTGCGGCGCGCGGCATCGCGCGGCGGCCGGCCGAGCCAGCGGGCTGTCCATTGTGGAGGGTAGGCGGCGAGTTGCCGTCCGAGTTCGAGACTGCGATGGTCCATCGCTTCTGCGAGGGTCTCTGCGTATCGGCTGACGGGGTCGCTGCCGGACGGTGTGCGGGCGGCCCAGGTGTCACCGTGCGGTGTCAAGGTGTCGGTGATGCGGTTGGTGATGCGCCAGTGCAGGACTTCTGCCGGTGAGATTGCGGTGCCGAGTTCGCGTTCGGCGATCGCCTCGGCCAGAACCTGTTGGGGATCGTGCCCGGCGAGCTCGCAGCCGCGCAGCAACCGCTGCAAACTTCCCGCAGCCTCATCACCTTGGATACGGTCACGCAGTCTCGGATGGAGTCGCTTGGCGGCAACCAGCGTGTCGAGGATGGTGTGGAATCGGGTGTGCCCGGCAATGCTGGTGGCTTCGGCCCACCGGGATCCGAGCACCGGCATGGAAGCGGAGGCGTTGAGTAGCTCTTGTTGCAGTTCGGTAGCCGATAGGTCGGCGGTGGTGCGGCCCATGATCCTCATCAAGATCTGGCCTGGAGTGCGGCGGTCCTGGGTGGAGGGTTTGCCTTGGCCCCCTTCAGATTTGACCGGCTCGGCCCCCAGGCGGTCGGCGGTAGGTGTGGTGGTGACGACATGTGCGATGGAGTGCTGGCGGCCGCGGGTCATCGCCACATACAACGCGCCGGACGACATCTGTTCGGTGATGATCGGGTAGCAGGTGTCGACGGTGGAGCCTTGCGCGGAGTGGACCGTGACCGCATACCCGAGCGTCACATGCTGCGCCACATAGTCGGCGGGCAACGTGAGGGGTGGACCGTGGTGGCGTGTTCCGTGGAGGTGCCCGGTGATACGCCGTACCTGCAGGCCGCCGTCGCCGGTCAGATCGGTGACCTGCCACAGGTCGCGGTTGACGAGGCCTCTGCCGTTGGTGTCGCGCAGGGTCCAGTCGTTGCGGCGGGTTTGCACAGTGTCACCGACGCCGGCGATCGTGCCGTGGGCGTCTTTGTGGTGCAGCGCAACACCATCCGGTGCGACGGTAGCGAAGTCGACCAGACGGGCCCGCATCCGCGCGGACAGACTCGCGGCCTGTTCCCCGGTAGATACGACCAACAATGATTGGCGGCCGATGAGAGTATCGGCCAGCCACGCCTTTGCAGCCAGCGCTTCGGTCTGTTCTGGGGTGCCGCCGTCGACGATCCGCCCATACCGTTCATACACCGACAGGACGTCGATGTCGCCTTCGCGGAGCCGCAGCGACGCGTCGGCTTCCCACCGCTGCTCGAATCGGCGCACCTCGTCCAGCGTGTGTACGGTGCCGCCGTGTGCCGTGGCGTGTTGGGTCATCAGCCGGAACACACCACCCGCACCCACTGCGGCGAGTTGCCGTTCATCCCCGGCCAGGATCAAGCGTGCGCCTGCCTTGGCGCAGTGCGCTTCGACCGCAGCCAATTGGTCGGTGGTCGACATCGCCGCCTCGTCCACCACCACCACATCGTTTGCGGTAAGCCGGAATGCGGTGTCCGTATCGGTTCCGGTGCCCGCCTGCAGCCGGTCTTGGCGTAGCAGCCATCGGTGGATGTTGTCGACCTGCCCGAAACCCTCCTCCGCAAGCACGTGGGCGGCGCGGTGTGCGGTGGCCAACCCGACCACTTTCCCGCCACAATGTTGTTGCCACAGTTGGGCGATCGTGCCCAACACGAAACTCTTACCGGTGCCCGCCGGACCCACCAGGATCCCCACCCGATACGGCGAAGTGAGCATGCCGCGGATCGCCGCCAACTGGCCGGCACCAAGCTCCGTACCCGCGGCCGCTAGACCTTCGATCGCCTGCCCCACCGCGGCCGGATCCAGTCTAGGTGTGTGAGCCTTCTCCCCTACCGCCGCCACAAGCCGTTGCTCCGCCTGCAAATGGCCGCGGGTGGCGTAAACCATTTCGGCAGGGGCTTCGAACACCGACCGGCCATCAGCCAGCCGGAGCTCGTCCGGCACTGGCACCAGATCCGGCGGGGACAGGCACATCACCCCAGCCGAGGCAGCGCCACGCGATGTAGCACCAGGATGCAGTGCCCGATCGGCCAGATCCTCCAGAATCCCGACCACCTGACGCTCTTCGAGCCCGCCGAGGTGAGCGGGTAGTTGGCGGTGCAGCGCGGTGATCAGGTCGAAACGGGTCCACGCACTCTTCGTCGCCTGGACTTGCCGTACCGCCGCCGCTATCACCTGAGCGGCGTCAACAGGCTGCACTGGCTGCGGTTTGCGGCCGAGCACAGTGTGGACGATCTGGTGCAGGGTTTGGTGCACGACGGTGCGCAGCTCTCGTTCGAACCGCATGTACCGGTCTTGCAAGGTTTCTTTGGTTTTGCGTTTCGGGCCGCGGGTGGCCTTCGACGCGTGCGCGGACAGCCGGGACAGCTCCAACGCGTTGGGCGGGCGCCCGTTCGCCGCTTCGAATTCGCGCACCATCTGCTTGACCGCGGTGCTCACCTCGCGGCGGCGGGAGGAAAACAGTGCGCGGGCTTGCGCACTGATCCCGGCGATCTCGATGCCGTGCCCGTCGGCGTTCCATGCCACGTGCACACTCAGTGCTCGGCTCGCGTGTTCGGTCATCACCCGTTCGCCGACCGAGGCTGCGGCACCACGCATCTTATGAATGGCACGACTGTCGAGGGTGCGCCAGGTGCCGTCGGTGCACCGTACCCGGTTGAGGACCGCGTTGTGGATGTGCAGATGCATGTCCTCATTGCGATTGGTGTGCTGCAGAAAGCTGGCAACAATCCAGCCGTGCGCGTCCACCCACGTCCCGACCGTTCCGCCCGTGGGTGTGCGGGTGCCGTGATACCCGGCACGCGAGAATCCGGCATGCTCCTGCAGATAGGCTAGTGCCGCGTTGTTGCCGGCCCAGATCGCCTGCTCGAGCAGTTGCGCTTGGTGTGCCCAGCGCAGTGCGCCGGCACTGTCCCCGTTGGTGCGCGCACCGTTTTCCTGCGCACGCAAGGATGCGTGCAGAATCGAGAACGACTTCGGGACTCCGAAGGTCAGGTCGATAAACGCCACCGGTTTACGCGCACTGCGTTCGGCACTGCGCCGCAGTGCCTCGACGCGTTCGGGTTCGGCATTGGGTTCGCGCGCCAATGCTGCGCGCAAGATCTCTTCGGCGGTGCCGTACTTGCGCGGCGGGCGGCCCAGCTTGCGCGCACGCAACCAATCCCGTTTCGTACCACCGAACGCCGGGTCGCGCGGATCCACGAAATGCACGAACAGCGCTTCCATGTCGCTGTCGTCCACGGTGCCGGACAGACCGAGTTCGGCGATCCCGGCGCCCTGCCACACACCGGGCGGCTCACCCCGGCCGACCTCACGCGTGTAATAGTTTTCCGTCCCCTTAGCCACCTCACCGGTGAGGTATTTGGGGTTGTAGCCGGTAGAAATCGACAACATCGCGGTCCACCATCCCCCGACAGGCTCCGCCAAACTGTTGCACCCCAACACATTCCGAGACAAGGGTCTTGAAAGCTATTGTGCCCCATCATCATTCGAATGCCTAGGTGTGAAGCAGGAATCGACAGTGGGTCTTGAATGAGGTGATGGAGGAAGGAGAGTGCCCGTTGCAGGTGAACCTTGCGAAGTGCAGACTTAGTTTGCGGCGATCAAGAGCTGCAGACTGAGATTGAATGTTGGCAAAGTTCTTAGCCGCGCCCATGTCGGCCGAGTTGTTGCCGGCGGTGCTCAGTTCGCCCGCCGATTTTCGCTTGACAGATCCGCGCAGCTTCGGACTGGCTAGTGCAACTCACCTTGACGGCCGCGAGTCGCCGGCACGCCGTGGCACCGGCGCGGGCTCAGGGGTGTTCCAGCACCGCTTCGTCATCGCAGCAGGATCGTTCTGTTGATCGTGAGCCATGGACGCGCGAGTCGCTACGAGCGGATTAGCCAGGTGCCTCTGTTCGTGTTGGGGGTGGTATTCCTGCTGGTCTACGCCTGGCCGATCCTCGACCCGGCCATGCCATCAGTGTTGCGGCATGCGTGTACGTGGATCGGCTACGCGATATGGGTGCTGTTTATTGCCGACTACCTGGTCCGGCTCGCTCTGGCCGACCGATGGCGAGCGTTTGTGCGCCGAAACTGGTTCGACTTGCCGATACTCGCGCTACCGATGCTGCGCCCGCTCAGATTGCTACGCGTTTTGGTCGCGCTTCGTGTCCTGGGCCGCGGCGGGGCACGGTTCGCCCGAGGAAGGGTGGTCGCCTCGATCGCGGCTGCGGTGGCTGCGGGTGGTGCCGTAGCTGCGCTTGCCATGCTCGACGCGGAACGGTCGAACGCGGCCGCGAACATCCGTGACTACGGCGACGCATTGTGGTGGGCCATGTCCACCATCACCACGGTCGGATACGGCGACCGCTACCCGACCACCACCGAGGGCCGACTGGTCGCCGCTGCACTCATGGTCGCCGGTATCGCCATGCTCGGGGTAATCACCGCGTCGCTGGCTTCGTGGTTCGTAGAACGCGTCAGTGAGGTTTCCCGGGCAGAGCAGGCCGTAGAGGTCAAGCTCGATGCCCTCATCAGCGAGGTCGAGAAGCTGCGCACAAGAATCGACCACCGACAACATGACGAGTAAGACGTCCTCCTGACGCTCCTCGTGAGAAGCATTGCCTGCCGACGACTGTGCCAAGCCTCAGCACCCCGGTCAGCTGACTCAACGTGGACCGAGAGGATCCATCATGCATAAGTCGCAAGAGCTTTGGCCGTCAAGGCTCGTGAATCCGCCCGGCCGCAAGCGCCAGCCCCTCGATGATGACCTACCGGCCAACCGCGGTTGCCGTCGGCATCCTTTCCTGCGTTGCCAACGTAAACCTGCTCGGTCACGCTTTGGCCTCCCAGTTGACCGTGCTATCAATTTCACGCAAGCGGCATGAGCCGCGCCTGCGCAGATCGGGTGAGGGTCAGGGAACAGCTCCGGCCTCTACAGCGACATAGACGTCAGTCGTCGCCGACTCCAACAACCTTGTCCGCGGTATGGCTTCGACTGTTGGCTCCGTCTCAGTCAATTCTCGCCAACCAGCGTCCTCGCCGCGGTTGAACCCCCGCCGGACAGCATCAAGCAGCAACGCTCGGCGCTGAGACTCCTCCCGTCGATATGCGGAGCGTCGCCGATCGTTTTGCCAATCTTCGGCGGCTTCGGCCGGTGATCCAGCTCCATACATGAATGCCTCCGACATGGCGCCATACTCAGCGATTCGAACGAATGGACGTTCCTTTCTCAAGCGCTCGAGGGCAGCCTCAGCCGTCAATGCGATCGCCCTCTGCTCTCCTGCCAAACGCTCACACGCGCCAAACAGTCGACGCGACATACCTACCTCGATGCTGGTTCCAGGCACGGCCGCCGTGAGCATGTCGATTCCGCCTGCAGCTTTGATACGGCCCAGTTCACGGTGTCCCCAGACGTCAGCACGCAAAGCAGTGGTTACCTCGTCGTCCTCTAACAACATCACCGCAGATTCGTGCCCTCGGCTTGCTCCGGACGTAGTGTCACGACCTACAGGACGAACGATCCGGGCCGCCGCTTGCGTGGCTTGCAAGACCAAATAAATCAACATATTGGCCCGCGCCTCGTGATACAGCGCAACATCATCCTCGCCTAGATCGAGTCGACGCGCCGCCTCACCGCTATCCTCGCCCACCGAGGCTCCACCGTGTTCCAGGTCCAGCGTCATGAAGAGCCGATGCTCGATACTGGTCCCACACAACACTTTCCGGTACGGGCCACCCATGATGTCGGAGAGATCTAGCTGGTCGGCACCCTCACGCAGGGCTGTGCGACCGATCCTCCGCTTTCCTTTTGCCTCAACAACCCACTGTTGTGGGCAGGACGTGTGCCTGCCGAGAAGATCGGGCTTACGGGAACGAGCCTCCCACTCTGCGGGATCTACGCCAAGAGGCTGGGACGATTCGGCGTGCAGGCTATGACTCATCCCCAGGCGCCCCCAACACAACCATTCAGACATCGTCATCCCCAGCAGATAACCGAACATGGCCCGGGTTGAACGCTCAGTGCCGCGAAGGTAAACCTCGTTGGCTATCACGCCATGACCTGATCCCATTGGTTCGCGACGCAAATATGCCATCAGGGGTGCCTGGCGAGCCAGAATCTCCCGCGACGCCAGATTGGGCAAGTGGGTAAGCCAGGGTGTCACGTCACGACCAACGCTCAGCGCTGCATGCAACACCTCACGCCACGTGGTACCCACCATGTAGCGGCCCGCCCCGGGTAGTTCGCCCATAGGCAAGTTGCCTTTGGCGCCGTCGATGTCTGCCTGAAATGGACGGCGTGGCGGATCAAGTGGCGACGTCCAACGCACCATCACCGGCACCTCGAACTTGTCGTCCGTCTGAATGGGTACATCAAAGGCACCAGGATGAGGTTTCACACTGCATCCTGACATGCGGGCAGCGTCTGTCCGAATTGCTCACAGATCACATCAACGTTCAGGCGGCGCCAATACACCACGACCAGCACGGCGCTTCAGGCGAGCACATGGACGTCATTCACCCAGACCTCCGTCTACGACAACGACCATGTATCACGCAGGAGGCCTTTCGGCGGCCCAAGATATCAGTGCTATGACTGTCCCGGCACAACTCGCCACCAGTCCTAGACTGCGATCATGTCATCCGCGCATGCCCCGGCATGGGTGGTCGCTGGCGCGCTCTCGGAGCCGCAAATCGTCTGCGGCGAAAGAGTTTGCCTGACTGCTTGATCCACCCGCGGCGTTGCGGGCAGGCGCAAGACAGTCCCGTGCTTCGCCAAGATCATAGCGTTCTCCTTGCACTCTCTCTCGCCGGCGATCACCTTGCCTCAGCCTGGTCCAGGAAGCAGCGCCCTCTCATGTCCCGATGGCTGCCGTATTCGCTCGTTTCAAAAGAGCGCAAGGCATTAGTGTCAATGCACATCGTTGGGTTGCATCAGATCCGCTTCAAGTCATCAAGAAGGCTGGCGAATTTTTGAGAAGGGTCCGCCAACAAAGCTCTGAGAAACCTGCGCCCAGGGCCGCGGTCAACGGTCCGAAGACCGAGATCTTCGCGGCGAACCTTACAAGACCACCTCAATTTCCGATCACTCCACGTTGGACTCGATGCACGTGAGCAGCTGAGCAACGGCGGTCGTTGCATAGCAGCCCGAGGGAAGAAACATGCTGATCTCGCACTTGTGCTGGCCCGGATAAGCCTCGTCAGGTTCGGCTGGTCCCGCAGAGATCTGAGTCTGCACAATGGTTGGACGAGTTGAGTTGGCGGGCTCGATGTCAGCGTCGCCGTTGGCCCGGTACTTCCGGTATGCGAACTCAGGCCACTGGCAGGCGAGCTCCGCCAGAGCATTCCTGTCGGTCGCGAAAAGGAAAGAGATACCTTCACGCTGCACACTAACCGTTTCTCCGATACCGCCGCCGAGCAACGTTGCCAGGTCTTGGTTCCAGCAGTCAGATGCATGGGCGCTGAGGTAGAACGACCGAAGCCGAACATCAAGCGCTGCAAAGAACTCATCAGCTGTTCTCGCCCACATGCGCGCGGACTCTGACTCAGTCGCGCCACTGCCAGCGACCAGCTGAAGGGCGGCGGCCGGGTCACCTCCGAGCAGCTGGGCGCCAATGAGATGCGTGACTCGTGGCCCGCCCGGCACTCCGAAGCGTTGCGTGTCGTAGTAGTTGACGAAGAGATGGTTGTGCCTTCTACCGGCCAGGGCCTCGCTGACCTGACCGGTGAGATTGCGGACGACCACTCGGAAGCTGTTTCCATCGAGCCGGCCGATATCGAGCGGCTGGTCGCCAGTGCCGTAGGGGATCAGGGACAGGTAAGTCCCGTCCTCCTTGCAGTGCGCGGCGTTGAAATCCTCGACTGGGTATGCGCCACCGGGCATCGAAACACAGACCAGCTGTTCAGTGATGGCGTCTTCATCTTTGAGGCCGGCGTAGGTTACCGACCGTCGCTCAAGCTTCCCGAAGCTTGCCATGGCTGCGACCCCGTCGAAGGTAGTGAATCCGCGTTTGCGTAGCCGGAGGTATTGATAGGGACCAGGTGCGCCGTCACTCATCCGGACGGCAGCGGACTCAAAGACGAGGAAGTCTTCAGGTCGAAATTTGAGTACTGGGGTGGTCATGAGATCGGTTGGCATCGTGCACTCCAAAGATCGTTAGTGGTGCAGATTGGACAGTGGACCTTGGCTGTATTGTGAGATGTGTTCTGCTTTCTGCGCTGATATGGTTTTTGCCGTGACGAACCCGGCTGACGCGAATAGCGCGGAGAAGATCGAGTACGAAGCAAGATTCATGGCCCAGGACTTGGAAAAGGTCCGCGCCTTGCTGGCCCAAGATCCAGCGATCGTGTGCGACTACCCTCGGACATTGCTCCGGCGATACATCCTGGAAGACTTGTCCGCTACCGGCCGTGGATATCTCCGGCTTCGGACGGGTGAGTTCGGCAAAAGCTTCCTGACCTTGAAGGCTCCTACCGGCACCGAAGGTGTGGACGCGTTCTCAGAGGTGACCGTCGAGGTTGGAGACGAGCAGGCGACCCTTGCACTGTTCGGACAGCTCGGCTTCAAAGTGTTGAGGTACCAAGAGAGCTATCGCGAGCAGTGGCGCTGGACCTTGCGCGGCCACGACATCATCTTCGATCTCGACGAGTGGCCCGGCTTGCCGCCATTTCTTGAGATCGAGTCAGACAGCGCAGAGAACGTCGCCGAAGGTGCTCGTTATGTCGGGGTGTCCATGGACGATGCCGAGTACGACAACGTATCCGACACTTATCGCAAGCACGTCGGCCGCGACATCCTCGCTGAATCACGGCTCGTCTTCTGACCCTGGCGGGTCCGGCCCCGCTTCATTGGCAGCCCAGCTAAGGGCCGCAAGACCTTCAACGGAGTCGACGTGGCACATTAGCTGGGCCGCCGTAATCGCCTTATGCCCCGCCTCGATTGCGTCGGCGCCCTTGCAGAGGAGCACCGACAGAGCCAAGGCGTAGGTGTCGCCTGCACCCATGGTGTCGACTGCGCTGGCTATGCCCGGCACAAGTGCCCGGTCGTCTCCGTCCGGCGTGTAGATCGAGACAGGGCCAGCGCCGGCGGTCACAACCAGAACGGCGTCCTCACGCACGAACTTGCGTGCACCAGAATGATCCAGCCCGAGTTCGTCTAGCTCACGCTCACCGATGGTGACCAAGTTGGCTACTCCCCAGACGGCGCAGGCATTGGGCCATGAACGCACCGCTGCTGCGCTCAGGTTGGCCGTCACGATCGATGGCGTCGCCAAGCCAGCCCGGCGCCGGTAGCCCAGAAGATGCCCAAGCGATGCAAGTGCTTGATCGCCGGTGTCTCCTATGATCAGCACGCTTTGCTCTGCCACTGCGGTTCGTATGGCTGATCTCGTAGGCCCGGGATCTGGAGTTCCGGCGACGATCATTCCTTCGCCGTCGCACAGTTCCTGCACAAGGTGGACTGACGACTGGTCTCGGCGGCCCGGCGGTAGATGGACTCTGTTTTCTCGGCCCCAGGATCGGATTCGTTCCCCATCTGGGTCCCGTCCGTGATGGCACACCAAACGCGCTGGATATCCAAGCGCCACAGCAGATGCGGCCGTGAGCAAACCGGAACCGCCGAGCACCGACCTGCCTCGATTGGCCGGATGGCGCAGCGGAGCCCGAGTCACCACAGCCGCCGTACCGACGGCCGTCACCGTGATTGGGGCACGAGTGCCTTTCTTGACCCGTGCGTCCATCTAAGCCACCCGCTCGGGGCGGCTAGCGGCGGTGCTGTAGCGGCCGGTGAGGTAGAGATAGACACCCTCAACACTGCCGATCAACGACGCCAGAGCACATCGTGGTGGCAAGGGGTAAGCGCCGACCAGAGCCCTAAGCAGATTGGTGGCTCGATAGATTTGGTGCCCGCCAAGGGCCCAGGCGGCCGCCAAAGCATCTTGCTGAGTCATCGCAAGGTGCAGCGCCATGCCGCTGTCGCCGCGAGCGTAGCCTCGAAGTCTGGCGCGCAGACCTCGGGCTGAGGCCGGGTGCTCATGAAGCACGCGAGAAGCTGGGGTATATCGGGCAACGTATCCGGCTCGCAGGACCCGGTCGACTATCTCCAGAGTCTCGCCGCCCTCGATGGCCGTGCCAGCTCCGAGTTGTTCGCAGAAACCGCCGATCTCAGTGAACACGGCTCGCCGCATGGCGCAGTTTGCTCCAGCCGCGACGCGTTTCAGTCGCCACGCATGGTTCGTGTGCCTACCTGTGGGCGGTTTCAGATGCCTCGCATATTTGCCCTTACTCAGCCCACCTTTTTCCTCCCAGATCTGTTGGGGCCGGGTGCTTGTCTGGCGAGCTTGGACATCACCGGCGACGTACCCGACCCCGTCGTCGAACTGACCGACGAGTTCCTTGAGCCACCTTGGATCTGTGACCGTAGTGTCGTCATCCAAGAACACGAGCAGTTCGCCTGTTGCGAGGGTGGCCGCCGCGTTTAGCGATTGGGATTTCGGCCCTGCGCCAGCGATCAGAACGGCGCCGTACTCGGCAGCGAGTGTTGCCACCGCTGCGGACTCGGTCGACTGCTGCGGATTGTTGTTCACGATCATCAGTTCGATATCGCCATCCGGCCAATGTCCGCTTCGGTGCAGCGAAGCCAGAAGCAGCACAAGGACGCGGTGTCGTCCGCATGTGGGAATCATGATTGTCGCTTGTGGACGGTTGTCAGCTTCCATCATGCGGGCCAGCTTTCGCGAATCTGCGGTGTCCGATGTAGAGCACGTCGAGCCCACTGCTCTCGAAGCACTCCATGGCGTCCTGCTGTGTGTCAGCAATCGGTTTGCCGGCAACGTTGAGGGATGTATTGACCAATGCCAGCTCGTTGCGGTCACGGCGAATCTGTTGCAACACACAGAACATCACAGGGTTCTGCCGTTCGTTGACCGATTGAATCCGCGTGGTGCCGTCGACGTGAACGGCAGCAACCATCCGCTCGGCACCGAACGCTGTTGCCTGCGGCGCAAAACCGAGATAGCTGTGATCCGCTTTAGATTCAATGAGCTGAGGTATAAGACCTTCGAGTGCGACAGGGCCGAGGGGACGGTAGGGTTCGCGGCCTTTTACATCGATGCTGACTCGCTGCAGATTTTCCGGGTCGCTGGCAAGCGCAAGGATGCTCCGGTTGCCCAACGCCCGCGCGCCGATCTCACTCTCGTTCTGGTAGAGCCCCACAACTTGCCCGGCCAGCAGATCCGCGCTCACCCTCGCCGCGAGGGCTGGAGCCTCTAAAGCTGCAACGGAAGCGAAGGACCGGCCCAGGTACGGCGATGAGGTGGCTGTGGCCGGGTAGATGTCGAATAGCGCACCGAGTGCCTGGCCGCCATCGCCTGGCGCGGCTGGCACGATGACTTTGCTGAACATCCCGGAGTTGGCGAGCAGGCTGTTGGCAACCACGTTGTGTGCGCATCCGCCGGTCAGCAGTAACTGCCGGTCGGAGGCGAACGGGGCGAGCTGGGTCAGGAGTTCCTGTTCCCACATGCGCTGGACCGTGTGGGCGAAGTCGAGGCGGTAACGGTCCATCCAGGGTTTGTCGTAGCCGTCGCTGAGTCCGAGGCGTGCCTGGAGCTCGGCGGGCATGGTGACGTGAAGCTCGTTGATGTCATCGGCGTTGGCGCGGATCAGTTTTTCGATTTCTGCTGAGGCCGAGCCGTAGGCGCTTAACCCGAGCAGCTTGCCGGTGTCGCTGATGTGGGCACTGACAAAGTGGGGTTGGAGCACGAGTTGGGTCGCGGTGCCGTAGAACTTGCCAGTCAGCAGCGTCTCGTCGAGGCAGGCGACTTGGGAGAGCTTGTCACGGTCCACTTCGTACAGCGATGCGTATCCGTCTTCCGAACCGCCATCGAAACAGAGTATGAGCGAACCGTGCGCTGGCCGATTCGGGCCAGAGAACGCGTGATTGCGGTGGTGGCCAGTGCGGGCAATTGGAAGCGTCTTTCCAAGGAGGGTAATGCTTTGCGCGTCCTCCTCGTACGGGCTAGCCCACGAGGCCAGGAGGATCCGTTCGCAGGCGGAGATGGTGGCTCCAAGGTGGCAGAGCGCGGCATCGACGAGCTCCTCCATGCCAGCCATGTCAAGGCGGAGGTTCTTGCGGCCGAAGTATCGCTCGGCCAGCAGATGCAGCAGCACCTTGTTGGGCGTTGCCACCGTTACTGCTGAGTCGTGGTACCCAAAGTAGATGGAAAGTATGAGCTTTTCTGACATCGCGCTACCTCGCTTCTACGTTGAGGACAAAGGGAAGGCTGGCATCGGTTACGTGGCCTCGGATCACAGTGAGTTCCCATGCGATACGGCCGGGTTGCGGCTCGGGAACATGAACGCCGTCGAAGTACACGGGCCATTGGCGGGTCTGGCCGGTGAAGGTCACGGAGATCTGGGCGCGCTGCTCCCGTCGCCGCGCCCGGTACCGCCGCTTGTAATCAGCCAGCGATTGCGCCACAGCCGTTCGCTGATCTGCCGTCGAGCCGACGGCAAATTCGACGAAGACTGCATTGTCTCCGAATAACGCGACGCTCGTCGCCAGCCAAGCTTCCGCTCCTTCCTGCAAGAGCCACGGTGTCCCAGGCAGGCCGTACTGGTTGTAGTACAGGCGGCGTGAGATGGCGCGCCATCCACGAACGGTGGTCTCGTTGTCGCACAACAGATCGGCTTCGAGAAGGTCGCCGCGGATCTCGTCGAGGAACGGCAGACCGCCAGGTCGCACCAGAAGGAACGGGTGCCAGTCGCTAGTCAAGCCAACTCCTGTTCTTGTCACTCTTGGCACCGATGGTCTGGTGGACAGCGCCGAAGAACATGTCCCGCATCTCCCCCACACCCATTGAGGTGGCATCGCCCAGGTGGCGAAAGATCGGCCCGCTTGCCGTGACGAGGCGAAGATCGGGTTCAACGAAGAAGTACGAGTCGTCGTGGTCCTCATTGCTCAGGCCGGACACTCTCTCCTTGCCGAACATTGCGGTCAGCTCATCGATGGCGGCCTCGTATCGCTCAGCACCCGGCACGAACTTCGACGCGTTGCCGGCTCCCACGCCGCGCGGTGCGAACTCGTAGAGCCGCCAGACATCTGGCGCACGCTGGCCCGGGGTTTCAAACAGCACCCGCCCGAGAGCAGGCAAGTCACCGATGTTGATGCGGCTCACGACGGTTCCGACTTTGACGTGATGCGAGGGCGGCTGCTCGTGAAAACGGCGCAGGATTCCCGTTGTGACCTCGTACGTCCTTGGGATACGGCTCATTCTCACATTCATTTCGGGCGTCGAGCCGTCGAGTGGAATCCCGATCCAGTCCACTAGCCTGTTGATCTGGTCGTGTAGTTTCAGCAGCTTCACGCCATCGGTCGAAACGTAGGTGAAGAATCCGAGATTCTTAGCGTGGGCAAGGATTTCAACGATGTCTTTGCGTGTGAGCGGATCGCCTCCGGACACATTAATGCGTGTCACGCCCGCCTCGTTGACGCGTGTCATCACGGCGAGAAGATCAGCAGTCGGGCTCTCAGGTGTGCCGACCTTTGCCCCGTGGCAGAAGTCGCAAGCCATATGACATTTGCCGGTCACCCTAAAGTCAACGGTTACCATGCTTGATTCCTCCAAATTGGACAGAAGTTCAATACGTTGGCGCCGTGTCAAGGTTTGCTGGCGCCTGGAACTATGCTGCTTGGTCCGGCGATGGATTCCCCTACGCGAAGATCCTTGGCCGCGTCAGCACTCCCAGAAGCGCATTGGGGCGACGCTGCGGCAAAGCGCCGACGCCAAAGAGCTCCTCGTATGCGCGCCTTCGGGTGGAGCAGGGCTCCGGCTCACCGCACGCCGTGCACCTGCCAGCCGCATCGGCGACAAGGTGAGAGTCGATAGCCGTCTGCGCGGTATGAGCACGTCGAGTGCCTTCAGTACTGCGGTCGCGCTCCCTGATCATCAGCACGGGTGATGCGATGCGTGTCATCGCGGGCTCCCGCTGGCGCCGACGGCGCTATCGACCACGCCCTGCGCCCACGTCGCCTGGGGACAAGGAGACCACGCCACCCTGCGGGAGTACTGGTGACATCCACGGCAGAAGCCTTGCGAGACCGGCTGATGGAAATCCAAAAGCGAACGTGCGTCAACGAGTACGGCGGCGACAGACTGCACAACGACGGTCATGACCAGGGCCCCGTCCTTGTGTCGAGTTCTCGGATCTGACCATCGGTGTATCCGGCCGAGAGCAGCAGGCCGCGGCCCCACTCATAGGTTTCGCAAGGGTGGACGGGCCCACAGTTCAGGCAGCGATCACCGTCTGGATAGGAGATCGCGCAGTGAACGCGAACAGCAACTTCGGCGAACTTCACGTCCTCGGCCGGGATGCCACCGGTAGTGGGGTGGCTATCCCCTTCATGGGATTTGACGACCTCTTTGCGCTGGTCTGGCGATGTCATAAGGGTGCCTCCCCTCGGTTGCATCCCGGCCTCAGCCTGTGCCGCAGGAGCATTGGCGCGGGCGGTGAGCTCCTGCGCTGTCGTCGACCTGGCCATCGGTTCCCCGCCCCTACGCTCGATCCAACAACGAGTTTGATCAACTTCCAAAACACGGTCACCCAGCCAAGACTCAGGCTCAGGTAGGCGAACGGTCTGCGATGCGCGCTGCTCGCTTGTTGTGCGATGCGAACGTGTACGCGGACCCGGGGCTGTCACGCACCCGCTGAACGAACGGATCCTGACCGTGAAAGCCGGAGCTGCCTTCCATCGATGGTCGGCGCTAAGGTCTGGGCATGGGAGACTCCCGGTGTTGCTGATGGCGCGTACGCAAGATCGGCAACATAAAAGGAGGGGAACGTGAGCAACTTCGGCCCGATGCTTCGGCGTATGCGTGGAGAACGTTCCCTCCGTGATCTGCAAAAGCAGGTCCATCTCTCGCCAAGTCACCTGTCGCGCTTGGAATCCGGCCACCGGGTACCTCACGAAGACGATGCGAGGGCCCTCGATATCGCGCTGGGCGGCCGCGGCGAGCTGATCGCGGCGGCGCTGATGGACCGAGCCGCGAAGAAGGACACTAACCCCTGGCAGACGGTCGAGCTGTTGCAGCGCATCCAACGCTCCGACGCTGGCACAGTCGCTCTTGAACAGCTGGACAGACAGGTCTACGACATGTGCTGCCGCTATGTGTCTGACGACGCGGCCACCTTGCGCAGTGAGGCCCAAGGTTTGCTGCGTGATGTTGGTCAGCTGCTGCGCCACCCGGTCGGACTGCAAACACATCAAGAACTTCTGGTTCAGACCGGTTGGCTCGCTCTTCTGATCGGCTGCCTCGAATACGACCTTGGCCTGTCTGGCGCGGCTGAGAACACCCGTGTAGCCGCCCGAACGCTGGGCAACGAAGCTGGCGCCTCCGAAATAGTCGGCTGGTCGCATGAGATGGCGGCCTGGTTTGCCCTCACCTCCAACCGCTATGCCGAGGTCGTCTCCAGCGCACGTGATGGTCAACGTGCCGCCCCGAACCACAGTGTGGCCCTGCAGCTCATCGGTCAGGAGGCCAAAGCCCTGGCTCGCCTCGGGCTCGTTGCCGAACTGCGGGATGCCCTCGACCGTGGCCGGGCACTGCTGAGTACCTACGCCAACACCAGCGAGAACACCAGTCACCACTTCATCATTGATGTAGCTAAATGGCCCTTCTACTCGATGGATGCCTGCCGTTTGGCTGGCGACGACGACATGGCCGCTGAGTACGCCCAGCTGGTCATCGACAACCACACCCGCCCGGACAGCAGCATCGCCTCGCCTATGCGTGTCTCCGAAGCCCAGCTCACCCTTGCCACCGTCGCGGCACGCCGCGGCGAGTTGCAAGCAGCGGTACACAAAGGCATGTCCGCTCTGACTGCCGAACGAAAGTCCTTGCCCTCCTTGCTCCTCGTCGCTGGTGAGCTTGAGGCCGAGTTGCACAGCCGGTTCCCAGGCGAGCCTGAAACCGCCGAGTTCAGTGAGGCACTGCGTGCGATCGGCTGAGGCCCTACGTAGGCCCGGGAATCGGCCGTAGCCGTGAGGTCGAGTCTCTTCTTGGCGGTCAGACGTCGGTGCGGGCGAATGCGCACAGAAGGAAGCGAGGCGCTGTCCCCCAACACTGCTGTGCCCACCTGCTAGCTGCATGGTCCCTATTGGAGGGTTGGATTCATGTACGTCACACGCCGTTTCAGGGACGCTTCAAGACGTCCGGTGGCCCAGCAAACGTTCCAAGCCGCCAGCTGTACTGGGATGCGCTCCAACGACGGGTTTGAGCAACTCGTACCGCAAAGGTGCTCCCTCAGAGAGGTCGGCGTTCCTTCTATGTCCCAGAGGATGCCCCTTTCACATCCTGCGGTTCCGAGGCGCGCCTCAAAAGCTTCTCCTCCGTCGTGCTTTGGGACGTCCCGTGCGGTAGAAATGTCCCCTGGGATGGAGGCAGCTGATGGGCACGGAGAACGCCCGGCTCCGAGGAGCGCTGAACACGGCTGGGCTTAGTGCTGAGCGACTGGGTGAGCTCGTTGGAGTCGATCCAAAGACCGTGGGCCGCTGGATAAGTGACGCGGCGCGGATTCCCCACCGGGCACACCGCCTGGCCACCGCTGACCTGCTTGGAATGAGCGAGTCGTTCCTATGGCCGGCCGTCGCCTCTGACCCGCGAACTGCACAGGCATCAACCGCCGAACTGGTCGCGTTCTATCCCACCCGCTCTGCAGTACCGACCGAGCTATGGAAGTCTCTCGTCACCGACGCCAAACACCGCATTGACGTACTGGTGATGGCCGGACTGTTCCTGCCCGAGCAGCAGGATGTGTCGACGCTCGCCGCCCGCGCGGGAGGCGGCCTAAAGGTCCGCCTGCTGCTGGCCGACCCGGCTTCAGATGCCGTGCTGCTGCGTGGCCGGGAGGAAGGCTTCGGACTGGGTCTATGCCACCGCGTCGTGCTCGCCCTGCGCTACTACGAGCACCTAACCGGCCTACCGGGCGTTGAGTTGCGCCTACATGGAACGACGCTCTACAACAGTCTGTTCCGGTCTGACGACACCCTGCTGGTCAATGCTCACCTCTATGGCAGCCCAGCCGGCCACAATCCGGTTCTCCACCTGCACCGCGTCCCGGGCGGGCAGGTCGTAGAACGCTACCTAACCTCATTCGACAAAGTGTGGGCTGGGGCAAGAGCCTGCACCGACATCGATGCAGTGCTATCCGACTTTGAGAAGAGGATCCATGGCCAGGCGTGATTTTGTCGATGATCCCAGTGCACCAGCCATCAACTCGGTGGTGCCCTCCGTCGTCGCGGCAATCACCAACGACGACGGCCACATCCTCATGATCCTTCGCACTGACAACGGCCTATGGGCGCTGCCTGGCGGCGGCCACGATCCCGGTGAGTCGATCAGACAGACAGTGGTCCGCGAGGTCCGCGAAGAGACCGGGATCGAATGCGAGGTCACTGGCCTCTATGGGATCTACACCAATCCTGGCCATGTGATGGCCTACGACAATGGCGAAGTTCGGCAGCAATTCTCCATCGCTTTCCGCGGCCAAATGACCGGCGGTCAGCTCCGCACGAGTAGCGAATCGCGCAAGGTCGAATGGGTCGATCCGTCCGTCGTGGACGGACTACCGGTGCATCCATCGATGCGGCTGCGTATTGCCCACGCCCTGGACGGGCGGGTCGAGCCCTACATCGGTTGACTAGCCGCCGCCATCCTGGCGGCAGTACGGTCAAGGTAAACCGCGCACTCACGATTAACACGTTGCCAGGTCCGATGCACGACATGCTCTGGGCCATAGCGAGAGTAGATCTCCGCGACCCGCTCGGGGTAGGTCATCTGCTCACCGTCCGGCCCAACCGTCAAATCGGCCGTAACCAGAGCATCCATGAGTGGGGAGTCCTCCAGAGGCCACTTTTCCAGTCGGTCGAGCATGCATCGGCCACGCTCGGCGGCCTCGAACCGTGCACCCGAGTGATGTGCAACGAGGGCAACGATTCGCTTGGGCCACAACGCACAGTTCAAGAACTCGGCACCATCCAGCGCATGGAAGCCTGTCACCACCAAGCCTGGGGCGTACCCGATGTCATGCAGCCACGCTGCGGCAATCAGCAACTCGGCCTCATCGGCGGGCACCGCAGGAGTCAGCTCCCACGCGCGGGACGCGACGCCTTGGACATGCGCCCAGCGCCGCTCCATACCGGGCACCTGAAGATGCTGCGCGGCGAGCTCGCGGGCCTCGGAAACAACGTCCACCTGGTGACCCTAAGCATGAACCCCAGGACGTGACACCACGGCTGCGTGACGATCCGGGACGTTCCAGTATCGGAACGTTCCGCCCCGGCCACGAGAGGAAGGTTCGCAGAACGGGAGCCGGAGCTGTCGCCCACTGGGTTGTGTCCCGCTCTCTGGGGTGGCTCTGGCATCGCCTCCTGTCGCTACTTCGCGATTGGCTATCGGCCCCAGCCGTCAGTAGCTAATTGGGTAGCCATGTCGAAGACCAAAATCGCCATTGAAGGGAAAAGGACGCCCATATGGTCGAGGTCCATTCACGACATTGGTGGCTACGGTGTGTCGGGCATATCGATATCACACTCTGGAGCCAGCATGTCACCCATTGCAATGGGTACTGATCCACTCGACGGACTCAACGAAGGCTTCATCGAGGGTGTCCTGGGGCATGTGATTGTGGCGTTTGGCCCCGATGAGTCTGGTGAGCCTTCGGTTGCGTTGTGGAGTACCAGTCCGCTAGGTCATCCCACTGGCGCGTGGGTGTATGGCGTGGCAACCGCGTTGGCGGAAGGCGCTGTGGCGTCTGAGGTCCTCGGTCTGACTCGGCACCGCGCCCTCATAGCCTGGGACCTCGACGCGGCCATTGACTTCTTGAGCCGCCTGGAGGACACAGCCGGTGTACCGGCCACCGCCTGGAAGGCGCGCGCGGTGCTGTTGCCTGAATCGTTCGACGAGATGCGGCGCTATCGAATCCAGTTGATCGGTGCGGTGGGCGAGCATGCGGCAACGTCCAAATCGAAAATTGCTCCGCTGGCGTGGAAGCGAGAAATCCCTATCTCTATCAACACGATGAACGATCTCATGGCTGCATGCGGCGTTCCCGAACCGATCTCTGAGAGCGCCGTGGTATCGGCCGCTTTACGTCTGGCCGCAGTGATCAGGTGGTCAGCTGAACTCTGGCAGGAAACCGAGGAGGGACGCCTTCGCCGACGCTACCTCGACTTGTTTGGCCCCGCCGCGCCTCTGCCACCAACATGGCTAGCTGCTCTCAAGACGGCTCAGTCGCAGTCGGCGGTCACCGAGGAGAGCACCTGACCATGTACGCAGTCATCGATCTTGAGACCACAGGATTGTGGACCGGCCGCCACGACCGCGTTTGCGAAATCGCCATCGTTCGTGTCGATAGCAACGGCGGGATTGAGGACGAGTGGTGCAGCCTCGTCAATCCCGGCCGCGACCTAGGCCCACAAGCCATCCATGGCATCAGTGCCGCCGAGGCAAGGCTCGCACCGTTCTTCTCAGACCTGGCCGGCCACGTCGTACACCGACTCAGCGGGCGCGTCATAGCAGCTCACAACCTCGTGTTCGACATCGGGTTTCTATCCTCCGAATTTCGGCGCCTCGGATATGACGCTCCCATTGCCTACCACCAGGGCCTGTGCACTATGCGCCTGGCCGACCAGTTCTTGCCATTCGCCGGACGCAGTCTCCTCGACTGCTGTGACGCCGCAGGCATCCAGATCGAACACGCTCATTCCGCACTAGACGACGCTAGAGCAGCAGCGAAACTGCTGGGCTTCTACCTCACCCAGCAAGACGACGGGTCCCCGCTCGGCTATCACACTGCTGCCGACGCCCAGGGATGGCCGTCGATACCGATCACCGACGTGGTCCCAGTACCCAGACACAGCGGCGTCCGGAGACCGCAGCACTTCCTAGTCAGGATCGCCGAACGCCTCCCGCGAGTTCCCGATCCACAACAGGCCGACCAATATTTGGCCCTACTGGACAACGTGTTGCTCGATCGGCACATCTCAGAAACCGAAGCCGACACACTCATCGATCTCGCCGACACACTCGACCTGAGCCGAGCCGACCTTCTGTCCCTCCACTGCCAATACCTGAAGGCACTCGCATTCGAAGCAGTCGACGACGGCGTTCTCACCGATGCCGAAGTTGCTGATCTCACTACAGTTGCAGAGCTTCTCGGTCTATCAAAGTCCGATGTGGTCGATTCCATCGAAGGTGCCGGCCGGATCACCGAGCAGCCTGGGGCAACTTCAACGCCACGGCCCAGGTTCCGACTCGCGGCAGGAGACACAGTTGTCTTTACCGGTCAAACGATCGAGACCCGCGAAACATGGGAGCAGCGCGCACGCAACGCAGGGCTGGGCGTCTCGCGTAACGTTACAAAATCAACCCGCATCGTCGCCGCCGCAGACCCAGACACCCTTTCCGGAAAAGCTAGGCAGGCGCGCAAGTACAGCATCCCCATCATCACCATTGCTGACTTCATCACAAAGATCGCCGAGATGCACCGGGTCCGATAAATCATTTCCGTTCAGGCAGGGTCAAGATATCGCTGGCGAGCCTGGAGCGGCTCTTCGCGTTTGGACGGCAAGATGTGTGGACCACCCGCTCACGATCAAATGCTCATCGCGGTGCACACGCACTGAAACTTGTCTGTTCCAATCTTCGTGGCCCATACGGGCTTACTGCAACCACTGCAGAGGAAGAGATCGCCGAGTTCCTTGAGATCAGCAACCATCTGCATTAGATCGGCAGTACTCAGACTGGGATCAGTTTGCCTATCGTGGGCTCCGACGTTTACTAGGTAACTTTCGCCCCGCATCCGTGTCAGCACTGGGGCATCCTTCAGGGCAGATCCTCGGGCCTTTAGCCCCTTCTCGAGAGCATCGCGATACTCCGCGGCACTATATAGCGCGCGACGATCGAAACGGATTGGTAGACGCAAGTTCTCCAGGGGACGCGATAGGCCACGCTCCAAGGCGAAACGAGCGAGGCCTCCAAGATCGGATGCTGCTTCACCCTTGATCAATCGTTCCTCGAGTCGCTTGAGGGGATCACCCTCGCTGAGCACAGGTCCCTCAGTCGGGGACCATGCCACGATCTGCCAAAAGCGCCATCCAGAAAAGAATGCCTCACTCAGCGTAGCGAACATGTTGTCATGGGTGAAGAACAGCACTTGCCAATCGGCAAAGTCCTCGGTTAGCAGGCGTGCCAGACCCATTCTGTGATCGGCGTCGAAGCTGTTTACGACGTCGTCCAGTACCAATGTCCGCCATGCATTGTCAGACTCGTTGTGCTTGAGTCTTGCAAGGAAAAACGCGAGACCTAGTGCATTGAGTTGGGATTCGCTAACTACACGCTGCGGTGGTGAAACCTCGTGCTTGTCGTATCTGATTACGAACTCGACACCGCCATTGCGCAACTCCGAGTACTTGAGTGTCACGTCGGTATAGAAAGGGCTGAGGACCAGACGACCGTAGAAGTTGCCAACTAGCCTTGCGAGCTCCCCTGTTGCGAGTTCAACAGCCGTCCGGATCCCCTTCTCGGCCACATGACGTAGTGCGTCTATCCCTGCCCACACCTGTCTTACCACATCGGAGTGAACTCTGGCCTTTTCGTAACGGCCCAGTGCCATCCGCACGCGCTCAAGCTTGACTAGTGCGAGCAATTCGGCGGACTCATCCTGGGCGAGTGCTGTCTCACGAAGGGCCACCAGGGTCTCGGTCAGATCCGCCGCCGTAGGGGTGCTTGCCTTTCGCTCCTCGTTCATTGCAGCAGCGATCTCGGCAGCGTCCGCGATAGTGGCGGTCTCTGCCTGGACGAGTTCAGCAAGGCTCGCAAAATCCTGCGCCCACGGGGCTTCGACTAATCTCCTTAGAGCGTCAGCTAATGCCAAGAGATAAGTGCGCTGTTTGACCAGCGCCGCTCTTGCCGCGCTCAGCTTTCGGTCAAGATCGCCGAGGGTTTGGCTTCTCTGCTCCCATTGTTGATGCAGGAGCTCCCGATCTGCTGGTGCTGTGCAGAGAGGGCACGACGGATCCGGCCAGAGCGCAAGCGCCTTCTTACCGGCCGCAATTAGAGACCGGATGGCGGCCGCCGTCGCAGCAGCTTTGTCCTCGGCTATCGAGTTCCAGCTGTCAATCGCCGATCTCTGAAGCTGTGTGGAGGTTCTAATCGCGACATCGACCATTTCAGCACGCGCGATCGCACTCTGCACCGGCGGAAGCTTGTCGATACTGATCTTTAGAAGATCGTTCTCGGAGGCGATCGAGCTGTCGAGGCCGGCCTGAATACGAAGCTCTTCAGCTAGCTGGACAACCGATACGCTTCCGCACTCGGTCCTTAACATGTCGCGTTCTTGCTCGGCACGCCGTTGCGCCTCCTCGAGCCGACGCTCCGCGTTGTTTGTTGCCGTAACCAGTACGTCGCGAAAGGAAGTGAGGTCTGTCAGCCCAAGTAGGTCGAGCAACGCTTTCTTCTTTTCGCCCGGACTGCTCGCCATGAAGTCGGCCATCGTCCGATGCCGAAGTATGGGTATTTCAGCGAGTCCTTTCACGGCTCGTGGCGGGCTGCCTTCCGCAGCGACAGTGCTGAGCGGACCTCCGCGACTACCCGAAAGCTCCCGGACGAGTGTGTCTTCGCCAATTCGAGCACACGTTACGGCCGTGCGCCCGGAGGCGAAGAGGTTGATCGCTGCGTCGAGCCTATAGCCCTCGCGCTCGAAATTTGCGAGCTTCCCACGCGTCCAGAACTCAAGGGCATCCACAATCGTGGACTTGCCTCTGCCGTTCTCTGCCAGAAGGCACAGGCTCTTACCGTCTAAGGCAAGGTCAAGAACCCGTGGGACACCACGGAACCCTTCAATTGATATCTTCTTAAGTTTCATGACGCACGCTCGCTTACGAGCCTGCTCGCCGCGGACTCACAGATGCGATCAACTCCGGGCACTGTCCATTGCCCGGAGTTCCATAGATCCCGCAACTCATCTGCCATGGGGCTCAGGGTCTCATCGCCGGTTGCTTCGTCGAAGATGCTCGCGATAATGCTGTTTGCGCGATTTGGCACGGGCGGGACGGTACGCCATCGTTGGCAATGCTCACGTCAAGTATGCGGGTGTGTTGACATAGATGAGATGATCGGATGGCTACCTACACCCGATCTACGTTGAAATTGAGTCCGTTCGACCTCGCTGCCTTCAGGCCACGACGATATTCGTTGCCACGACTACGTGATCAGGGCTCGCTGTCAAGGGCCTCGTACATCTCTTTGATCGTTGCCATCATGGCGAGCACCTCATCACGATCCGGCCTTCGCTGTGTTGGAGCAGCTTTGGGCTTCGCAACGCCCTTCGTGCCCCGGATCGCGTCGAGGGCATCCAACGCGGCATCATGAGCTCCAGGCAGGGAATGAAGATACTGCTCTGTCGTCGTGATCGACGCGTGGCCAAGCCGGTCCTTCACGGCAAGTAGGTCGGCACCGCCCGCCAGAAGCCACGAGGCGTGGGCGTGCCGTAGTCCGTGCGGAGTGATATGGAAGCCGAGCTTGGCCACCGCGATCGCCTTGTACCAAACGCATCGCCGGAACCAGTCGTTGCCGATGTGCCCATCCGTGTTGACCGTGCGGGGTTTGCGCGGACTGTCCTTTCCCGACGATCGACGTGAGGCACGGTAGAAGGCCATCGCATCGCGGCAGTATTGGCAACGGCAACGCCCAGCTGTGTAGGCCGACGTGGTGCCGTGCCGATAAGTGCGCCCGAGCTCATTGGGTTCGGTCAGCCCAAGCGTCGCAGGGTCAGGCTGCTCCTCCGGCAGAGTGCGCCGACGTGATTGCGTCGGCTGGCGCAACTCGAAAAGCAGATCATCGGGCCCGAGCCCCAGAGTGGCGATGTGGTCCTTCAGCTTCTCCACCAAATGAATCGCTAGTTTGAGCTGCCGCCACTCTTTGTCCTTTGGATATGGCTTCACCACAAAGCCGACGCCATCCGGCCGATCCTTTGCCTTGAGTTGCACAACCACGCGCGACACGGTGAGCATGCCGGTATCGAACTCGATGTCCTTGGGCCGCAACTCAGTTAGCTCACCCCATCGAAGGCCCGACTCGATGTCAGTCTCGACGAGCAGCCGCATGGTGTTGTCTTCCAACGCGTCGTAGATCAGCTCGAACTGTTGCGCCGTAATGATTCTCTTCGGTTTCTTGACCACGGGCGGTGTCTTCACGCCCTTACCGGCATGGAGGAAAGTGATCTGGTCGTTGAGCGCAGTCGTGAGGATCGCGTCCAGCACGACCTTGCACTGCTTAATCATTGGGGCGCCGGTCCCCGAGGCTTGCATTCTCACGATCCACTCGCGTACGTGACCGGGCAGGATCTCGACCATGCGCATCGAGCCGAACTCAGGCAGGACATAACGATTGAGCGTGTAGGTGTAGCCCTCGCGGGTTGTCGCCTCGATTATGTGGTTGGGGAACCACTCCTCCTCCACATAGCGCCGGAATGTCTGGCGTCCGCGCTTCGGATCGCCCACCTTGCCGGCGGCGATCTCGCTCTCGGCCTTATGCCATGCTCGGTTGGCGTCGCGCTTACGTTCAAAGGTTCCAGCTGACCGCTGCTTGCCCTTCAGATCGCGATACACGGCCATGTAGAGCTTTCTGCCGTCCTCGCCGGTCCTTGGGACCAACCACCCCATGCGCGATCCTCCCCCATGATCATGTCGGCAAACTGTCGGCAACCCCGTGCGGATTCCAGCGATCTAACATGGACGATCGCGGATGCGTCTGGATTCGCGTACCAGTTCTGACCAGGACTTTAACGAAGATCGCTCGGAAACGGAAGACGTGAATATGAGCCATGATCGCCGTTCGGGACGAAGAGGCCGGCGGTTCAAATCTGCGTTGGCGGTTCACTCAGTAATGCGCCGACGGTCCGCTCAGCCGGATGATGACGCCCTCCTGGTATTCACCGGATCCGGGGACCGTCACGTCGGCCTCCCCCTGCCGGCCGTCCGGTCCGACCGCCCGCAGCCGGTACGTCCCGGCGGGCAGGCTGTCGAAGACAAACCGGCCATCCGCGTCGCTCACCGCGGCGATGTCGGGCACAGGCCCAGGTGCTCGCAGCACCATCACCGTCGCGTCCGCGACACCGCGGCCGGCGCCGTCAACGACCCGTCCGCGCATCTGCTCGTCCATCAAGACCTCCTCACGGGGCCGGGGTCTGCCGCGCCCAACCCTGGCGCGGCAGACCGTTCATCTGATCAAGGATGCCGCTACATGTCCAAGTCGGACGGTTCAGACGCACCGGCCATGGCGTATGCCTGGGCCGCCTTGGGCGCCGGCGCTGAGATCGTCGTCTTCGGCGGGGTACCTATTGCGCCCCACTTCTTGAAGTTCGCCACCACCTCGGCCGTGACGCGCGTCGCCGAGTTGCCGGTGGACGCACCGTAGTTGTGGATGCCGACGACATAGCGCTTGCCGCCGTCCTTGACATAGACCGGCGCGCCGCTTTGCCCGCCCATCGTGTCGATGTCGTAGATCAGGTTCGTCGCCGTGGCCGCTTTGATCTTCCGCCGCATACCCCACAGCTCCGCGAAGGGCTTGTCGCCCGGGTACCCGGCCAGAACCGCCGGCTTGGCCAGCAGGGTCTGGGTGGGGAGGGCCTTGAAACCGAAACGGCCAAACTGCTGGCCGGGGAAGGCTCCCGCCGGCAGGATGATCGCTCCGTAGTCGGCCGCCGGCACCTTGTTCTTCGTCCACCCGGCGGTGGACTTGAACGTCGTGGCGAACGCGGAGCGGAACGGCCGGTGAGTGCCGTTGCAGGCCGGGATGACCTCGATCCGCCGTGCCCAGCCACCCTGGTTTTGCAGATACACACAGTGGCCGGCGGTGGCCAGCGTCCGGTCGCCGATGAAGAACCCGGTGCCGCGGTAGACGGCGCCGGTCGGGAACTCGATCCGCAGGGCGCAGTAGCGACGCCATGGCACCTTGACCGTGTTTTTGATCCGGATCCGGTCGTCCGTGCCGAGGATGACCTCCATCGTCTGTGTCAGCTCCTCGACCAACGCCTCGTCCACGGCCTCTTCGACGACCTCCGGCCGCTTCATTGCCTGGGCCACCAATTTCTGGAGCACCGACACCATGCCGCCGCCCGGGCGCGGCTTGGCCAGGATCCGCTTGGCCCTCGGGCTCAACTTGCGCTGCACGAGGCGGACGAGGCTGGGACCCGCCGTCGAAGCCAGCATAGGAATGACCTTCGCGGCGAGACCCGCCAGCAAGGGGAGGAACTCCTGGGCGCCTTCGAGCGCCTCACCGGCCTCCGGCATCAGGCCCTCGGCCTCGGCAGCGGCGGCCTCCTCACCCGCTCCTCCCAGCTCGTAGCCCTCGCTGAGTAGGTCGCCGGTCGCGCTCTCTTCACCCTCCTGTTGTGCGAGTGCCTCCGGGCTGGCTTCAGCGAACTCCTCACCGGATTCGGCGGCGTCGGTGCCGACCTCGGCGTGCGCCTCCTGTGACTCGCCGCTGGGGTCGCTGCTCCCGCTGACCTCGCCGCTCTCTTCCTCAACGGCTTCGCTGTCCGGCGTTGAGCCGGCGGCCTCGTCGGACCACCCCCCGTACTCTCCGGTCGTGTGACCGCTTGGCGAAAGCACAGCACCTGTCGTCATGATCGCTCCCTTCCGAGATTGCCAGGACGGCTCCGCATGTGGGCTGCCGTCGCGCAGATTCCGCCGGACGTCCGGGCCAAATTTGCCCTCCCCGGTCGGCTCTGCCGCCGTTCATAAATCTACTGGTATCGGGAGAAGTTGGACGCTGTTCCGATAGCCTGCTTCCTGTAACGACAGGTTGTTACATTGGTGCTGGGTGTCCTATTTGGATGGTGGTCGTGTTGGCGGACATGGCTGCTGGAAGGTCGGCGGGGTTTGCCGCGTTCGTGGGCCGTTTTGCGGCGAGGTTTCCCCGGGTGGAGTCGCGGCGGCAGATGCGCGCTTATGTACGCGGTTTGCTCAGCGAGGCGGAACGTAAGAACGGGTGGACGTTGGCGGAGGCGGCCGGGGATGCCGGGCCCGAGCGGATGCAGCGGTTGCTGAATTTCTACCCGTGGGACTGCGATGGCGTGCGCGACGATCTACGCGCGGCGGTCGTGGAGGCGTTGGGTGATGCCCGCGATGGGGTGCTGATTGTTGATGAGGCGGGTTTTCTGAAGAAGGGCAACAAGTCCGCTGGTGTGGCTCGGCAATATTCCGGCACGGCCGGCAGGACCGAGAATGCTCAGATTGGCGTGTTCCTGGCGTATGCGTCACGGAGTGGGCGGGCATTGATCGATCGGGAGTTGTATCTGCCGAAGGAGTGGATCACTGACCGGGACCGGTGCCGCCTGGCGGGTATCGGTGATGAGGTGTTGTTCGCGACCAAACGTGTTCTGGCGCAGCAGATGATTGACCGTGCGGTACGGGCGAGGGTGCCCTTTGGCTGGGTGACCGGTAATGAGGCGGATGGGCATGACTCCAGGTTGCGGATGTGGTTGGAGGCCAAAGACATTGCGCATGTGTTGGCGGTCCAGTCCCATAAGATGGCGGTGTCAAGGCCATCGGCGAAGGTCGGAGTCAAGCCCGCTATCGATACGGTGCGGGCCGCCGCATGGGTCCGGGTCAATTACGGGCACGGGAGGCAAGGGCCGCGGTGGTACGACTGGACGGTGGTCGATAGTCGTCCGTTGCGTCGGCGGGGTCGGGGGCGTTGGTTGCTGGCTCGGCGCAGCATCAGCGACCCGGCCGAGATCGCTTGCTACATTTGTTTCGGGCCAGCCGAAACCACCGTTGCCGAACTGGCCCGCGTAGCCGGGACCCGAAGGGCAATCGGGGAATGTGTCCAGACCGCCAAGGACGAGACTGGCCTGGGCCACTATCAAGTCCGCGGGTATCAAGCCTGGTATCGGCATATCACGCTATCCATGGCCGCAGCGGCGTTCCTGGTGATTACCGGGGATGTGGCCAAAAAGGGAGACCCGGCTCCGGCGGTGACTGGCTGATTCCCTTATCAGTTCCCTTATCAGTCAATGAAATTCGCTGGCTGTTCAACCTCGCCACCGCTCCGCTCACCTCTATGTGGGGATGGATAGCATGGCGGCTGCAAAATCCTCCTGATCTTGCAAATGAATCTCGCGAACCGCAGGTCATCGTCTCCCACTCGCGCAGCCTTCGACTGTAACGAACAACAATGAGAAGGAACGGGAGCAGAGGACCGTGAGCTCATAGTGGCTATGAGCCATGGCTCGCCGACATCCTTGCCAAAGTCCTACTGCCCGAGGACCCTAGCCGGACCCCGTGATCGCCTTGCGCATCTTGACGAGCGGCACTGGGGTACCGCCTGACGCATCCTTGAAATGCTCGATGGCTTCGAAACCCGCTGCTTGGTAGAGAGGCTGGCCGGCGAGGGTCGACATCAGTTCAAGAGACACAAATCCTTCCGCGGCCGCCGCGGCTTGGCACAGTGAGAGGATCAGCCGGCCGACACCACGACGCGTGTAAGCCGGATCGGTGTACATGGCTCGAATCTTCGCCGGATCTTTCGAGGGATCAAGCAGGCCTGCGTCGCGGCCGGCACTGTGATCGCCGCCGTAGAGAGTGGCCCGCCGACTCCAGCCACCGCAACCGGCGACCTGTCCATCGATGTGGACGATGTAATACGTCCCGTCGTCTATCAGCTGTGTGTCGAGCCCCATGATGGCCTCACTGGACTTGATCTGGTCGGCGTCGAGAAAGCCTTGCTGTAACTCATGAATTGCCGCCGAAATGATCGGCAGCAGTGCAGGTAGGTCATCGCGGGTGGCCAGGCGGCTGGTCATTGTCACGGTGCCATTTGATCAGCTTTGGCGAAGGACCGCGCGTAACCGGGTGGCGAACCGGGGGGATCTTCGGCGAAACCGGTACGTCCGCCGGGAAATGCTTCGGGTTCGACGCCGAGTGCAGCTGCGAGTGCGATTGACGTTCGTTCGGCGAGCTTGCCGCCGGACTCCTCCCCAATGCCAATCATGATGCGGGTGCTTGCGGTGCGCAGTGCGTCGAGGTCGGGCTGCCACCTGACCGTCTCGCGCAGTTCGTGGGCGAACCAGTGCTTCTCGTCGATGGCTTCCTGCGGATCCCGCTCTCCGCCGAACATGTGCTCGAGTGCCCCATCGGGCAGCGTGATGTTGGCCTGGGCCATCACCTTGCCCCTTGCGCCCAGGAAGTCACCGCCGAGGTAGGTGCAGTTGATGTCCTCACCGACAGACCCCGATGGCCGCTCCTGCGGCGGCCGTCCAGCCGTCGAATCAGTTGTCGGCCGTGCTGTTCAGCGGCTGTTCACCCAACGCATCGGCAGGCGGCCGCATTGCACCACATTGGACAGTTGAACACTTGTAGTCCGAATTGTTGGATCAGCGACAGTCAATGCCCTTAGGTGTGGCCTATCGACAATTATGACTTCGGGTGGGAGCGATCGTTGTGGATCCTCCGCCCGGATCTGTTATCCCTAGGGGAAGGGAACACATGTTCAAGCACGTACGCAGCAAAGCCACCACGCTCGTCGTCGCCGCGGCACTCGTGATCGCCGCGGCTCCAGCCGCCACCGCCGGTCCCGTCAACGCAATCGACCCGGCCACGGCCGTGTCCGACAACGGAACCACGGCCGATCCCGCCGTGCTCGCCGCACGCATCAACAGCACTCTCATCAAGGCGGTGCCGCCCGCCAGTAAGCGCGTCGCGGACGGCGCAAATCACACGCCTGCAAGCAAGCTTGAGGGCACGACCGCGCCGTCTGACATCGGAATCTCCAGCATCGTCGGTGGGGACGATCGTTACCAGACGACGCCGGCGAACTGGTGGCCCGCCAGCTCCACCGTCTTCATCACCCGTACCACTGGCGGCGTGGCACGTGGACACTGCACCGGCTGGATGATCGGCGCTAACACGCTCATCACCGCCGGACACTGTGTCTACCCGCGCAACGGCACCGACTGGTACAACCGGGCCGAGTTCACGGTGTGGCCCGGGCGTGACGGCGGCAGCTCGCCGTACGGTTCGTGCACGGTGGCAAGTCTGCACTCGGTCAACGGTTGGACCAGCAGTTTCTCGAACGGCTGGGACTACGGGGCAATGAAGCTCAACTGCACTGTAGGAAACAACACAGGCACCTTCGGCTTCATGTGGACGTCGGCGAGCCAGAACGGCACCGCCACCTACAACCGCGGATACAGCGGTGACAAGGCTTTCGGTACCCAATGGGCCAGCTACGACCAGATCCGCGTCACCCAGGACCGTGAGCTGTTCTACTTCCACGACACCGCAGGCGGTAACAGCGGTGGTCCGGTCTACACCTACAGCAACCCCAATTGCAACGGACCCTGTGGGGTGGCCGTACACGCGCACGGCTTCCACGGCAGTGGTGCGCCGAACAACAACCACAACAGCGGTCCTCGCATCGTTGAGCCGGTGTTCAACAATTTCATCTACTGGCGTGACCTCTAGCTAAAGTCCGACGATGCCCGCCCACCCGGGAACCCGTGCGTGGGCGGGCATCGTCCTAGCAAACACCTAGTGCAAGAAGGGGTGCATGATGGGGTTTCTGCGAAGGATCGCGTTGCCAATGCTTTTCGCCGGGCTTCTGGCCAGTGCTTGTGCCGCAACCGATGGCACAGGTTCGCCCGGCCCGGGTCCGTCGGGGCCTGATACACCGGTATCCAACGGAAAGGGCGGGACAGCATCTCCCGGCTCTGCCGCCGGTCGCGGCACGGCAATCATCGCGGTGAGCGACCCGTCAGGGCAGCCGTTGGCGCTGATCCCGGTCGAGGTACACACGATCGGGTGGCCAATGCCTTCGGAGCTGGCCATCGACATCGCCCGCATGACCGACCAGAAGGGCGAGTACCTCTGGACACACCTTCCGCCAGGCGAGTACGAATTCATCGTCCGGGTCCCGGGCGGGTCTGGGGTGGCGTCCAAACGCGTGACAATGGTTGCGGAACAGACCACGCGCGTCGAGATGGTACTGGCGAAGTAGCCGCACCGATCTGGTCGCTCTACCATGATCGGCGTGACGAAACCGTTGCTGCTCAAGGTTGTTGGCGGATCTGTCGTAGTTCTGGTGTTAACAGTGGGAATCGTCTACTTCGCGCAGCGACAGCCGAAGGAGACGCCGATTTCGGTGGCAGGCCCCCGCGTCTCAGGACGCAACGCCGTCACTGGGATCAGCATCGCCATCTCCTACGCCCAGCCCTACCGCTTCCGCCGCAGAGCCCAGTGCGTCGCCGACCAAGGCACCGATTCCAAGGGCCACCACCACTCAACCCCCAAAGCAGCCCACCATCACCGTTACGGACATTTCCATTACCTGCCTACAGGAGCCGTATTCGTCAAAGATCCGTCTGACCGCCAACGTCAAGTCGAACCTTCCGATGTCCCAGCTGAAGGTGGTGACGAACGGCTCCGGACTTCATGGCACGATCATTTATCCGCTGGCCGGAATGTCGAAGTCGATCAGCCTGGAGATCGAGACTCCGGAAGAGTTCAAGTGGTCGGTCGCCACAGAAACGGAACGCGGCTGGACGACGAAGACCATGCCGTCGACCCGAAATCCTTGCTGGGCGCCTGCATGAGCCCGGCCCGATCATCTAACGTCTGAATACAGATCACCGAGCACGTGGCCGAGAACATAGCAGCCGGGGCGCTCCGTCTGTCTGCCGACGAACTGGCAAGCCTCAAATAACCCCGCCGCCCCCTACCAGACCTCAACGACAGCTTGCTTCCCATGCATAGCCCTATGTGTTCCATCCAGGTTGGAAAGGCTCATAGAAGCAGCTGATTGGAGTTTTGTGCGGACGAGTTTGCGGAAATCCCACCGCAGCGTCCCTGAACGAACAGCCCCGCAGGACGATGCGAGCACCCTCGGCTACCGCGTCATCATGGTCGCAGATGGCAACACGGCGCGGCGCGATCAGGACCACAACGCCACGCTCCACACCATCTACAAGACCTTCGGCGATGTGCGGTCGACTGCCGATCTGATCGACATAATCGAGCCGCCGACTCCTTGGAGTGACGAAGCCACAGGCATGCGGATCGTGAACGTTGTACCGACGCCGAGCTCGCTGGACACAGTGATCGTGCCGTCGTGGTCGTGGGTGATCTGCTGGGCGATCGCCAACCCAAGCCCGCTGTGCCCACTGCTCCGCGTTCGGGCGGCATCGGCGCGCCAGAACCGATCGAAGAGGCGCGGCACGTGTTCGGGATGAATGCCGCTACCGGTATCGGTCACTTCGATCGTGGCAACGTCTCCTGTCTGACCTGAGCTGAGAGTGACAGTTCCGCCCGCACCCGTGGAGCGAAGCGCATTGTTCAAAAGGTTCCCCACGACCTGACGAAGCCGGTCGGGATCGGCATAGACGGTGACCGGCTGAGGTGTATGAAGGAAAACCTGGACGCCCGCCGTCTCCGCGGCGACCTCGACAGCGACCCGGCAACTCTGAAGTAGGTCGCCGAGATCGGTGTGGGACTTGTGATAGGCGAGTTGGCCCGACTCGGCCAAGGCGAGATCCTGAAGGTCGTCAACGATTCGCTGTTGCAGCATCGTCTCTTCGTGCAGCGAGGCGAAGAGGGCGGGCGATGGGGGTAAGACGTTGTCTTTGAGCGCTTCCAGGTACCCCCGAAGATTTGCCAATGGAGTGCGAATCTCGTGCGCGACATCGGCCACCAGTCGGCGCTGGCGATCCTCTCCTTCCTGCAACGACTGAGCCATGTGGTTGAAAGTGCTTGCCAGCATGGCGAATTCGTCATTGCCCGAAACCTGAACCCGTCGGCTAAGGTCGCCGGTACCTAGACCCTGTGAAGCCTTGGTGAGTAGTTCAACCGGGCGCAGCACGCGTCGGCTGAGAACGGCTGTCCCAACGATCACGAGCAGCATGATGCCCCCCGCGGCCCCTGCGACCGGCCAGATCACCACAGTTTTGTCGAGATCACCAACGGCTCCGACGTGCACGAGCATCGGCAGCGGCGCAACGTCGTCGGTGCGTTGCGCAAAGACGGCGCGCAGGCAGGTGATCCGCTGGGGGTCGTCGATACAGCCCCGAGTCAGTTCAAGGGTTGTGGCGACTTCCTCCTTGCTGGGAAGGGCTTGCAGAGCGCAACTTCTCACCACTTCATTGCCGTGCTTCGCCCGCATCTCCAGCGCCGGATCGGGAAAGCCCGGACCGGTGGAGAGCTCGTCGGCCGATGCGGTGAATCCAGCCGGCGCATTCGAAGTGACGCAGGAGTTGAACAGGACCTGGCGGCGATAGTTCCCGATCGCGGTTGCGGTCTGCCCGTAAACGTCTCCTCTGAGCTCGTCGGTGCTGAAGACAAGCGCGGGTCGCGGGTTAGCCAGTAGCGGAGCTCCGACCGTCGGCCGGGCAGCGTGACCGGCGAGGTTGTCGCTGTCGACAATGACTTCGCCCGACTCGGCTGTCAGCTGGATGCGTTTGCCCGTCTGGTCGGACAGCCGCTTGACTTCCACCGAAACACCGGTCCAGGTGCCATGGCCCCGGCCGTAGCTCGCGATCTGCGCCACGATGTCTTCAGCGGTTTGCTGATCGGTGGCTGCCGCCTCGGTGAACTGCTGAGACGTAAGGCGAAGCGTCAGCCATGCGGTTGCGCCGGTGGCCGTTAGGGCGATGACCACCATCAAACCGAAGACGCGCCAGCGAAATGTCACGTCGACGATCCCGCCGTCATGCGATATCCGCGGCCCTGCACCGTTTGCAGATAACGGGGCCGGCTCGGGTCGGGCTCGATCTTCCGGCGCAGGTTCATCACGTGAGCGTCGACCGTGCGTTCAAGGACGTAGTGGTCGAACCCAAAGGCCCGGTCGATGATTTGAGCCCTGGTGAAGACCCGCCCCGGCTCGCTTGCCAACACCTCGGCGATGCCGAATTCCTTTGCGGTCACCGTCACCGTCGCCCCACCGACCCGGATTTCGAACCGACCGATGTCAATCTCCAGATCTCCGACCGTGAGCACAGATTTGTCCGGCGACGTCACGGCACCCGATCGGCGTAGCAGAGCGCGCACTCGGGCGGCCAGTTCCCTAGGGCTGTATGGTTTTGTCATATAGTCATCGGCACCGAGATCCAAGCCAAGCAGAATGTCGTTCTCCGTGGTGCGAGCGGTGAGCAGGATAATCGGCACATCGGATTCGGCCCGCAAAACACGGCAAACATCAAGGCCGTCCGTCGCAGGCATCATGATGTCGAGTACCAGGAGATCAGGCCGACGAGCCCGAGCGCTCTCGAGCGCGGCTCTCCCATCGGAGACGGTCAGCACACTGTGCCCCTCGCGCTCAAGATAGACCTTGATCAGGTTGGCCTGTTTCGGATCGTCCTCGGCCACCAGAACTCGAGCGCCCATTGTTGTCTCCCTTCCCCGCTATCAAGCCCGATCAGCCGTGAAGAATCCATGAAGGCCGCGTCAAGATGCAGCCGACCTGCGCTTCGGCGTCGGAATCCCAACTCTTCTTGAAAGGTTCTTCATAGCGCAAGTCCTACCGTCCGCCCATGTGTGGATTCGTAGTATTCGTGGATGGGCGTGAGGCGCCTCAACTTCCGGACTTAACCGGGCCGCTTGCCTCGCTGTACCACCGGGGGCCCGACGACACGGTTACCCACCAGATCGGCAATTGGGTGAGCATGGGCTTCGCGCGGCTGGCCATCATTGATCCCGACGGCAGCCGGCAACCGTTGTCCTATCCGGGATTCGGCACTGACGCCGGCCGATGGACCGTCGTACTGAACGGGGAAATCTACAACTATCGGGAGTTGCGCGCCGAGCTCATCAATAACCATCAAGCCGCTTTTGGTACCGACGGCGACGCCGAAGTGCTTGCAGCAGCGCTACATCACTGGGGTCCGGCCGCCGTTAACAGGCTGCGTGGCATGTTCGCCTTCGCCGCGTGGGACTCACACACGAACACCTTGCTCTGCGCACGCGACCCATTCGGCATCAAACCGCTGTACTACCTCACCACGCCAGACGGGCTATGGCTGGCGAGCGAGAAGAAAGCGTTACCGGTCAACGGTGTGGCCGTCGACGAGGAAGCACTCTCGCTTTACCTGACATACCAATACGTCCCCGAACCGTGGACCTTGCAATCCGGCGTCGCTCGACTGCCGGCCGGAAGCCTGTTGCGCTATAGCCCGGGAGGCTCGGCCGACATCGAGCCCTATCACCGCCCGGCATTTCGGCCCGACAGTCGCCTCGGCATCGAACCCGCCGCCGCGATGATTCGTCATGCCCTGCGGGAAAGCGTCCACGCCCACATGGTGGCCGACGTCCCGGTGGGTGCGTTTCTGTCGAGCGGTATCGACTCGACTGCGGTCGTGGCGTTTGCACGGGAACTCAATCCAGATCTACGGGTGTTCACCGCCGGCTTCGATCTGCCTGGCTACTCCGAGATCGAAGTGGCCCAACAGACCGCTCAGCATTTCGGTCTCACGCTGACCCCAACTGTCGTCACCGCAGCCGATGTCATGGAAGCACTCCCGCGCATCATCTGGCATCTCGACGATCCCGTGGCCGATCCCTCAATCGTTCCGCTCTACTTCCTGGCTCAAACCGCCGCCCAGCACGTCAAAGTAGTCCTCTCTGGAGAAGGGTCAGATGAGCTCTTCGGCGGCTATCACATCTACCGCGAACCCGCGTCATTGGCACCGATCCGGCGCCTGCCCACCCGCATTCAGCACGGGCTTCGTGCGGTATCAACGGTCATTCCCGAAGGCGTCAAAGGGAAGAGCTACCTCGAGCGTGCGACGACTCCTATCGAGGAGCGCTACTACGGAAACGCGCGCATGTTCACGTACGCCGAAAAGGAACAACTCCTACGGCACAACGAAAACATTGCCTCGCACACCCTCGCCACCAGAGACGCCTACCTCGAAGCGGAAGGCCTGGACGACGCAACCACCATGCAGCACATCGATCTGCGAACCTGGCTGACCGGTGACATTCTCACCAAAGCGGATCGCATGTCGATGGCTCACTCATTGGAGCTGCGCGTCCCGTTCCTCGATCGCAACGTCTTCAGCATTGCCACCCGTATTCCAACGTCGCTCAGACTTCCGGCCAACAGCAAGGTGACCAAACATGTGCTGCGCCATGCTCTTCGCGACGACATTCCGGCCTTCGTCATCGACCGCCCGAAGCTTGGCTTCCCTACGCCGACGGCACACTGGCTGCGCGGGGAGATCGGCGAGTGGGCAGACCAGATCTTTGCCGAGTCTCAGACAGGTCACCTCATTCACCTCACCTACGCACGGGAACTCTTGCGAGCTCACCGAAACCGGGAAGCAGACCATGCCCGAAAGATCTGGACCCTGCTCAACTTCTGCCTATGGCACAGAATTTTCGTGGATCGGTGTCCGGTGTTGTCCGGAGTCCGGCTCACCGCATCGCGGATATGACCAGCACTTTCTCCTGACGAAACCAGGCAAGTCCGGACTTGGCAGCTCCGGAAGCAGTGCGGTGAAACCGTCACATGGTCCGATCCAGACGTTAGGGAAGGGATCATGGGATGAGCACAGGACGCAAGCTGGCGATGTTGGTGCTGACCGGTGCCATGGTGTCGGTGGGCACTCTCGCCTCCGCCACCGGCGCTCAGGCGGCTCCGCAGCCGGAGCCACGCGCCGGTGTTACTGCCGCGCCTTACTACTACATCATCAACAAGCACTCCGGTAAGTGCCTGCAGCCGAAGTCTCCCAGTTACGCCAATTCCATTGTGGTGCAGCGGACCTGCGGCCCGTGGGGCGGCATGACCTGGGGGTTGTTCGACATCGGCGGCGGCTACTACTGGCTGATAAACCAGTACAGCGGCATGTGCATGGACCTGCAGGCAAACAGCGAGGAAGAGGTGGTACGCGGGACGCTGGTCCAGCAGTTCTGGTGCTCGGCGGCATACACCAGCGAGCAATGGCGTTTGGTGCCCGGGCCGGCACCGAGCGGCTACTACCAGTTGGTGAACAGGGTCAAGGGGCTCTGCGCCGACATCCAATTCCGCTCGTCGGCCAATGAAGCCAAGCTTCAGGTCATCGAATGCAAGTACAACGAGCCGGCCCAACTCTTCCGATTCGCTTAACCCGGGGTGCGAGTAGGCGCGGCCGGTCTCCGGCCGCGCCCACCC
>DPJL01000016.1:28446-34996 GCA_003543035.1 Micromonosporaceae bacterium | reverse complement strand
CCGGCGCGGCGGCAACGGCGGGGGGGGGGGCGGCGGCGGGCCCCCCCCCGCGCCTACCGTCCTATCAGGACACCGTATAGGCGGAGAGCCGCACGCGGACTGCGGCCGCGTCGGGATGATCGAGTTCGTCAAGGATGACAAGGGCCTGCTGCAACGCTTCCAGCGCAGCAGCACGATCGCCCACGGCATGGTGCGCGTCGCCGAGATGAATGAGGGTCCCGGCCTCGTTGCCGCGGTCGCCGATGTCGCGCACCAGGCCGAGAGCTTGTTCATAACAGGAGACCGCCTGCTCGTATTGGTGCAGGCCGTGATGGGCGTAACCGAGACTGTCCCAGGCCGCGGCCTGCCCGTTGCGGTCGTTCATCTCCTGATAGCGATCCAGCCCCTGCCGGCAATGATCGACGGCTTGCTGATAGTCGCCCAATTGGCAATGACACCAACCGATCGAGTTGTGCGCCCGCGCCTGGCCCTCCGGGTCGCCGGCAGCCCGGTAGAGGTCGAGCGACCGGTTGGCATACTCCAGTGCTTCGGCGAAACGGCCTTGGCGCTCCATCAGGCCACCGAGTGTGTTCTCGGTGCGAGCCTGCCAGGCCAGGTCGCCGAGGCCGCGAAACACCTCGAGCGCATCCCCTAACGGGGGGAGAGCGTCGTCGTAGCGACCGCCGCGCCAGCAGGCATTGCCGAGGAGAAGCAGCATCCGCGCCAGAATCTCCGGATTGGCCAGCCGCCGGGCCGCGGCCACCGCGAGGCGCTGCGTGGCGATCCAATCGTCGAAGTGCCCGCGTAGTTCGAGGAAGTCCGCGACGGCCCAGCTCAGTTGCCATGCGTGAGTGTCATTGCCGGCCTTGCCCGCGTACTCGGCGGCGGCTAGGAGCACAGCGCCTTCCGTGGTGAACCAGCGCAGAGCTTCATCGCGGTCGGTGAGATGCTCCAGCGTCACGCCAGCGCTAACGGGCTCAACCAGGATTTGTGTCCTTTGTGGACTGACGAGGAGTGCTGCGGCATAAGCGGTATGCAGGTAGTGATCGAGGGAACGACGCCGCGCCGCATCGCGTTCGTGCTCCGTTTCGGCGACGTCCGCCATTTCGATCGCGTAGGCGCGGAGCAAGTCGTGGAACCCGTACCGGCCGGGGCTGGATTCCGCTATCAGGTGGGCTCGAGTCAGCTCCGCGAGCAGTGGGCCGACCTCGGATACTGAGACACCGGTCAGACTGGCCGCCGCGCCGAGACCAATGCCGGGGCCGGCGTGCAGCCCAAGCAGCCGGAACAGGCGCGCCGCGGGCCTTGAGAGAGCCCGATAGGACCAGGAGAAGACAGCCCGCACGTCGATGCTGGAGTCACCGAGATGAAACGCGCCGAGACCGCGATCCATCTCCTCGGCGATGGCCGACAACGAGAAATCAAGGCGGGTCGCGGCGCGGGCCGCAACGACCGCCAGTGCCATCGGCAACCGGCCGCATAACGCGATGAGCTGGTCGACCGCGTCCGGTTCGTCGTTCACCCGGTCCCGGCCAAGCCGGTGGGCAAGCATCTGACGGGCATCCAGGTCTGGCAACACATCCAACGCCACCGGGTACGCGCCATCGGCCGCGACGAGGCCGGTGAGCTCGACCCGACTCGTCACCACCGCTCGGCAGGAGGGGGACCCGGGAAGCAACGCCCGGACCTGCTCCGCGTCGCGCGCATTGTCCAGCAACACCAGCAGCCGCCGATCCGACAACAAGCTGCGATAGAGGCCTACTTGCGCCTCGAATCCCGGCGGGAACATGCGCGGCGGCACCGCGAGAGCTTCGAGGAGTCCCCGCACCGCCTGGGCCGGAGTCATTGCCAGCCCTGATGGGTCGAACCCGCGCAGGTTGACGTACAACTGACCATCCGGGAACTGGTGTGCCGCCTGATGTGCCCAAGCGACCGCCAATGTGGTCTTACCTACCCCCGCCATTCCAGTGATAAGCAAAGGCCCGCACGCATCTGCTGCCCGGCTCAACGCAGCCAGCTCTGCCGATCGCCCGGTGAAATGGGGCGCGGCCGGCGGGAGCTGTCTTGGCACCACCGTGCCCGGATCAACCTGGGCAACGGTCCGGCTGCGCCGCTCCCGTGCTCGCGCGGATTGGCTGAAAGCGTGTTCCACCATCGCGTACCGGGGCCGCCAATATTCGTCCAGCCCCGATCTGATCGACAGCCGCTCCTCCCGGCCACGGTCGTGCGCGTACTTGTAGAACGCCTCGACCAGCCCGCGCACCACGTGCCATTCGGGCGGCCGGCGGATCGTGCCGTTGAGGATCGCACCCATTTGGCTCTTGCCCAGCCCGACCTGCAGGGCGACGGTCCGGACGCTTGGCCCACCGGCCTGTTCGCGCAGCAAGCGAAGATCGTGACAGAGCTGAACGAGCACATCGTCCGCGGTCGACCCTGTCGGCATGGCTTCTCCCTGCCTGCTTCCTACCTGTCACGTGTCGGCTGTGGGGCCCACGCAGTGTACGAATGCCTGATATCCGCGGGTGTCCGGGATCTGACCATGTCAATGTCCCAACTCATCAAAGGTCGCCTACAGTTGGCGCGTGGCTGATCCGATCTTCGCGGAGCGACGTCTTGCCGAGATCTACGATCCGCTGGACCCCGATCGCAGTGACCTGACAGCCTACGCGGCAATGGTTGACGAGTTCGGAGCGCGCGCGTCCTCGACATCGGTTGTGGGACAGGGACTTTCGCCTGCCTACTCGCCGATCGCGGCATCACCGTTGTCGGTACGGATCCGGCGGCCGCGTCGCTTGAGGTTGCCCAGGCCAAGCCGGGTGCCGACCGAGTGCGATGGATTGACGGCTACGCCACGGAGCTGCCTTCGCTTCAGGTGGATCTCGTGACCATGACGGCGAATGTCGCCCAGGTCTTCCTGACCGACGAGGATTGGGCTGCAACGCTTCGGGCCGCATATGCGGCGCTTCGGCCCGGTGGGCGTCTGGTCTTCGAGACCCGTGTTCCGGCGGCGAAGGCTTGGCTTGAATGGAATCGCGAGCAGTCACACAGGTACACAGTGATAAATGGGGTTGGCGGCGTCGAAACATGGGTCGACCTGATCGATGTCAGTGGTGACCTGGTCTCATTTCGCTGGACCTTTGTCTTCGAGTCAGACGGCGCGGTGCTGACCTCAGATTCCACGTTGCGCTTTCGCAGCCGAGAAGAGGTGGCTGCTTCGCTGAGCGCAGTTGGCTTCGTCGTTGACGAGGTGCGGGAGGCGCCGGATCGCCCCGGCCTAGAGATGGTCTTTATTGCGCGGCGGCCTGACTAACCACTCAGTCCAGCTTGGCGACGGATCTACTCCGCAACACGCGCTCCTGTGCGCCCGCTATCGCGGGCTAGCCGATCGGCGAATTGTGTGATGGTCGTTGCGAATTCGGCTACTTGCTCCAGGTGTGCCATATGGCCGCTGTCGGTGAAGGTGACCAGCTGAGAGTCGTGGATGGCTTCGTGTAGCAGTTGCGCCCACCGCGGGCCGCAGATGAAGTCGTATTTGCCCGCCAGGATCAGCGCTGGCAGGGTGAGCGAACGCAGTTCTGCCCGCAGGTCAAACGGCTGTGGCTCCTCACCGCGCATCGGGCCGATCCATGCTCGCACTCGCGCCCGTAGCGGTGCCAGCTCGGCTTCGTGGCGCCAGTAGTCGGCGAAGTACGCGGGAAACAGGCGCCGGAAGGCTTCTGTGAAGGCCTCGTCGTCGGTGGTGGCTAAAGCTTCGGGCAGCGCCTGGATCACTGACGCCACCTCGGGCCGCACAGGGTGGCGGTGTTTGAGGAGTTGGAGGTTGGCCATCGCGTCGGGCCAGAAGTCCGCTCCGGTCACTGGTGACGTGTCGTACAGGATGAGCCCGGATAGCCGGTCAGCGTGCGCGAGAGCGTACTTCTGCGCCACGAATCCGCCGTGGGAATGGCCCAACAGCAGGACCTGTGGCAAGTCCAAGTGTTCGACCACGCCGTGCAGGTACCGCGTGTAGGTGTCCAGGTTGTACTCGCGCGGGTCGGCTAGGCGGCCAGAGTCGCCAGTTCCGATCGGCTCCAGGTAGACCAAGGTCAGGTGCTGCTCCACTGCCGGCATGCGCAGGTACTGCCAGCCGAGACCGGGCCCGCCCGAGTGAACCAGGCATACTGGCCCCGCCCCTGCCACGTGGTAGCGCTGCGGCACGCCCTCAATGGTGATCGTGTAGGTCTTCATACTTACCCGATGCGCGGCACGTGCGGAAAGTTCGACCTAGACCAAGGGATGGAACAACCGCAGCCGCTCGACCCGGCCGGAGCGCAGTGTCTGCAGCCATACCACTGCCGGAGGGCAATGCTGCGGATCGTCGGGCGGGCTGATCAGCTCCGCCTCCCAAATGATCACGCCGGGGCCAGCGACGACGTTGGTGACGCGCTGCCGCACTCCTGCCTCAAGATCACTATTCATGATGTGAATGAGAAGTGCCAACCCCCGGCCGTGTTGTCCCTGCGGCCCGATGATCTCAGCGTGTTTGGACCAGCTTTCGGCCAGGGCGTTGGCAAACGACCCCTGCTGGGCCGCCTGCATGATCCCGAACGCTTGCTGCCGGCGTGACTCAGTCAAAGCGGCTGCGTCGGCGTGGGTGACATCGGCGGATGCCACTAGCGCTTCGGCGAGTTTGGCCTTGGCCTGACTCAACCGGCTGCGCACGGTGCCGACCGGAACCCCACAGACCGCGGCGATCTGGTCGTACGATGACACCCCAGTGAAGTAGCGCAGCATCGTCACGAGCCGCACCGGTTCGGATAGCTGCGTCAGCGCATGCCAGATCCAGTCCCGCAGAGCCTGCCGATCCAACAGATCCTCCGGCGACGGCTCACCCGATGGCAGCGTTGTGGCGATCAGGTCAGTCAACGCCACCGGTCTTGGCTGACGTAGCCTCATCCGGCAGGCATTACGCACGATCATGCGCAGCCACGGGCCGACCGCGTCAGGATCCCGCACATCGCCGATGCGTGTCAGCGCGACCAATGCCGCCTCCTGGACGGCGTCCTCTGCATCCGGGCCATAGCCGAGCACGCTCAACGCCACCGCCCGCATGCCCGCCCAATGCCGGGCCAGCACCAGCCCCAGGCACGAAACGTCACCGCGCTGGGCAGCGCGTACCAGTTCGGCATCCGACAACGGCACAAGCATCGCTTCGCCTCACCCAACATCGGTTCCCGGCCAGTGAACCCTCACAACCCAGATGCATCACCGACCCCAGAAGTTCTACGGTGGCCGTCCGAACTTTGACCCGACCCGGATCACCGCCCTCCCGCCGAGGCGATCGTAGAAACCGACAATCCGGCCGTAGATTAGACGGAAAACACCAGTAAGGACCCGATATTGCAAGCCCCTTTGCCTGTTAAGGCTCGTATATGCCAAGCAGTAGGCTTCGGGTATGACCGTGTTTCGGATCGGTGAGGCGGCCGAGCTGCTGGGTGTCAGCGCTGACACGATGCGCCGCTGGGTCGACGCCGGGAGGCTGTCAGCCTCCCGCGACGAGCACGGCCACCGGGTCATCGCGGGCACAGATCTGGCCGCCTACGCACGCTCCTTGGGGCAGCCCGACGAAGGCGCTGAGGCGTCATCGGCACGGAATCGAATGCGCGGCATCGTGACAGCGGTCGTCAAAGACACCGTCATGGCACAGGTCGATATTCAGGCGGGCCCGTTTCGGATTGTGTCGCTGATGAGCCGCGAGGCCGTGGACGAGTTGGATCTGAAAGTCGGGTCGCTGGCCATCGCGGTGATCAAGTCGACGACCGTGGTATTGGAGAAGGCGTCGAAGGGGAGGGCCGGCTCGTGAGACGGATCCTGGCGATGCTGTTCGTTCTCGTGGTGGCCGGCTGCAACAGCCCCGCAAGTGGAGTGAATGGCAACGTGACGGTGTTCGCGGCGGCGTCGCTGACCGAGTCGTTCACCGAAATTGGCAAGGCCTTCGAAGCGGCGAACCCCGGCACCAAGGTGACGTTCAGCTTCGGTGGAAGCTCCACTCTCGCCACCCAAATCAACCAGGGTGCGCCTGCTGACGTCTTCGCGGCGGCGAGCCCGGCCACGATGAAGACCGTCGTCGACGCCGGAAACGGCGACGGCTCTCCGGTCACCTTCGCCAAGAACCAGCTTGTCATCGTGGTACCAAAAGGAAATCCCAAGAGTGTCAAAGGGCTCGCCGATCTGACCAAGCCCGGTGTCAAAGTGGCGTTGTGCGCCGAGCAGGTCCCATGCGGAGCAGCCGCCAAGAAGGCCCTCGAGACAGCAAGGGTGGCACTGACTCCGGTCACCTTGGAACAAGACGTCAAAGCCGCACTGTCCAAAGTGAAGCTCGGCGAAGTGGATGCGGCGCTGGTCTATCGCACCGACGCGATCTCGTCAGCCACCGACGTTGCGGGCATTGAGTTCCCCGAGTCGGCCGGTGCCATCACTGACTATCCGATCGCGTTGGTCAAAGGCGCGCCGAACAAGGCCGCCGCACAGGCGTTTATGGCCTATCTCCTATCCGACAGGGGCAAAGCGTTCCTGACCAAGGCCGGATTCC
>DPJL01000016.1:5113-28059 GCA_003543035.1 Micromonosporaceae bacterium | reverse complement strand
ATCCTGCTCATACCAGCTCTGCTCGGTCTCGCCTTCCTCGTCCTACCGTTGGCCGGGCTGCTCATTCGGACGCCCTGGGACACGCTGTGGCAACGCCTGTCCGCTCCCGGAGTCCTTGCCGCACTTCGACTTTCACTGCTGACGGCGTCGATAGCCACGCTGCTGTGCCTTGTCCTGGGCATCCCGCTGGCCTGGCTGCTCGCCCGGGTCGAGTTCCCCGGGCGGCGAATCATAAGGGCGCTCGTCACCGTTCCGTTGGTGCTGCCGCCGGTGGTGGGTGGCGTGGCGCTGCTGCTCGTGTTCGGTCGCCGCGGCCTGATCGGCTCCTGGCTCGATACCACCTTCGGCATCACGTTGCCGTTCACGACAGCTGGTGTCGTGCTCGCCGAAGCCTTTGTGGCCATGCCGTTTCTCGTCATCGCCGTCGAAGGGGCGTTGCGTGGAGCGGATGCGCGTTATGAAGAAGCCGCGGCGACGTTGGGCGCCGGGCGGTGGACCACCTTCCGCCGGGTCACGCTTCCGCTTGTGGCACCTGGCATCGCTGCCGGAGCGGTCCTCTGCTGGGCCCGAGCACTGGGCGAGTTCGGGGCGACGATCACCTTCGCCGGCAACTTTCCCGGCCGCACCCAAACCATGCCGTTGGCTGTGTACCTGGCCCTGGAAACGGATCTGCAAGCCGCAATCGTCCTGAGCCTCATCCTGCTGGTCGTGTCCATCGTCATCCTCGCCAGCCTGCGCGACCGTTGGATAAGCAGCCCATGACCATGCCACTCCTAAACGCCCACCTTGCGGTACGACGAGGCCAATTCAGCTTGGACATCGCGCTGTCCGTCGCGGCCGGCGAGGTGGTCGCCCTGCTGGGACCCAACGGCGCCGGGAAAACCACCGCGTTACGTGCGCTGGCAGGCCTGAACCCGTTGGACGGCGGGCACATCGTTCTCGACGGCACGTCACTGGACGAGCCCAGCCGCCGCGTCTGGACCCCCGCGGAGAAGCGGCACATCGGCGTGGTGTTCCAGGACTATCTGCTCTTCCCGCATCTGTCCGCATTGGACAATGTCGCGTTCGGGCCACGCAATCACGGCCGCAGCAAACACACCGCGCGCCAACTCGCCGCCGCCTGGCTGGACCGAGTCGGGCTGGCCGACTACACCGGCCGCAAACCTAAGCACCTGTCAGGCGGACAGGCTCAGCGAGTCGCCCTTGCCCGCGCGCTGGCCGTCGACCCGATGCTGCTGCTACTGGACGAACCCCTTGCGGCCCTTGATGCCCGGACCCGGCTGGACACTCGGGCACACCTGCAACGGCATCTCTCGGAGCACCCGGGCGCGACCCTCATCGTCACCCACGATCCGCTCGACGCCCTCGTCCTGGCCGACCGCCTCATCATCATCGAAGACGGAAAGATCGTGCAGGAAGGCGACGCCGCCACCATCACCGCCCAGCCGCGTACCGATTACGTCGCCCGCCTGGTCGGCCTCAACCTGTACCGCGGTCACGCGACGGCAAGCACGGTCACCCTGCCCGACGGATTCATGCTTGCCGTCGCAGAGCCGGCGGAAGGCGACGTGTTCGTTGCGTTCTCGCCGTCCGCTGTCGCGCTGCACCCGAGCAGGCCCGAAGGAAGTCCTCGCAACACCTGGGCCGCCACGATTACCGGAGTGCAGCGGCACGGCGACAATCTGCGCATCGAGCTCGCCGGTCCTATCACGGCAGCCGCCGACGTCACCCCCGCCGCCGCGGCGCACTTGCATCTGGCTCCGGGCCAACAAATCTGGGCTGCCGTCAAAGCCACCGAAACCCGCGCTTATCCCAGCGGAGCCACAAAACATTCCTAAATTCCGGCATGGCCGTGGGGGTGTTGTGACCTCGGTCGTTCATTTACGTCAGTCGCTCTGAACTGCGATTCTTCCTGCCTTAAGGCGCAAGCCTTGCCGCGCATGATGGTGGCGAAGGTCTTTGTCGATTGGAGCGCACGCATGCGATTTCGCACCGTAACTGCGACGGTGGTCGGCCTGGCGATGTCGGCTGTGCTCCTATCGAGCGCGCCTGCTTCATCGTCCACTTTGGACGCTCCGGTTACGGTTCCCGCGCTGCAGAAGTGGACCGCGGGCACGGGTTCGTTCCAACTCAAGGCGAGCTCTCGGCTGCTGGTCGACGCACAGCACGCGTCGGCCTTGACGACGACCGCGCTTACCTTCCTTGACGATCTGCGTCAGATCACGCGCCCACCCATGTTCGGGGTCGGCCAACCAAACACCGTTCGCCCCGGCGATCTCTTCCTCACGCTGGCGCCCTTTGACGAATCTCTTGGCTCTGAGGGGTACCGAATAGAAGTCTCCTCGGTTATCAAAGTGACAGCTAAGACGGACACTGGCGTGTTCTACGGAACTCGGACGTTGCTGCAATTGCTGCGTCAGGGTCCGGTGCCGGGTGGCGTCGCGGAAGATTGGCCGACCTATCCCGAACGTGGGCTGATGGTTGACGTGGGCCGCAAGTACTTCACGGTTGGCTGGTTGCGCGCCCACATCAAGGAGCTCGCCTACCTCAAGCTGAACTACTTCCACCTTCACCTGTCAGACAACCTCGGTTTCCGCCTGGAGAGCAGCAGCCACCCCGAGGTGGTGTCACAGCAGCACTACACCAAACAGGAGATCACCGAGCTGATCGCTCTGGCCGCCCGGTACAAGGTGCAGATCGTCCCTGAAATAGACGCGCCGGGGCACATGGACCAGATCCTGGCCAGTCACCCGGACCTGAAGCTGGTGCGCGATGACGGCACTATCCACAATGGATTCATTGACCTCTCCAAGCCGGCCGCATACCAGCTGATCGAGGATCTGGTGACCGAGTATCTGCCGCTGTTTCCGAGCAGGTATTGGCACATCGGCGCGGACGAGTATGTCAGCGGGGGCTCGGGCGGCGGAAGCTATGACCGCTATCCCCAGTTGCTCGAGTATGCGCGCGCCAACTATGGTCCGGACGCGATCGCCAAAGACACGTTCTACGGGTACATCAATTGGATCAACGACATCATTCGCAGCCATGGCAAGACCACCCGGATGTGGAATGACGACTACCGCACGGACGGCAGCACGATCCGGCCCGCTTCGAACATCATCGTTGAGCATTGGTACAACCGGGCCAATCCGCGTGCGCTGTCGCCACAGCAGATCGCCGATGCCGGGCACCTGGTGATGAACGGGCACTACACGCAGACCTACCACGTGTTGGGCAGCTCCCGGAAGCCAAACATGGCACCGCTTTACCAGTCATGGAACGTCAATTCCTTCCACGGCAACCTTTCTTTGGCACCTACTTCAATCGGCAGTCACCTCGGAGCGAAAATCCACGTGTGGTGCGATCAGCCGGCCAGGCAGACCGAGGAGCAGGTGGCCAGTGGGATCCGGGATCCGTTGCGGGTCTTGGCTCAGCACACGTGGAATTCCCCCAAGCCGGTCGCCTCATACGCCGACTATCAGCACCTGATGGCTCTCGTCGGCCGCAGTCCGGGATGGAAATACGACACCGTTGCGGGCAATCTCGCGGTGAACCGGCCGGTAACGGTGTCGTCGCAAGAGAACAGCGACCTCGTCGCGTCTGGCGCGACCGACGGAAGCTACGCCAGCAGATGGTCGAGCGTCCGAGCGGACCCACAGTGGATCTCAATCGACCTCGGTTCGGTCCGCGATGTCACCCGGGTAAAGCTGAGCTGGGAGGGTGCGTACGCCAAGTCGTACGAAATCCAGATGTCCAACGACGGAACACTGTGGACGACGGTTTACGCGACGACCACTGGTGATGGTGCCGTGGATGACATCACGGGCTTGACCGCGTCGGGCCGGTACATCAGGATGCACGGCCTCGAACGCGGCAGTCGTTGGGGCTACTCGCTTTACGAGATCGAGGTCTACGCCTGACGGCTACACCGCATAGGCTGCCGCGGGTTGGGAGAACTTTGCCCGCAGATGTTGTAGCCCGTAGTGCAGTCGAGATTTGGCGGTGCCATGAGGAATGCGGAGGTTGTGTGCGGCCTCTCGAGTGGTGCTGCCGCAATAGAAAATCTCCACCAGCACAGATCGATGCTCCGGCGAGAGTTGCCTTAGCAGTCTGGTCATCTCGATGGTGCTCAGCAGGCGGTCCGTGTTGTCCGGGACGGTAGGCGTCTCATCGATGTAGATCTCGGCCGGCCGAGCCCGTCGACGCCTTCCGTCGTCGATGGCGATGTTGCGGGCGACCCGGAAGAGCCACGCCCGCTGGCTGGAATCGTTATCCAGCAGTTTATCCGCGTGCAGCCATGCTCGAAGCAACGTCTCCTGAAACAGGTCCTCAGCCCGTTGCGGGTCGCCGGTGAGCTGGTAGGCGAAGCGGCGCAGAGCGGCGCCGTGTTGGGCATGGAGTCGCGTCGTCACCTGTTCCGCGTGAGCCCGGGCGGCCGGGGGCATGGTGAGCGTCCTCATTTGACCGATCCCGACAGCACGCCTTGCACGAAGTAGCGCTGGAAGGCGAAGAAGACGGCCAGCGGCACCGCCATCGACACGAAGGCACCGGGACCGATCACGTCGATGTTCGACGAGAAGGCTCGCATCTGCTCCCGCAGCGCATAGGTGATCGGCGCGTTCTCGGAGGTCGCGAAGACCAGGGCCACAAGGAGGTCGTTCCAGACCCATAGGAACTGGAAGATGGCAAGGGAGGCCACCGCAGGCCAACTCACCGGGAGGACAACCCGGCGGAAGATGGTGAACTCGGTGCCGCCGTCCATGCGGGCAGCCTCCAGTAGATCGCGCGGGATTCCTGCGAAGAAGTTTCGGAGCAGGAACACCGCGAAGGGCAACCCAAAGGCGACGTGGAAGGCGATGACGGCACTGATGCTGCCGTAAATGCCCAACTTCCCGAAGAGCTGGGCGTCGGGAATGATGGCCACCTGTACCGGCACGACGATCAGGGCGACGACGAGAATGAAGATCCAATCCCGGCCGGGGAAATCAAGCCACGCCAACGCATAGGCGGCCAGAGCGCCCAACACCACGACGAGAACCGTTGACGGCACGGTGATGAGCACCGTGTTCCATAACGAGCGCAGGATGGTCTGATCCGTCAGCAGCGCTTGATAGTTCTGCATGCTCAGCTGGGCGGGCTCGCTGAAAACCTTCCACCATCCCGACGAGCTGTTGTCTGCCGTCGTACGCAGGCTCGCCGCGGCCAGCCCGAGGGTCGGCAGCACCCACGCGCCCATGATGAGCAGCGCACCGAATTGCACCAGGCTGCTCTTGAGTAACCGGGTGATCCGGCCGCTGAGGCTCGGCTTCGGTGGCCGGGTCGGCACTGTGCCGGCGGGCTCGAGGCGCGGCACGGTCTCAGAAGGTATGAAAGTCGTCATCCCTGTTCCCTCCGCAACCTTCTGATGTTGAACAACATGGCCGGGAGGACGAGCAGGAACAGCAGCACTCCCAACGCACTGCCCAACCCGTAGTTCAGGTCTCCTCCGAAGGAGACGCGATACATCTCCAGCGCGACCACATTTGCCTCGTCCTGGGACGAGTCCGGGGCCAACACGAGGACCAGGTCGAAGATCTTCAGCACGTTGATGGTCATCGTGACCACCACGACCACCAACACCGGGCGTACCAATGGAACCGTCACCCGGCGGAAGACCTGCCACTCGTTGGCGCCGTCGATCCTGGCCGCCTCCAACGCCTCCCGCGGGATCGACGCCAGCCCGGCCGCGATGAGCACCATGGCGAACCCGGCCCAGATCCAGATGTAAGCCGCGATGAGCGAAGGAGTCACCAGATTGGGACCGAGCCAGGTCGCCCCGGCAAACGGTTCGGTGAAGTTCGCCGCGTCGAGGCGGATCTGGTACTCGCCGGAAGGTAGGTCTGGAAAGGCAAACCGCCCCGAGCCGTCAGTGGTCGTGGTGGCAACGACCTTCCCGTCGCGCAACGCTTGCACGACCATGTCGGGTAGGCCCGACTCGGTCGGATCCGGCGTTCCGGCCTTACCACCACCGCCCCGGGTGAAGTCAAGCCAGACCACACCAGTGATGCCAGAAGTGTTCTGTGGCAAGGCCGCTGGACGGGCGATGCTGGGGATGCGATCGGCAGGCAGGCCCAGCAACGGAATCAGCGCCGGGGTGCCCGCGACAATCGGTGAGGTGGTCACGATAGCGCCGTCCACTTGGGACAGTGGCGCATCGGTGCGTGGGGTGACCCCGTGATACAGCGAGGGTTCGGCGAAGGCATCGTGCGCACCTACCATGACCGCATTGAGCACACCGCGGTCCGGGTTCTCGTCGTAGACCAGCCGGAAGGTCACTCCGGCGGCAAGGAAGGAGATGGCCATCGGCATGAACAGCACCGTTTTGAAGGCGGTGCCCAGCTTGACCTTCTCGGTGAGCACGGCGCAGACGAGTCCCACCGCGGTCACCGCGCTGGGTGCGACCACCACCCAGATGGCGTTGTTGAGGATGGCCCGCCGGGTCTCCGGGGCGGTGAACATGGAGAGGTAGTTCTCGATGCCCACAAATCGTGAACCGTCGGCGTTGTGCAGACTCAGCCAGACCGTATGCACGATCGGGTAGGCCACCAACACCAGCAGCATGAACAGTGCCGGCCCAAGGAAGAGAAGTGCCAGCAGCCGCGCAGACGCGCCCGGCCGGCCGTTGGGGCCGTGACGCCGGATTCCCTTTGGTGCCGGTCCGTCGATCGAAGTCCGGACGGCCGGCTCGGACGCGTTGGTCATCACTTACTCCCGTAGGCCTTCGTGGCGGCGGCTTCCAGCCGTTGCGCGATGGCGGCGGGATCCGCGTTAGCGTCGCCCAGGTATTCCTGCAACAGCTTCCACATGTCGGCACTGGTCCCGCCGCCAAACGACTGCGGGGTCAGGTCGGACAGATCGAAGCGCAGGAGGTCGGCCTTGACGACGGCAGCGGAGAGCTGACGCATGGCATCGTCCGGATAGGACGATGGATCCAGATTCTTGTTCGCGGAAAGGAATCCACCCTTGGCCGCCATGAGCTTCGCGGCTTCGGGTGAAGCCAGGAAGGCGATCAGGGCGCGCGACGCGGCGTTGTCCTTGAAGGCCACGGCCTGATCGCCCGCGGTCACCACGGCCGGCTTCGAGCCGTTGATGGACGGCCAGTCGAAGAACTGAGCGCCCTTGCCGACCTGCACCTTGGCGAGCTTGTTGATCTCAGCACCGACGAAGTCGCCCTCGAAAAGCATTGCCGCCGTTGGTTTGTCCCCGAACACGTCGGCGATGGACTGGGTGAAGGTGAGCTGCACAGCTCCTCCGCGCCCGCCCTGGATCGCCTTTGGTACACCCCAATAGTCCTTAAGCAGCTGCAGGGTCTGCACCACGCTCGGATCGGTCCAGGGCAGCTCATGCTTGGAGAGCTGCTCGTATTTGGCCGACCCTGCCACCCGGAGGTAGATGTTCTCGAACCAGTCCGTCAGGGTCCAGCCATCTCCACCCGGCACGGCCATCGGCGTGATGCCCGCGTCGGTGAGCGTCTTGCTCACGGTGAGGAACTGCTCCCAGGTGGCCGGGGGCTTCACTGCCGCTTCGGCGAACTTGTCGGTCCGGTACCAGATAACAGATTTGTTGGCAGCCTTGAAGTAGACGCCATAGAGCTTGCCGTCGATCTCGCCCATCTGCTTCCACGCGGGCGAATAGTTCGCGGTTACCGCAGCGGCAGCTTCGCCGGTCAGTTCCTTTACCGCGCCCTGCTTGGCGAACTGTGCGACCACACCCGGCTGGGCAATCAGAGCGACATCCGGTGGTGCCCCACCGGCAAGCCTGCTGTTGATCAGAGCAACGAGGTCGTTGCCGCCCGAGGTGTACTTGACCGTGGCACCGGTCTTTGCCGCGAAGGCGTCCAGCACTGCCTGGAAATTGGCCTGCTCCACGCCGGACCAGACGGCAGCGACCTCGATCGACTGCCCAGCGAGCGGTTTGCCGTTGTTACTTGCCGGGCCGGGCGTGCCGGAGCACGCGGCGACGAGGAGAGCCAGTAGTACGCCGGCCCCGCCGAGTCGTATCCTCATAATGACCGAACTCCTATTCCGTAGGTGTTTGGTGAGGTGCCGGGGCGTCGCGGTGCTGTCCGCGAAAGCGACGTCCCGGCCATTAACCGCAGTTGTGTGGCTTGATACTGGCGGTTGCGTTTCCGGAGTGCTACGGGCGTGCCGCCTTCTGCAACCTAAGCGAAAGCGACCTCACAAGATCAGCACGCGCCCAGGTGAAGGCACGTGGGACGGCGTCGCAGCGTTGTGTTCGCGCCGTGAGTCGCTCGTTACCTTTTCGTGACAATCGTCGGCCACTGAGCCGGGACCATGCCTGCATACGTTTAGAAGATGTTCACGGGTGCAGGTATGAGACGAGGTGACGGTTGCCTTCCAGCCCACGGCCAAGATCAGCGAGCGCGGAGGCGAACGCGCAGCCGCTGGCTGGATTCACCGTAGCCATTGCGTCCGACCGGCGACGCCATCCGATCGCGGCGATGCTCGAGAGTGTCGGGGCGAAGACCGTTAGCGTGCAAGCATTCCGTACCTTCGCCCAACCCGACGAGGAGGCCATGCGCGCGGCCACCGAGGCGTGCCTTGTCCGGCCGTGCCAGGAGTTCGTCATCTCCACCGGGATCGGGCTGCGGGCATGGCTCACCGCTGCCCGGCGCTGGGGCCTTACGGACGATCTGGTGGCCCGTTTCGGTGGGGCGAGGCTGCTGGCCCGGGATCCGTCGGCCGCCGACAGTTTGCGCGCGCTCGGTCTGGACACCATCTGGTCCACCGCCGGCGCTACAACCGAGGAGCTGCTGCGTTACCTTCTGGCACAACAGGTTTCGGGTCGCCGGATCGTGGTGCAGACGGAAAACCCTACTCTGCACGACATCTGCGTGGCATTGCGGGAACACGGCGCCGACGTCATCGAAGTACCTGTCTTCACTTCCGTCGGCCCGTTGCGGACCGACTTTCCGCGACGGCTGACCGACGTGATCCTTCGGCAGCAGGTGGACGCCGTCGTTTTCCTTGGCGCGCCCGCGGCCCAACACCTACTTCAACACGCATCCGTTGCTGGGCACGTCAATGAGCTACTCAACGCGCTGCGAGCCGACCTCGTTTGCGCGGTGCTGGGCTCGTCCACCGGCAGACTGCTAACCGAACAGGGAGTGTCACCGATGACGGGGTCGGCTCCCTTCGTCGAGGAGTTGGCCGAGGCGATCCTGCGAGCCTTGCCGGGCACCGCATTGCGAGTCTCGGCCGGCGATCGGGAGCTTGAGGTTCGTGGGCATGCCGCCGTGCTCGACGGCCGGTTCATTGCGATCCAACCCGGACCCCTTGCGGTGCTTAAGGTCCTGGCGCAACATCCCGGCCATCTAGTGTCCACTTCGAACCTTCGCGCCTCGGTGCCGGGTTGGAGCACGATGGACGACCACGCCATGGAGATGGCGGTTTCCCGGCTGCGCCAAGCGCTAGACGACCCCGGCCTTGTCCAGACCGTGCTGCGCCGGGGCTATCGGCTCACCCTCTGACGGCACGTCGTCGGGCACCAGCCGGAACAGATAGGAGCGGTAGCCGGGCAGGGTCAGCAGATAGGGACGCTTGTCCACCACAGGGAAGTGAGCGCCGCCTATCAGCTCGATCGGCCGCATGCCGGCGAAGCTCGCCAGTGGCAGGAGCGTCGGCTGGGCGTGAGCCGAAAGATTATGAACACAGAGAACCACTTGGCTGGTACCGGTTTCAGCATCGTGATGCCGTCGCAGGAACGCCAGGACCGACTCGTTGGAGCCACCCAGATCCTCGAAGGCGCCCAGAGCCAGAGCCGGGTTCCGCTTCCGGACGTCGACCATCCGCTGGACCCACTTGAGTAGCGACGCCGGCTGGGCGAGTTGCCGCTCGACGTTGACCGCCTGGTAGCCATAGACCGGGCTCTGATTGACCGGCAGGTATACCTGTGCTGGATCGCAAGAGGAGAACCCGCCGTTGCGGTCCGGCGACCACTGCATCGGCGTACGGACTCCGTCCCGATCCCCCAGCCAGATGTTGTCGCCCATCCCGATTTCGTCGCCGTAATAGAGCACTGGCGCGCCGGGCAACGTCAACAGCAGGCAGGTGAAGAGCAGAATCTGGTCGCGATCGTTGCCCAGCAAAGGGGCCAGGCGACGTCGAATGCCGTGGTTCAATCGCATCCGGGGATCGGTGGCGTAGGTGTCGATCAGATAGGCGCGCTCCTCTTCGGTCACCATCTCCAAGGTCAGCTCGTCATGGTTGCGCAGGAACGTTCCCCATTGGCAGCCGGCCGGGATCACCGGCGTATGCGCGATGATGTCGGTGATCGGCCGTCGCGACTCCTGCCGCACTCCCATGAAAAGACGCGGCATCAACGGAAAGTGGAAAGCCATATGGCACTCGTCGCCACCGGTTGCGGGGTCGCCGAAGTAGTCCACGAGCTCCTTCGGCGGGAGATTGGCCTCGGCGAGTAGGACTCGTCCCGGGAACTCGGCATCGGCGATCGCCCGGATCTGCTTGATGTAGTCGTGGGTCTCCGGCAGATTGGCGCAATCGGTCCCCTCACGTTCGAAGAGATAGGTGATCGCATCGAGCCGGAACCCGTCCACGCCCAGGCCAAACCAATAGCGGACGACGTCCAGCATCGCCTCGCGGACGGCCGGGTTGTCGTAGTTCAGGTCCGGCTGGTGGGAATAGAAGCGGTGCCAATAGAACTGCCTGCGCACCGGATCCCAGGTCCAGTTGGACGACTCGGTGTCGGAGAAGATGACCCTAACGTTGCAGTACTCGTCATCTGTGTCTCGCCATACATAGAAGTCGCCATACGGCCCGCTGGGTTCCTGCCTCGACTGCTGGAACCAACTGTGGGTGTTCGAGGTGTGATTGAGTATCAGATCGGTGATGACCTTGATGCCGCGCGCGTGCGCTTCTTTCAGGAGTAGCGAGAAGTCTTCCAGCGTCCCAAAATCAGACGAGATGGTGTAGTAGTCACGGATGTCGTAGCCGCCGTCGCGTCTGGGCGAGTCATAGAAGGGCGGCAGCCACAGGCAATCGATGCCGAGCCACTGCAGATAGTCGAGCTTTGACACCAGCCCGCGCAGATCCCCATGGCCGTCGCCGTTTGAGTCGGCTCCGGCCTGAATGAAGATCTCGTAGAACACTGCGCGCTGGTACCACTGCGGGTCATCCATGTCGGTTTCCTCTCCTGACAACGAGAAGAAACGGATTCCGCCCGGCAACGGGTCACTGTGGAGACATCACTCACGTGACTGAGAAGTCCGGCCTGGTCGTGGCCGGGCAACGGCTTTTCGCAACAGTTGGACAGCCGATGGCAGCTCTACCCGTCGCGTTGGGTAGCGGACACATTTACCGGCGGCTTACAAAACTTTGCATTCATCGTCTTGAGTGGATTTGTTGCTGTCCGTAGCGTGCGCGGCATGGGTCGAATCCGTGTGCTGGCAACGGCATTGCTTGCCGTCGTCACACTGTTCGTTGCTCCCTCGAGTGCCGCAGCGCCGCGGCCCTCCTTGAATATTCCTCGCCAGGTCAACGGCCACCGGACCAATGTGGGCCTGCTGATCCTCGGGCACAGCACGAGCGATCAGGGCGACTATCCGCAGAAGCTGGCTCAAGCGTTGAACGCCAACGCCGCGGACGGCCGCCACTATCAAGTCTTCGAGCTGATCACCGGTGGGGACGGTGGATTCCTTTGGAGTCAGGCCAAGTTCCCGCCCGCCGATCTTCAGTTCCACCGGGTGGCCGCTTCCAATGCGTTGCAGTGGTGCACTGACACCTCCGGCAACCGTTGGTCTGCTCGGCGGGTGCGGGTGGATCGAGCTCTCTCCGGGTCGACGGATCCCACCGGGGGCGCGTGTGCAAACACTGCTCCGGCCAACATCCAGTGCAGCTATTACGACTCAACCGGTCTTCGGACGACGAGCGGTTTCCGCGCTTGCTGGCAGAAGATGGATGTCACGCTCGCCCTGATTCAGGACACGACCAACCGCAGTTGGCCCATCGACGACTGGACCGGCGATGGATCGGTCACCAACGTCGACTTCTGGCCCGCGTCAAGGATCAATGACGCGGCAGAACCCTGCGGCAACGGGCGCAGCGGGGTCGTGAACGGCAACATCGATTGGAACTGCGACGGCCTGCTTGCCGGCAACGACGCCGCGCACGTGGTCTATGCCGGCTGGCTGGAACGATTCTCCTTGGCACTGTTGAACAATTATGGCACCGACAGCGTGGATCACGTCTTCGTGACGCAGAAGCCACTCGAATTCGGAGCGAGCTGTCCCAACTATCCTCCCTCGGAGATGGCCAACTGCCGACTGCACAACACTCGCACCGCAACACCTTCGCGGCCCTTCGACCACTTCTACAATCCGCTGGTCTACTGGGAGTGGCGCAGCGTCCAGGCGCTGGTGTCGAAGGCCACCTTGGACCCGCGGATTCACCTGGGAGAGTTGGACTTTCGCCGAATGCATCTGCGTAGCGATGACTGCTACGACATCGGCATCAACACGTGGTCCATCCCTGCCTCGGTGACCGGTCGCCCAGTCACTATCAGCGCCGACGATAGTGAATTCCAGAACGGCCAGGAGGTCGACGCCGAGAACGTCGGCTGCATGCGTGCCGATCACATCCACCACAACACCAACGGCGGCTGGCTGATGGCCGATGTCTGGTACGAGGGGCTCACCCCGTACCTTAGTTAGTCGAAAATGCCGGGCGGCGGCCACTCAACTTGGGTATGGTCGCCGCATGGCAGAGATGAGAGCACGACGACAGAGGACCGCCGGCTAAGCCCGTCCTCGTCCGCTCTCTGCCGAAAGACGATTCCCGTGACCAATCTCGAAAGCCTCCTTTCCGCTCGGTTGGCGACCGCATTCACCGCGATTGCAGGCAGCCCAACGGATCCGGTGATGCAGCGCTCCGCGCACGCCGACTTCCAGGCGAACGGCGCCCTGCCGTTGGCGCGGCAGCTGGACAGGTCGCCGCGCGAGATAGCGGCCGAGGTGCTAGCTGCCGCCGACCTGGAAGGGCTGGCAACCGCCGAGGTGTCCGGGCCGGGCTTCATCAACCTGACCGTGCTGCCCGAAACCCTCGAGCGGATGGTCAACGAAATGGCTGCGGATGAGCGGCTGGGCGTGCCGTTCACCGACGCGCCCGAGACGGTGATCGTGGACTACTCCGGGCCCAACGTGGCCAAGGAGATGCACGTTGGCCACCTGAGATCGACCATCATCGGCGATTGCCTGGTGCGGATCCTGCGGTGGGCGGGCCATGAGGTGAAGAGCATCTCGCACATCGGTGACTGGGGCACGCCCTTCGGCATGCTCCTGGAACGGCTGATCGAGATCGGTGAGGACGCCGCCGCCGCTGAGCTTTCCGTCGGCGATCTCGACGGCTTCTACAAGGCGGCCCGGAAACGGTTCGACGAAGATCCCGCGTTTGCCGAGCGGTCCCGGCAGCGGGTGGTCGCTTTGCAGTCGGGCGACCAAGAGTTGTTGCGGCTCTGGCAGATTCTCGTCGCCGAGTCGGAACGGTACTTCCTCACGGTCAACGACCGGCTCGGCGTGACGCTGTCCAAAGAGGACTTTGTCGGCGAGAGTTTCTACAACGATCGGCTGCAGAGTGTGGTGGAGGAGCTCGATCGGCTGGGTCTGCTGCGCAAGTCGAATGGCGCCGACTGTGTCTTTCCGGCCGGATTCACCGGCCGGGATGGCGAGCCGTTTCCGCTCATCGTGCGCAAGAGCGACGGCGGATATGGCTATCCTGCAACAGATCTTGCTGCTATTCGGTACCGGATAAAGGATCTGAAAGGCACCAGGCTCCTCTATGTCACCGGGGCGCCCCAGCACCAGCATCTGGAAATGGTCTTCGCCGTCGCCAAACAAGCGGGTTGGTTGACCGGATCTGTGCGGGCGCAGCATGTGGCTTTCGGCTCGATCCTCGGCGAGGACGGGAAGATGCTGCGCTCGCGGGCCGGCAAGTCCGTCAAGCTGATCGATCTGCTCGACGAGGCCGTGGCGAGAGCCTCCACGCTGGTCAGCGACGGCGATGTCGCGACCGCGGTTGGGATCGGCGCCGTCAAGTACGCGGACCTGTCGTCGGGTATGGCGAAGGACTACGTCTTCGACCTCGATCGGATGCTCACGTTCACCGGGGACACTGGCGTGTACCTGCAGTACGCCCATGCACGGATCAGAAGCATTCTCCGCAACGACTTCGCATCGTCGCAGGTGCACCTGACCGAGCCGGCCGAAAGAGCCTTGGCCCTGCAACTCCTATCCTTTCCAGGCGCCATCGACGCGGTCGTGGATTCGCTTGAGCCGCATAAGCTTGCGGGCTATCTGCGTGAGTTGGCAGTCGCTTTCACCGCCTTCTACGAGTCGTGTCGAGTGCTCCACGCGGACGGTGGGATCCGGGCTAGCAGGCTTGCGTTGTGTGACCTGACCGCGCGGGTGCTTGCCCACGGTCTGCATCTGCTCGGAATCCAAGCGCCTGAACGGCTATGACGCGAACGAAAGCCCCTACGCGGCAAGGGCTTGGCGCAGTCGCTCCAACGCCTTGGGTCCCATGCCGTGCAGCCCATGCAACTCCGCTTCGCTGACTTTGGTGAGTTGGTCGAGACGTGTGTAGCCGGCGCCTGCGAGTGCCCGCTCCGCGGGCTTCCCCAACCCGGCTGGGAGCTCCAAATCGTTTGCCATACCTACTTGTACGACATGGTGCCGTGAAACGCACGAATACCACCGCCCACCTCGCACGATGTGGCGTATTACCTATTGACGGCGGCTCCCGCAGACATCGACAATCTGCACGGCTCCTTTAAGGCAGGGGAGCCAACACGGGGAGTGACAAATGTACTTTTCTACCAGCGACTTTGAGCGATCTGTGCTGCAGCTGATGGCTGCGGGCCACACGGATGCGGCTATCGCCCGACGCCACAATGTTGGCAAACGAACCCTCGAACGCCAGGTGGCAAGCTTGATGGCCCGCGTGGGCGCACCCAGCAGACTGGCCCTGGGAGCCATTGCCGCCCAGCACAAATGGATCGACCTCGACCGCCTACTCAAAGACGGGCAGCAAGAAGGAGTCTGACGACACTGGCGTTGTCACGAAATCGAAAGGCTGGCCGTCCGATGCGGACGGCCAGCCTTTACGTTGTGCAACTAGGCGTTCTGCCTGCGACGTGCCAGGAAGACGATGCCGAACCCGAGCACCAGGAGCGCGGCGCCACCTGCGGCAAGCTCCGCAACCTTCACACCGGTCTGCGGCAGCTGACTGCCGCCGCCACCGTTTCCACCGCCACCGTTACCCGGGGGCGGGGATGGGGTCTGGCCACCACCGCCACCGCTTCCGGGCGCAATGCCAGTGCCTTTCAGCTCGATGACGGGGTTGTAGACGCTCTTGAGCAGCGACTCGAGATCGCCGCTAAGTGCGTTGATGGCTGCCGAGGCCCGGTCGCTCACCTGTTGGTTGAGCGGCTCCGGCAACACGGTGAGCGCCGCGGCGGCAAATGCCTCCGTGAGCTCGCCCTGGCCACCAGTCCAGTCGATGTTGGCGTTGACCTTGGCGCTGCGCGGACCGTCGGCCGCTGGCGCGAAGGTTGCGTTGATCTCACAGGTCGCGGTGTCCTTGCCGTCCTTGCCGTCGCAACCGTCATCGACGGTAAAGTCGGTGTTGCCAGAGACTTCCAGCCCGAGAATCTCAAACGAGAACTTACTCGAGTTGCTGAGCTTGTCCACTGCCTCCAGCAGCACTGCCTTGACTTCGGCGCCGGTGAGCTCGACCTGCGGTGCTCCCGCAAGAACGAGCGGCGCGAAGTCATTGTCGTCGATCGCATCGGACAAGGCGCCGTCGATGTCACCCGCTGTTGCAGTGAGCTGAACGGTGATTGCCTTGGTTTCGCTCTGGCCGAGCTCCTTCTGTCCAAAGTCGACAGACGCTCCGGCCGCCTGAGCGGGTGTGGCGAAGGCCAGACCGGCCGCGACGCCTGTCGCGAGCACGGCGAGCTTTCGTGCTAGCACTTGTTTCCTCCCCGATTAACTTGTGGCTGAGACCAAGGACGAATCCTACCCGCCCGTACTGATCTGAATGAACCGCATCATCGCAAAGTTAAATGCATCCGGATCTATGCGTAGTTGCCGGGCGAAGGGGTATTCCATCTCGTAGATCGACCAGAGCAGCAGCACCGTCATCACGGTGAGCCCGATCGCGAGCACGATCTGGGTAGCGACACCTGCGATATCAAACACATATGCGAAGCCGACCATCATCAGTCCTCCGCCCAGCAGCACGAACCAGAGGACGGATGGCACGCCGGCGCTCGCGGCGGCAAGCCGCGTCTCACGCGATTGGGCGATCAGATCGCCTTGGCTGACCGCGTACGCATACGCGTCCTGGGCCGCCGCCTCGGCCAGCGAGTCGCCAGCGGTGCCGACGACTGGTGGGCGGCTGCGTTCGACGGCAGAGCGAAGTTTGTCGAGGAGGGCGTAGCCCTCGAGCCCTACCCGGTTGTGTTTGCGCATCTGGGGCCATTCGCTGTTCACGACGTGGTTGGCGTATTCGCGAGCGAGGAGTTGGATCTCCTGACGCTGCGGGTCCGGCAGGTTCTGCGCATACCGATATTCCTCGACCAGTGCGCTGGCCTCCCGGTACACGTTTTCCTCGGTGGCCGTCATCTTGGTCCAGACGTCGATGACGACAAAGGCTAGGACGATCGCGTAGAGCACGCCGACCACGGCGAAGACAAAGCCGATCGCTTCGACCTCGCCCTCTTTCCGTTCCGCGGTGGGCATGACCTTTCGCGCGAGGAAGACCATGACGGTCGCGCCCAGGCCGACGAGCACGATCAACAACAAACCCCAGAGGACCACCTGCGTCACATCCCTATGAACGCCTGCCGTCACGCTAGGTGACGAAGATTCGTTTGGTACCGCATGAGACCCCTGCTGCTTCTGCTGCTCGGGTTATTCGTCCCGGCTGTCGTGGCTCCTTCGCCGGCGGCTGCCGCGTCCTACTGCGACGGTCGCGCCTACCTGGTCTACGCGGAGGATTCGGACTCTCCTTCGACGCTGCTCAGCTTCGACCCGGCGACCGGTGTCACCGAGCCGGTCATCGCGCTGCCGGTGCACCTCAATGCGCTCGCCGCCAGCGGTGACGTCTTCTATGCCATCGCCCGGAACAAGGCGGTCCGGGTCACCGCGGACGGCATCATGACCGCGCTCGGCCCGATCCAGGGAGCTCCGGCCAACAACTTCTCCGGTGCTCATGCGGGTGCGATCCACGATGACCGCTGGCTCCTGATGCACGACGAACGCGTCTACACCATTGCGCTGGACACGATGTCGGTGACGAATGCGGCCCGGCTCACCCAGCCGCTGCGGATCGGCGACTGGGCCGCCGACGACCAGGGCCGACTGCTTGCCCTGTCCACTTTAGAGCGACCCACCGAGCTGGTGAGCGTCGATCCCGCGACGGGCGCGGTGGAGACGCTCTCGCGGCCGGCGGGTCTTCCGGGCGGTTCGTCGTTCGGGGCCGTCTGGATCCTCGGCGATCAGCTTTACGCGTGGCACAACGGCAAGGATGCGATCTATCGAATCGATCTCACCCAGCCCGACAGTGCCATCTTGGTCGCCTCCGGCCTGGGCACCGGCAGTACGGACGGTGCCGCGTGCGCAGCCCCACCGGCGTCACCTGCCCCACCGCTGCCCGCTCCGATCACGGCACCGGCCAGGTTGTTACCGGTCGCCCCGCCGGACGGTGTCCTCATCACGCCGGACACAACGCCCTCCGTCTTGCCGCGAACGCCCCGCCGCCCTGCGCCACCACCGCAGGCTCAGCCGGCAATAGCAGCGGGAAGAGCAACGAGTGCTGAGGAACCGAAGGACTCCCAGATGCGGACACGAAAATGGGTGGCCGCGGCTGTGGTGGTCCTCACAATGGCGGGATTGTTAGGACTGCGTAGCCAAAGTTCGCGACAGTAGGTGGGAACAACTCAGCGGACCGCCCGTCACGCTGGGTAAGCTATCGGCTGACGACACCTACCCCTCCCCTCACCCATCGGAACAATCGAGTGCCCCTCGAAAGCATCATCGACGATGTAACCGGGTCGCTGCGCGATAGCCGTAGCGCCATTGAGGCGTGCAATGAGTCTGTCGCCGCGCTGAGCCGCAGCAAGACCGGTGCCCGCGCCATGATTGCCGTCCTCCTACATGTGCAGGATCACCTTCGCTGCGTCGCCGCGAGCGGCTCCTGGCAGGTGTTTTCCTCCGTGCCGTTGAGTGACGGGGTGGTCGGGCGCGCCTATGCGCAGGGCCTGCCGCAAACCGTGACAGATCTTGCCACCGATCCGGACTACGTCCAGATCACGCCCGAAGTGGTGGCCGAGATCTGCGCCCCGATCCTGGATCGGGCCGGGCAGCCGATCGGGGTGCTGAACGCCGAGTGGACGAGCCCGGAAGGCCTCGAAGGTTGGCAAGACCTGCTGGCCGAGGTAGGCAGGCTGCTGGGCGGCCGCGTCGACGAGCTCGGCGGGACGCCGGCCGAGTCCCGCGGCGAACAGCTGCTGCGCCACTCCAATGCGCTGACCGCTGCGGAGACGGACAACGAGGTGCTGATTCGCGCCTGCCGCGCGGCACGTGAGGTGACCGGGCTTGCCGCCGCGGTCGTGCTGCGCCCACTTCCACCACTTGGCGCGATCGGGCTTCCAGCGAGCTCCCCCGAGATCCGCGACCGGCCGCTGATCTCGCGATTAGCCGAATCCGAACCCGCCCGGCTTACCAGCCTGGTGGAGCGCGCCGGTCAACACGGCGCCTCCTATTCCATCGGCGACCCCGCTCTCCTTATCGCGCAAGGGTTTGAGGCGCTGACCGAAGCCGGGGTCCGTACGATGATTGCCATCCCGCTGGCCGACGGTGTGCTCATCGCGCTGGACGAAGAGGCGCTCGTGCCCGAGCGCGAGACGGTGAACTTGCTCGAGCTGCTAGGCGCTCAGGCCTCGACCTGCCTGGAGAAGCTTGCGAACCTGAGGCATCTGCATCGGCAGGCGACTTCCGACCCGCTGACCGGTTTGCGGCACAGCGGGCCCTTCGGGCATCGGCTGCGCCGGGCCATCCCGGGCCGGACAGCATTGCTGGCCATAGACATTGACGAGTTCAAGTCCATTAACGACACTCTCGGCCACGCCGCCGGCGACCAGGTGCTCATCGACGTGGCCAACGCATTGCAGAAGGCGCTCCGACAGGGCGACGAACTCTTCCGGATCGGCGGCGACGAGTTCGTTGCTGTTGTTGATGTGCCCACTCTCGCCGTCGCAGTCGGCGTTGCCGAACGCCTACTGGAAGCCGCCCGCACCACCGGCCGCACCATCAGCCTTGGCGTCGCTGTCCAAACCGAGGGCGAAACCCCTGAGCAAGCCCTACACCGCGCCGACCGCGCCCTCTATGCCGCCAAAGCAAGCGGCCGCGACGCCATCCACGTCTCCTCCACTGCGTAGCAAAGCAAAAGCCATCGAACCCGTGGCAGCCACAAGCCCGCCACCCACACGCTCAGCCCGCGCACCCATAACTAGGGAATCGGCCGGAAGGTGACCGGCGGGCGTCTCCATGATCGACAGCCCCACCGTCGATCATGGCCGAAGGGCAGCCCGACGGTTATCTTCCGGCCGAGGCCCGGACGCTTCGCTTAACGAGACCCGAGCTCCACCGCAAGCACTTCAGCAATCTGCGCAGCATTAAGAGCAGCACCCTTACGAAGATTGTCCCCAGTAACAAAGAAATCGAGCGACCGAGGATCGTCAATAGAACGACGAATCCGCCCCACCCACGAAGGATCCGTCCCCACTGCATCGATCGGCATCGGAAACTCCCCAGCTCCAGGATCGTCCACCACGATCACCCCCGGCGCCCCCCGCAACACATCCCGTGCCTCGTTGGCGTCCACTTCGGACCCGAAGACGGCGTGTACCGCGATCGAGTGCCCGGTAATCACCGGAACCCGAACACAGGTCGCGCTCACCTTGAGGTCCGGCAGGCCCAGGATCTTGCGGGATTCGTTGCGCATCTTGAGTTCTTCGCTCGACCAGCCGTCGTTCTTCAACGATCCGGCCCATGGCACCACGTTGAACACCAAAGGCGCCGGGAACGGGCCGAGGTCATCGCCTACCGCATGCCGCACGTTGCCGGTACGGGAGCCGAGCTGGCGATCCCCGGCCACCTTGGAGATCTGGTCGTAGAGCGTTTCCGGCCCTGCCACGCCCGCGCCCGAAACCGCTTGGTACGACGCGAGAACGAGCTCTTTGAGGCCGTATTCACGGTGCAGCGGGGCGATGGCGACGATCATCGCGAGGGTGGTGCAGTTGGCGTTGGCGATGATCCCCTTGGGCCGGTTGCGCACCTGCTCCGGGTTGATCTCCGGCACGACGAGCGGCACGTCGGGGTCCATCCGGAAGGTGCCGGACTTGTCGATCACGACAGCGCCACGGGCTACAGCTCGCGGGGCCCACTCGGCCGAGACCTCGTCGGGGACGTCCATCATGGCCACGTCGACGCCGTCGAAGGCCTCGTCGGACAGTGCGATGACCTCAACCTCTTGGCCGCGCACGACAAGCTTGCGGCCCGCGGAACGAGGCGAGGCGATCAGCCGGATCTCTCCCCAGACGTTCGCCCGGTTGGAGAGGATGTCCAGCATTACCGTTCCGACGGCACCGGTGGCACCAACGACAGCCAAAGTAGGACGCGACATGCGGCTCATCTCCCGGTTCCCGCGTAGACAACGGCCTCTTCGCCGCTGCCCAGCTCAAATGCATCGTGCACGGCGCGCACGGCGTTATCCAGCTCTGTGTCGCGACAAACGACAGAAATGCGGATCTCGGAAGTCGAAATGATCTCGATGTTGACCCCGGCACGCGCAAGCGCCTCACAGAAGGTGGCGGTAACACCCGGATGCGAGCGCATGCCCGCGCCGACCAGTGACACCTTGCCGATGTGGTCGTCGTAGAGCAGGCCCTTGAAGCCCACCCGCTCCTGGATCTTCTGCAGGGCGGCCATGGCGCCCGCGCCATCGGTCTTGGGCAGGGTGAAGGAAATGTCGGTGCGCCCGCTCGACTCGGTGGAGACGTTCTGCACGATCATGTCGATGTTGATCTCAGCGTCGGCCACCGCGCGGAAGATCGCTGCCGCCTCGCCCGGCTCATCGGGGACGGAGACAATCGTGATCTTCGCTTCGCTGCGATCGTGTGCCACGCCGGTGATGAGTGCTTGCTCCACAGGAAGATCCTCCATCGATCCGGACACCATGGTGCCCGCATTGGTCGAATACGACGAGCGCACGTGAATCGGGACGCTGAACCGCCGAGCGTATTCCACGCTGCGCAGATGCAAGATCTTCGCGCCGCAGGCGGCCAGCTCGAGCATCTCCTCATAGGTGATCTGCTCGATCTTGGCAGCATTGGGGACGATACGCGGGTCGGCGCTGTAAACGCCGTCCACATCCGTGTAGATCTCGCAGACATCCGCCTTGAGCGCGGCCGCGAGCGCCACCGCGGTCGTGTCCGAGCCGCCGCGGCCCAGCGTGGTGATGTCCTTCGTGTCCTGAGCGACGCCCTGGAAGCCGGCCACAATCGTGATCGCGCCTTCGTCGAGTGCCCCGCGCAACCGGCCAGGGGTCACGTCGATGATGCGCGCCTTGCCGTGCGACGAGGTGGTGATGACACCGGCCTGCGAGCCCGTGTAAGAACGCGCTTCGTAGCCGAGATTGTGAATTGCCATCGCCAGCAACGCCATCGAGATGCGCTCGCCGGCCGTTAACAGCATGTCGAATTCGCGACCCGGCGGAAGCGGGCTGACCTGGTGCGCGAGGTCGATCAGCTCATCGGTCGTGTCACCCATCGCTGAAACGACGACGCACACATCGTTGCCCGCCTTGCGGGCCGCCACGATCCGCTCGGCGACGCGCTTGATCCGTTCCGCGTCGGCGACCGACGAGCCACCATACTTCTGCACTACCAAAGCCACGCGGACAGCTTAACGGCGTTCGTTAGCGGCTCCCTCGGGTCAATCTCATCCTTCGGTCGGAGCAGGAAGATCCTTATCCGGGGGTACCGCAGCACGCCGCACTCTGCGCGCAGAGACGCACGATCACCGTAAGAATTTGCGTTGTGACACGCGCCACCTTCACTCCTGCGTTGCGGCGGGACGCCACAATGAGCGGCGTGCGGCTGCTGCTAGTGCTTCCCCTCCTTGGCGCGCTCCTTCTATCCGGGTGCGGGGGCAACCCTGTGACGGCGAGTAGCTCTCCCACGGCGAGCGCGGCTTCTCCGGTACCCCCAAATGATCCGACGCAACCAAGGTCGAAGCTGGCTGCCCGCGCGGCCGCAGCCAAAGATCTGCGCCAGGTGGCTCACTATCTGTTGAAGACTTCGGGCCGTCCGGATCGCACGGTGGCCATCACGCGGGCAACTGATGGTTCTTGGCGCGTAGACGTTCCCGGTGGCGCACATGGTGGTGCCGTTGACATCGCGCTCGTGTTCACCGGTGGTGCGTTGCACCAGTGTGTGCTGCCCAACCAGGGATGCGTGCACATCGATGGACCGCTACCCAAGACCGCCGACCCGAAGATCGAACACCTGATCACCGACTGGCTCGGCGTGCTGACCGATCGCCAGCAGGCCCTTGCGGTCAGCATGGCCCAGCCGCTCGAGGGCGCGGCAGGCGAATGCTTTGCCATCGAGTCTTCAGCGGTATCCCTACAGATCCCGTTAGACGTGGGGATCTACTGCTACGAACGAGACGGCACCCTGACCGCGGCCAAGCTCAGTTTCGGGACCATGGTGCTGGCGGGCAAACCGGGCGCGGCGCCGCCGTCGATCGCGTTGCCGGGGCCTGTGGTGAAGGGCACTCCATTGCCGCTAGCTGCGCCTCCGTCCCCTTC
>DPJL01000016.1:0-4799 GCA_003543035.1 Micromonosporaceae bacterium | reverse complement strand
TTCCCCCGTCCGGACTTCCGTTAAGACTCTCGTTCCAGAACCTGCTCTTCGGCATCGGCCGTGGCGCCTTCCTCACGGGCAGCGCGGTCTACTTCACCCGGATGGTCGGGCTGGAGGCGTGGGAGATCGGTGTCGGCCTTTCCCTTGCGGCAGGCACCGCAATGGTCACGGCTGTTCCGTTGAGCGCCGTCGCCGACCGCTACGGGCCTCGCGTCACCTGGTTCGTGGGCATTCTCTGCTCGGCCGCACTCTTCGCTCTTTTCCCAGTGGTGCATGGCTTCTGGGCGTTCGCCGGTTTGATGATCGCGATCGAGTTAATCGGCACCGTGGCGAACGCGGGGCGCAATGTCTACATGATCGAGGCGTTGGAGCCCGAGACCCGGGTGATCACTCAAGCCTTCGGCCGGTCGTGGCTCAACATCGGCTGGGGTCTCGGCGCCGCTCTTGCCGGCGTGGCCCTGGCTTTCGACACTCCCACGGCCTACCACGCCATGGTCTTCGTCAACGTGTTGGTAATGCTGGCGAACGGGCTCATGATCTTCCAGTTGCCGGGCACCTTTCACAAGGCGGGCACTCGGACCGGCAACGGCAAACGACTCGTCTTCCGCGATCGCCCGTTCATGGCGGTGAGCGCGGTGCTTGCTCTGCTTGTCATGCACGGCACCATTTCGCTCGAGGTCGCTCCACTGTGGATGATTACTCACACCGATGCTCCAAAGTGGACACTGGCTCTGGTCACCGGGGTCAATACCATCATGGCCACTACGATGCAGGTCGGGATGACGCGCGGTTCGCACACGATCTCGGGCGCTCGCAAGGTCGCACGGTGGGCGGGCTGGCTGGGAGCCGCTTGTTGCCCGGTCTTCTTGCTCAGCGGGTCGACCGCAGGATGGATCACCGTCGCGCTGCTCATCCTCGCCACGATCCTGATCACGATGTCCGAGCTGTGGCAATCGGCGGCGCAGTGGACGCTCATCGCCGATCTCGCGCCGGCCGACCGCAAAGGCGAGTACCAGGGTGCGGCGCGCATGCTCGGCTCAGCTCAGCACATGATCGCTCCGGCCGCGCTCATCGCGCTCGCGGTTACTACCGGCGGCTGGGGCTGGTTCGTCATCGCCGGGCTCTTCCTGGTCGCCGCCCTGGCCGCCGGGCCGGCCGTGGACTGGGCTTCCCGAACCCGCCGTCCCACAGTTCGGGCTTCTGCAGCGACATCCGAGGTCGCCGTCGTAGGGTGATCCCCATCATGTGGTGCGAGCTGCTGCTCCTTCTCAGCCGCGACGAGGCCTGACTTTCAGACCAGCCTCTCGTCGCGGGGTGTGGTGCTGGTCACTTTTCAGCCTTCCAGCTTTGCCCACAGAGGAGCATTGACCCATGTCCGCTGCAGCCCAGCGCCCCAGCAACATGCCGTTCCATCGATATGAGCCGTTTCCGTTCGCGCCGATCATCGAGGACCGCACCTGGCCGTCCAAACGCGTAGAGAAAGCCCCGCAATGGTGCGCGGTAGACCTGCGCGACGGAAACCAGGCCCTGATCGACCCGATGTCCCCCGACCGCAAGCGCCGCATGTTCGAGCTGCTGGTGCGGATGGGGTACAAGGAGATCGAAGTCGGGTTTCCCGCCGCATCCGAGACCGACTTCGCCTTTGTCCGCCAGCTCATCGAGCAGGATCTGATCCCTTCAGACGTGACGATCCAGGTCCTGGTGCAGTGTCGCGAGCACCTGATCGACCGGACTTTCGAGAGCCTGCGAGGCGCCCGCGCGGCCATCGTCCACTTCTACAACTCGACTTCCGTCCTGCAGCGCGATGTGGTTTTCGGGCTCGACAAGGACGGCATCACCGCGATCGCCACCGATGGCGCCCGGCTGTGCCAGAAGTACGCCTCGATCCACACGCCTGACACCCACATCCGGTACGAGTACTCGCCCGAGTCGTATACGGGGACGGAGATGGACTACGCGCTGGAGATCTGTTCAGCGGTCATCGAGGTCATCGATCCCACGCCGGAGTGGCCCCTGATCATCAATCTGCCCGCGACGGTGGAGATGGCCACTCCCAACCTGTACGCGGACTCCATCGAATGGATGCACCGCAACCTGCCCAGGCGCGACTCAATCGTCCTGTCCCTGCACCCGCATAACGATCGCGGCACCGGTGTCGCCGCCGCCGAGCTGGGCGTGCTGGCCGGGGCCGACCGCATCGAGGGCTGTCTGTTCGGCAACGGCGAGCGCACCGGCAACGTTGACATCGTGACCCTGGGCCTGAACCTGTTCAGCCAGGGCATCGACCCTCAGATCGACTTCTCCGACATCGACGACATCAAGCGCACTGTCGAATACTGCAACCAGCTGCCCGTGCACGAGCGCCACGCCTACGCCGGGGATCTGGTCTACACCTCGTTCTCCGGCTCGCACCAGGATGCGATCAAGAAGGGCTTCGAGGCGCTGGAAAAGCGCGGCGGACCCTTCTGGGCGGTGCCTTACCTGCCGATCGATCCCAAGGACCTGGGCCGCTCCTACGAGGCCGTCATCCGGGTCAACTCGCAATCCGGCAAGGGTGGCGTCGCCTACATCATGAAGAGCGAGCACCACCTTGAGCTGCCGCGCCGCCTGCAGATCGAGTTCTCCGGCGTGATCCAGCGCCACGTCGACGTCGAGGGCGGCGAGGTTTCGCCGGCCGAGATGTGGGAGATCTTCTCCACCGAGTACTTGAGCTCCACGCTCGGCAACTACGACATCTCCACGGTGGACGGCAAGGTGGAGATCTCCGTCGATGGCTTGAGTGGCATCGGAAACGGCCCGATCGACGCCTTCACGCACGCTATGAGCGGGCGCGGAGTCAACGTACGAGTGCTCGACTATGCGGAGCACGCCCTCACGTCCGGTGGGGACGCGCAAGCGGCCGCCTATGTCGAGTGCGAGGTCGACGGTGAAACCCGTTGGGGCGTAGGCATTGACGCCAACATCGTCACCGCCTCCCTCAAGGCCGTCTGGAGCGCCGTCAACCGTTAATCACCCTCCCTTGATCGCGGTGATCAGGGAGCTGCTGCCCTCCGGGGTGAGTCACTCTCCAAACTCGCTCACCGAAAACGGTGCGCTCACATCGTTTTCGATGACCGCCTTCACCACACCCTCCCTCGCGCCTCGCGCCTAGCGCCCTTCACCCAAGGCGCGGATCTTGGACCATTGTTGTGGCTATAACGACAAGAATCTTCCTAGATCTACTGACGAGTGCGCCGGATGGGTTTGGAAGCGGGACCACCGCGGGCGTGACGGCGTCGCGGGAGGCGCGGTCTGGACCACCGCGGATATCCGACATGGGTTTGGAATTCACTGGCCTGCGCGGTCGAGGCTCGAGTGAAGCGGTGACAGCGGAGGCGGTCAGGGGGTTGGAGTCGGGGCGTCGGTGGCGGGTTTGGGGAGGCGGCGTGGGAGGACGAGCGCGATCAGGCCGCCGAGCGCGAGAAAGGCTGCGCTCCAAAGGGTCGCGGCCCGATAGGAAGTGGTGAGCGGCCCGGCTTGCGCGTATTCGGTGCCGGACAGGCCGACGAGCAGAGGCAGAGCCGCGACGGCGACCAGCGAACCGGCGCGAGCGGCGGCGTTGTTGATGCCGCTGGCAACGCCGGCATAGCGATCCGCTACGGCCGCAAGCACTGTGGTGGTCAACGGCGCCACGAGCATGGTCAGGCCGACGCTGAAAACGAGCACGCCAGGGAATATCGTCGTCCAGTAGTTGTCGCCGGCCCAATAGAGCAGGGCGGCGCCTACTGCGCAGAGGAGTGGCCCGCCAATGAGTTGCAGGCGCGGCCCGATGCGAGTGGCGAGTGCACCGGATTGCGCGGAAAAGGCAAGCAGCAGAACGGTTATCGGCAAGGTCGCGATGCCGGCTTCGAGCGCCGAGTAACCCAGCGCGTTCTGCAAATAGATGACCAGCAGGAAGAACAGGCCACCGAACGCGCCGTAGACGATCACCGTGTAGACGTTGAGGGCGGCGAAAACGCGGCTGGAGAAGAGGTGTACGGGCATCATTGCGCGCTCGCGTTCTGCCCGTTCCATCAACACAAACGCGACGCCGCTGACGAGTGCGACGCCGAGCGCGATCCAGCCGCCCATGCCGGGCGAGATGAGGCCGTAGGTGAGCCCGGCCAAGGCGAGTGCGCCGAGCAGGGCACCGCCGAAGTCGAACCGTTCGGTCGAGGAGAGATCGCGGCTCTCGGGCACATAGCGCCACGTCAGCCAGCAGGCCACGGCGGCGAGCGGGATGTTCATGAAGAAGATCCAGCGCCAGGAAGCCTGATCGATCAGCACCCCACCGAGGAAAGGCCCGAGTGCGGTTGTCACTCCAGATAGGCCGGACCATGCCCCGATCGCCTTGCCGCGCTCGTCCGGATCGAACGACGCCTGGATCAGTGAGAGCGAGCCGGGAGTGAGCAGAGCTGCACCAATGCCTTGCACGATGCGGGCTACGATCAATGTCGCGGGGTCCTGCGCTATTCCACACAGGAGCGACGCAACCGTGAACCAGATGACGCCGATGAGAAACACTTTCCGGCGGCCGTAACGATCCCCGAGAGCCCCGCCCAACAGGACGAACGCTGCAAGCGTCAGCGTGTAGCCGTTCAACACCCATTGCAGCTCAGCCACACTCGCCTTGAACTCGCGCCCGAGCGCGGGCAGAGCGACATTGACCACAGTGGAGTCGAGGAATGCCATTCCAGACGCAAGTACTGCCGCCGCCAGCGTGCCGCGCCCGGCTGCGGAGCCAAGTCTGAGTTTAGAATCCACCGTGCCCATCACCCCTC
>DPJL01000101.1:8754-30310 GCA_003543035.1 Micromonosporaceae bacterium | reverse complement strand
TCTCAATCGTCATGGCAACGCAAGGCTACCCGGAGACAAACGGTTATCGGGACGTGACCTTTCTGGGTTCCGCAGGCGGTAAGACCCAATCTAGAGTGACGTCGCATCAGCAGACCCTTTTGCGAAGGACTCACGCATGCCGGAACCGCTCATCGAGCTGAACGCTGTGAACAAGTGGTTTGGTTCGCTGCATGTTCTTCGTGACGTGAACCTGACCATTGACCGGGGCGAAGTCGTTGTGGTCATTGGTCCTTCCGGCTCCGGCAAGTCGACTCTCTGCCGTGCCATAAACCGGCTGGAGACGATTAACTCGGGGAGCATCACCTTCGACGGAAAGCCGTTGCCCGAGGAAGGCAAGGCGCTCGCCAAGCTGCGTAGCGAAGTCGGCATGGTGTTCCAGTCCTTCAACCTCTTCGCCCATCTGAGCATCCTGGAAAACGTCACGCTCGGCCCGATCAAGGTCCGTGGTGAGTCCAAACAGGTGGCCCGCGAGCGCGCCATGCAACTGCTGGACAGAGTCGGCATCGGTAACCAGGCGTCCAAACACCCCGGACAGCTCTCAGGTGGACAGCAGCAGCGGGCAGCGATCGCCCGCGCGCTGGCCATGCAGCCCAAAGCAATGCTCTTCGACGAGCCGACCAGTGCACTCGACCCGGAAATGGTCGGCGAAGTGCTGGATGTCATGACCGCACTCGCGGCCGAGGGCATGACGATGATCGTCGTCACCCACGAAATGGGCTTTGCCCGGCATGCGGCAAAGCGCGTCGTTTTCATGGCCGACGGCGAGCTGGTCGAGGAGGCACCACCAGCCGAATTCTTCGGCCAAGCCCGCAGTGAACGCGCCCGAGACTTCCTGTCGAAGGTGCTGCACTGACGCTGACTTGGCCCATGGTCAATCGACCCTGGGCACGAACAAACCCCGGCCGCCGAATGGTGGAGACGGATAAGGGAGGAAGAATGCGTCTCAAGCGCATTACGGCGATCGCCGCTATCGCGGTGCTCGCCTTTGGAGTTGCCGCCTGTGGCAAGAAGGAAGAACCGGCGGCGAGCAGCAAGTTCGCGGCCGGCTCCACAATGGACACCATCGCAAAAGCCGGCAAGCTCACCATCGGCATCAAGTACGACCAGCCCCTCTTCGGCCTCAAGGGCCTCGATGGCAAGTTCACCGGCTTCGACGTGGAGATCGGCAAGATCCTCGCCGCCGAGCTGGGTATCGCCGAAAACAAGATCAAGTTTGAAGAGTCCGTCACCAAGGCCCGCGAGGACCACATCGTCCACGGCCGGGTCGACCTGGTAATCGCGACCTACACGATCAACGACGCGCGCAAGCAGAAGGTCAGCTTCGCCGGCCCGTACTACACGGCCGGCCAGGACATCCTGGTGGCCAAGGGCGACACGTCGATCACCGGACCGGACACCTTCAAGGAAGGCACCAAGAAGGTCTGCTCGGTGACCGGCTCGACCCCGGCCAAGAACATCAAGACCTACCTCAAGGACCCCGCCACCCAGCTGGTGGAGTTCGACGTCTACACCAAGTGCCTTGACGCACTGAAGAAGAAGACCGTCGACGCGGTGACCACCGACAACGTCATCCTGATGGGCTACGTGGACAAGGAGCCCGACGCCTACACGCTGCTGGGCAAGCCGTTCACCAAGGAGCCCTACGGCATCGGCGTGAAGAAGGACGACAAGGTCTTCCGCGACTGGGTCAACGACATGCTGGAGAAGGCGTTCGCTGACGGCCGCTACAAGAAGGCATGGGAGGCGACTGGTTCTGCCGGCAAGGTTGCGCCCGTCCCGACCGCAATCACTGTCAACCGTTACTGAGTTTTCGATGAAGCTGGAGGGTGACGCAAGGTGATCGATCTGCTTTGGCACGGCTTCCTTGTCACCCTCCAGATCTGCCTCCTCTCCGCGGTGGGCGCGCTCATTCTGGGCGCGTTCATCGCGGCGCTAAGGGTTTCGCCGCTGCCGCCGTTGCGGGCTGTGGGCACCTCATACGTCACGATCTTCCGCAACATGCCACTGACCGTGGTGATGTTCTTCGCCGCCTTCGGCCTGCCGGAGCTCGGGATCGTGGGCGCGGACTTCCTCAAGATCCCCCTGCTGAGCTCAATCATGAAGCCGCTCGGGATCGACCTGCCCTACTTCCGGTTCGCCGTGATCTCACTCGTGCTCTACACCGCCGCCTTCGTCTGCGAAGCGATGCGCTCCGGCATCAACGCCGTCCCCTCCGGGCAGGCTGAAGCGGCTCGTTCAATTGGCCTTACCTTCACCCAGAACCTGCGCTTCATCGTCTTCCCGCAAGCGTGGAAGTACGCGATCGTGCCGCTGGGCAGCGTGATCATCGCGATGCTTAAGAACTCGGCACTCGCCGGCGCGATCGGCGGCGTCCACGGCGATCTCATGGCAGTGGCGGAGACGATGTCGGCAGCCACCGAGCGGGACCAGTCCTATCCGACCGTCGTCATCTTCCTGGGCATCTCCGTCGGGTACCTGATCATGACCATCCCCTTGGGACTGGTGCTGGACCGAGTTGAGAAGAGGAGGGCGATCGCCCGATGAGCCGCGATACGGATGTCCTCTACGACGCGCCAGGGCCGCGCGCCCGCCGGATCAGCGCAATAGCCAGCGTTCTTGCCATCGTTCTCATCGGCCTTGGCCTCTACCAATTCGTCTACCGGCCGCTCGAGAAGAACGGCCAGCTCACCATGGAGCGGTGGGGCCTGATCATCGATCCCAACCATCCGCAGTTCTCCAACGTGTGGGCTCTGTTGCGTGAAGGTTGGCTGGCCACGTTCACCGCGGCAGCGCTCGCCATAGTCTTTTCCATTGTCGCCGGCATTGGGCTTGCCTTGCTGCGAGCACAGCTGCGCGGCCTGCGTGGGCGCCGTTACGAGGATCGCCCGCCTGCCGTCTCCTTGGTCATGCGGTGGCTGACTATTGGTGGCACAGGTGCCAGCCGGTTCTGGGTCGAGTTCTTCCGTGGGCTACCGGTCGTGGTGACCATCTTCCTCGTCTACAAAGTGCTGGCCGACTATGGCCTGGCCTTCGAAGATCAGATGTGGTTCCTCGTGATCGGCCTGGCGCTCTACAACAGCGTCGTGATCGGAGAGATCCTCCGCTCCGGGATGTCCGGTCTGCCGATCGGCCAGCACGAGGCGGCCTCGTCGATGGGCCTGTCCGTTGGGCAGAGCATCCGCTTGGTGCAACTGCCCCAAGCCATCCGGATCATGCTGCCGGCGCTGATCAGCCAGATCGTCGTGATCTTCAAGGACACCTCGCTCGGCATGATCGTGTCCTTTAACGACGCTCTGCGGACCAGCCGAAATATCATCGAGGCAGCCGGATCGGAGGGGATCCCCACTCCGACCATTCCGATGTACACCCTCACCGCAGTGATGTACATCGTGGTCTGCTACGGGCTGTCCAAGCTCGCCGTCTATGCGGACCGGCGCCGCTCACGCGCCGGCCTGCCAGCCGGGCCGAGGGTGCTCACCGATCTGGACACTGGGCAGGCGGTCGGGGGTTGGTCCCCTGCGCCGGTGGTGGTGGGTCAGCGCGACGACGAGATCGACACCGATGTGCCGCTGGAAAGCCGCCCGCTGCCGAAGGTCTAGCGGGCAATCTCCGTGGTGCGCGACTCACGTACCACGGTGATCCGGATCTGACCGGGATAGGTCAGCTCCTCCTCGATCTGTTTGGCAACGTCACGCGCCAGCACCGCCGCACCGATTTCGTCCACTTCGTCCGGTCGCACCATCACCCGCACCTCGCGGCCGGCCTGCATGGCGAAGACCTTCTCCACGCCCTGCTTGGCTCCCGCGATCTCCTCGATACGCTCGAGTCGCTTGACGTAGGCCTCCAGCGACTCTCGCCGAGCCCCAGGCCGCCCTCCTGAGCAGGCGTCGGAGGCTTGGGTGAGCACGGCTTCGATGGTTTGCGGCGGTACTTCGTTGTGGTGCGCCTCGATCGCGTGCACCACCTCCTCGGACTCACCGAAGCGACGTGCCACATCCGCGCCGATGATCGCGTGTGAGCCTTCGACCTCGTGAGTGAGCGCCTTGCCGATGTCGTGCAGGAAGGCCGAACGCTTGATGAGCATTGGATCCAGCTTCAGCTCCGAGGCCATGATCCCGGCCACGTGGGCCGTTTCGACCAGGTGCTTGAGCACATTCTGCCCGTAGGAGGTGCGGTAGCGCAAGCGCCCAAGCAGGATCACCAATTCATCGTGGATGTCCGTGATGCCGACCTCGACCAGCGCGTCCTCCGCCGCGCGCCGGCACATCTGCTCGACCTCCAGCCGGGCCAGGTCGTGTACCTCCTCGATCCGATGTGGATGGATCCGTCCATCCAGGACGAGCTTCTCGAGGGTGAGCCGGCCGATCTCCCGGCGGACCGGATCAAAACAGGAGAGCAGCACCGCCTCGGGCGTGTCGTCGATGATGAGGTTGACCCCGGTCACCGTCTCGAAAGCCCGGATGTTGCGGCCTTCCCGGCCGATGATCCGGCCCTTCATCTCATCGCTGGGCAGGTGCAGCACGCTCACGACACTTTCGGCTGTCTGCTCGCTGGCCACCCGCTGGATCGCGTCGACCACGATGTGCCGCGCCCGCTGCTCGCCGTTGGTCCTGGCGTCCGCTTCGATATCCCGCACGAGCAGGGCGGCCTCACGTTTGGCCTGCATCTCGATCGTCTCGACCAGCTCGGCCTTGGCCTGCTCGGCGGTCAGCCCGGCCACCCGCTCCAGCTCCCGGCGGCGCTGCTCCTGCGCCTCCTCCAGCTCGAGTTTCCTTGCCTGCAGGGCGATGTCGGCTTTGGCCAGCTCAGCCTCGGCGGTCGCGATCCGTCTGTCTCTTTCGGCCAGACGCTCGGCCTCCTCGGCGTACATGCGCTCCCGTTCCGCGAGGCGTTCGGCCTCGTCCGCGTGCATGCGCTCGCGTTCGTCGAGTCGCTGCAGCCTGCGCTCCGCTTCGGCCGCCTGCTCCTTCGCCGTCGCGGTGAGCATCGTGATCTCGCGCTCGCCGGTGCGCTTTGCGGTGGCGCGCATCTGCTCGGCGTCCTGTTCGGCCTGTCGGTGTACCCGCTGCAGCACCGAGTCGGCCTCGGAGTGTGCGTTGTCCAAGACTCGCTGCGCTTCGGTGCGAGCTGTGGCCACCTCCGCCTTCGCCGCGGCACTCTCAGCTCGCGCGGCAGTCGCCTCGGCCTGAGCTGTGGCTACGGTCCGGCGCTCGTGTTCCAACGCGCTCTGCGCCTGGCCCACCGCGGATTGCAGCTCAACCAGGGTTTGCCGCTGTCTTTCCCGCTCTGCGGCCGCCTCGGGATCGTCCACGATCACGCTCAGCGGAGCACCGGTTGGCCCGGTCGGTCCACTAAGCCGGCGCAGCAGTCTCGTGCCGACCAGCAGCATTGCCGCCACGAGTAGCGCCAATACGATGATCGCCGCGAGCAGTGCGCTCTCGACCCCGTTCATGCCGCTCCCCTGTCACGCACGGCCCAACCGTGCCCGTCCGGCAAACTCAATGTCGAACCGTGCCCTGTTCTGGCCCGTTCGACCATGGCCTGCCTCCTGAACCATCGCGACGCCGACGGTTGCCGACGCGGAGGTCCACACCTAACCAGGGACAGCAGGCCAGAGCACCTGCCGAGGGGCGCGGCCGGTGCTCTCACCAGGAAAAATGTTGCCGTACTGTTACGCGTTCTATGTTGTGCGCTATAGCCGTTTGCTGGTTGGTGTTTCCCTCTTCACTGCGAAGGCTAGGCGGCGGAGGGTGGTCCGGTCAAGAACTCATGATCGGACACCAAGCCGGACAATCAACTATTCTTCGTAAACGTCGGGATCAATCAGCTCAGCTGCCTCGGCATCCCGCGTGGCCAGGGCTTCTTTTACCGCTCGCACCGCCACGCCGCCCGGATAACCCTTGCGCGCGAGCATCCCCACCAAACGACGAAAGACTGCTTCGGGCTCCCCGCGTGTCGTCCTCAATTTGCGCATGGCCAGGTCAAGGGCGGTCTGCGCCTCGGTCTCCGAATCCAACTCGGACAGAGCCTGCGCCGCGACCTCCTGCTTGACGCCACGTTGTCGCAGCTCCTGAGCCAGCGCGCGGCTGGCCAGGCCCTTGCTGTGATGGCGGCTGCTCACCCAGGCCCTAGCGAAGGCGGCATCGTCAATCATGCCTACTTCGTCGTACCTATCGAGCACCGCACTGGAGACCTCTTCCGCGACACCCTTCTTCTTCAAGGCTGTTGCGAGCTCGGCTCGAGTACGCGGACGCACCGCCAACTGTCTTAAACAGATTTCCCGGGCCACCTCATACGGGTCTCGCTGCTCCGCCTGCCGGCTCTCTTCACGGCGGCGTCCCTTCGCACCTCTTGCGGAAGCTGGCTCCCCCGAGGCGGGCGCATTGCTCGGCGGCTGCGCCGACCAGGGCAGACTGCGCCGCGTCGGCCGCTGCCCAGCCTCGCCAAGGTTCTCATCGCCAGATTGGGCGCGGCGTTGCCCGGCGCGCTTGGGGGCTGGGGGTTTCGCATCCCAGCCCCGACCCGAGCGAGCCACGACTCGTTAGAAGTCGACCGGCGGGAGTGCCGGGCCGCCCGCAGCGTCCGAGGTGGACACTCCGACACCGAGCTTTTCCAGGATCTTCTTCTCGATCTCGGCCGCGACGTCCGGGTTCTCCTTGAGGAACTCGCGCGCCTTTTCCTTACCCTGACCGAGCTGGTCGCCCTCATACGTGTACCAGGCACCCGCCTTGCGGATGATGCTCTGCTCGACGCCCACGTCGATCAGCGAGCCCTCACGGGAGATGCCCTTGCCATACATGATGTCGAACTCTGCCTGCTTGAACGGGCTGGCCACCTTGTTCTTGACGACCTTGACCCTGGTGCGGTTACCGACGATGTCGGTACCGTCTTTGAGGCTCTCGATGCGGCGAATGTCCAACCGCACCGATGCGTAGAACTTCAGCGCCTTACCACCAGTGGTTGTTTCGGGCGAACCGAACATTACCCCTATTTTTTCACGTAGTTGGTTGATGAAGATCATGGTGGTGTTGGAGTTGCTCAGCGCGCCGGTGATCTTCCGGAGCGCCTGGCTCATCAACCGGGCCTGCAAACCCACGTGGCTGTCACCCATCTCGCCCTCGATTTCGGCGCGAGGAACGAGCGCCGCCACCGAGTCGATGACGATGAGGTCGAGCGCACCCGAGCGGATCAGCATGTCGGCGATCTCGAGCGCCTGCTCGCCAGTGTCCGGCTGGGACACGAGCAGCGCATCGGTATCCACCCCGAGGGCCTTGGCATACTCCGGGTCGAGCGCGTGCTCGGCGTCGATGATGGCGGCGATGCCGCCGCTGCGCTGCGCACTCGCGATCGCGTGCAGCGCCAAGCTTGTCTTACCTGAGGACTCAGGCCCATAGATCTCGACGATCCGGCCCCGCGGCAGCCCGCCGACGCCGAGTGCCACGTCGAGCGCGATGGAACCGGTGGGGATCACCGCCATCTGCACGACCGGGCGCTCGCCCAGGCGCATCACCGAGCCCTTGCCGAACTGCTTGTCGATCTGCGCAAGTGCCAGGTCCAGCGCCTTGCTCTTATCCGGAACCGTTGCCATGCTCGTCGCCACCTCTTCACGTGGTGTCTTTACTTGGGCCCTCTTCGTCACGGGGAACACATTAGATCTCGGGTCCGACAAAACCTGGCTGAGCCTAGCCGAACACGTGTACGAGCCTCAACGCGCCACGCCCATCGCACCATAACCAGGGTGGAACCCACGACACGCCGAGCGACTCCTCCTGGCGTGCGATGGGTTTCAATTCTCGTGTTGTCGCTGCTGACCACTGCCTGCACAGCGGATCCGGCTCCACCAACCGGTGAGATCCGCGACTGCGGCAGTTCGGTCTACGGCGAGATGAGTCCAGATTGGCGGGCGAAGGCCACCGTCGTTGGCCCAGTGGCCTTCGTAACCTGGTTCTCTGCGGACCCCGCCTGGCTGGACTCGATTTCGCCGCGGCCGGATGGCCGCCGTTTCATCAAGGTGCTGGCCGTGGTGGACGGTGGCAAGCAGGTGACGATCTCGTTGCCCGACTCCGAACCGTCCAATGTGGCATTGGCCTATACCGACCACGATGCGCCTTCGGTCACCTTCATCGGCTGCGAGCGGGAAACCCAATTCAACGGCGGCTTTATGATCACTGGGCCACAGTGTGTACCTGTACAGGTCCACTTCGATGGCAAGACCGAGCGGATCGTCCTGTCCTTCGGCGCGGGGAAGTGCGCTACCTGAGCCGCGCCGGGACGCGGTCCGAATACTGCGCGCACACAGCCCGCCAGACCACCTGCACGTCGACGCCCTCGGCCAGGGCTGTATGGACTGTCCGGCCACCCAGCTGCGTCAACACCTGGTCTTTCGCCACGCTGCGGGCATAGGCAGGCCCGAAAACCTCACCCATCCGCTCCCAGAAGTCTGTCTGCCGCACCCGGCAAGTCTGCCATGGGGCTGGCTATCATCCGCTAATGCCCTTGATCGTTCGCCCGGCGCGAGAAGTAGATCTACCGAAGGTTGCCGAGATCGATTCCGTGGCTCAACACCACGCATACGCCGGTGTCCTGCCCGACGACGAGCTGGCCCAGGTCACCCCGCAGACGCGGCTGACGGCGTGGACGGAGCGGGTGGCCAAGGAGGCGCAGAGCCACCACCTGCTCGTGGCAGAGCTGGACGGCGAGCTGCTCGGCTTCAGTTATGTCGACTCGGGGCAGGATCCCGAAATTGGTGACCTCTATGCACTCTTCGTCCTCCCACAAGCGCACGGCACCGGTGTGGCGCAACGGCTACACGAGCAGTCACTGTCCACTTTGTACAGCATGGGCTACCGCAGGTTTCTCCTCTGGGTCTACGAGGGCAATGCGCGAGCGATCCGGTTCTACGAGAAGGCAGGCTGGCGCCACGACGGCACCACTCACATCACCAACAGTGGTGCGAAGAGCCTGCGTTATGTCACCGAAAGCTATGTCACCGAAACCCCGACGCCGCCACGGGTTTCCGCGCCGTAGCGCTGCTTTTCCATGGCGAGGTCGAGCGGGCCGATGCGTTCCCGGGCGGCCAGGGTGTCCGGATCGAGTTGGTCCGCCGGGACCAGCCAGGAGACTTCGAACTCAAGCCCGTCCGGATCCTTGCCGTAGAGCGCTTTTGTGGTGCCGTGATCTGAGGCACCAACCAGAGCACCCGCGCCGGTCAACGCCGTGGCGATGCGCTCGAGCTCGGCCAGCGTGTCCACCTCCCAGGCGAGGTGATAGAGACCGACACTGCCGCGGCCGGCGGCGCTGTCGTCCGCCTGCTCACCGACGGCGAACAGGCCCAGATCGTGGTCGTTGGTGCTGCCTTCCGCCTGTAGGAAAGCGGCCCGCCCGGGGATCCCCATGACCTGCCGGAAACCGAGCACATCGTGGTAGAAGGCCACGCTGCGATCCACTTCGCGGACGTAGAGAACAGCGTGGTTGAGACGTTGGATCGGCATACTTCCAAGCTACGCGTTGGTGAATACCGCTTGGCTGAATGCGCCGATCCCCCAGTAGGCGAGCAGACCCAACGCGGTGACCGGAACGAGCGCGGCGAGGCTACGCCAGCGATCCGCGCCGGACCTTTGCAGCGCAGGAGTGAGAATGCCGAGCGCCAGCATCATGGTGCCTTCGGCCAGGTACCCCAAAGTGATCATTAAATAGAGACCCTCGGCGATGAAGACGCCGCCAAGCAGGGCCACCGCGACGATGCGCCGGATCGGGCGCTGCTCATCACGCCACCAGGCGCCGGCGATGCCGAAGATCGGGCCGGCCACCAGTGCCACTGCGAGCCAGACCGCTGGGCCGACCAGGGCTTGGGGCTCCCGCTGATTCAGGAAGGTCGCGGCCGCACCGTAGTACCCGACCACCTCGCCAAAGAGCACGACCGTCCCATGCAATGCGGGCCTGCCGAGATAGGCGCCCGCGAAGAAGGCGGCGACGACCCAGGTGGCGCCGGAGTTGGCGAGGTGACCCCAGCTGCCGGGCAGCAATCCTTGCAGGACAAGGGTCAGCGCGCCAATGAGCAGCCCGCCTACAGCTACGAAAAGTGACTTCATGCCGGTACCGGCCGCAATGCCAGCGCGAGCAACGGAAGCGTCGCGATCGCGGCGATCAGGGTGAGCGCCGGATAGCCCGAAAGTCCCACGATGACACCGGAAACGAGCCCGGCGCTCGCCCCGGTCAGCCCGGTGGCCAAGTCGGAAAGCCCCTGGGCGCGGGCTTTGACGAAGACCGGTACCGATTCGGCGAAGAGCGTGGATCCGGCGACCATCGTGCACGACCACCCCAGCCCGAGCAGAATCAGCGCCGCGGTCAACTGAGGAGTGTCGTGACCGGACGTTCCGGCGATGGCACAAGCCGCTACCAGTAAAGCGACTCCGCCGAGGATGACCGGGCGGCGGCCAATTTTGTCGGTGAGCCAGCCGACCACCGGCGAGAGGCCGTACATGCCGGCGATGTGGGCGCTGATGACGAAGCCCACGATGCGCAAGGTGTCCGCGGGTGAGTGGGTCTCTCCAATGTGGAGCGGGGTCATCGACATCACCGCGACCATCACGAGATGGCCGATGGAGGTGGCGGTAATGCCAAGGCGTGCACCGGGTGAGGCCAACACCGCGCGCCAGGCGATGGCCAGACTCGTTTTCTCCATCGGTGCTTCGGTGCGCTGGCCCGCCAGTAGCAACGGGTCAGGTCGTAGGAAGAGCAGGATCAGTAGGGCCCCGACGAGGAAAGCGGCCGCGGCGAAGCCGAAGGGCGCGGCCAGGGTGGGGACGCCGGGCAGCGAGTTGCCGAGCGGGGCGGCCAGATTCGGCCCGATCACTGCCCCGACCGTGGTGGCCCACACCACGAACGAAAGGTGCCGGCCCCGCACCGAATCCGGCGCGAGGTCGACGGCGGCGTAGCGGGCCGCGAGTTTGCCGGCATTGCCCGAGCCGAAGAGGAAGAAGCCGAGGAAGAGCAGCGGAATCGAGCCGGAGACGGCCGCGCCGAGGACCGCGAGCCCACCCACCGCGCCCACTAGGTAACAGAGCGCGAGCCCGGGCCGCCTGCCCGCCCGTTGCATCAGCGCCGAGGCCGGCAAGGCCATCAGGGCGCCTCCGATGACTGCCCCGCTCTGCGCGACACCGGACAATTCGGTACCCGCCATGTCCTGAGTGAGCAGGGCACCTACCGAAATCCCCATCGCCACCCCGAGCCCGGTGATGATCTCGACGAGCATGAGGAGGCGCACCGTTCGCGTCTGCACTCGGGCGAGATCGGGAACGGTCTGAGGGGTCATGGGTGTCGAAGCTACAGCCGTAAGGCTAGGCTGGCCCAGCAAACGTGAACCCTTTATCGCCCCGGAGGGACGTCTTGACCACCACCACCCCCCTAGCGTCGCGCGTGATGACCGCCGAGGAGCGTGAACAATTCGAGCGCGACGGATTCGTGATCATCCGGAATGTGCTGACGCCTGAGGAGGTGGCGCACTACGCGGGCGCCGTCGACCGGGTGTATGCCGAGCACGAGGCCAACGGCCGGCTCGGGCCGGACCGTTCGCTGCACAAGCTGAGCGCGGTGGCCAGCTGCCCCGAGCTCGCCGGTCTGGTCGACCACCCGGCCGCTTTCCCGCTGGTCTGGTCGATGCTCGGCTGGAATGTCCACGTCTACCACTCACACCTCGACGTGCACCCGCCGATCCGTGAGCCCAAGCCGTTCCGCTTCGAGTGGCACCAGGACGGCGGCCGGCAGAACCGTGAGATCGAGACGAACCCACGGCCCAGGATCTCGGTGAAGCTGGCCTTCTGGCTCTCCGACGTGTCCGAGCCCGGCCGTGGCAACTTCAAGGTGGTCAAGGGCTCTCACCTGACCAACCGCATCGACGGCCCGCCGCGGCGCGACCTCGAGTGGCCCGACCCAGAGGGGGCGATGGAGGTCTGCGCAAATGCTGGTGACGCGGTCTTCTTCGACCGCCGCATCTGGCACGCGCGCTCCAACAACTACTCCGAGCTGACCCGCAAGGTGGTCTTCTTCGGCTACACCTACCGCTGGGTGGCCATCCGTGACCAGGCCGTCACACCTTCCGTGGCCGAATCCTTGAGTGCCGTCCAGCGCCAGCTCGTGGGCGCACTCGACGAAGGTCGCGTGCACGACGAGATCGAGGGCGGCGACCATGCCTGGGGCCACTTCCACGAGGAGGTGCCGCTATACCGCGACCTTCGCGACCGCGGTCTGCTCGACCCGTCGTATCCGCCGCTGATCCCCTGATCAGTCTCTTGAACCGGCGCCCCCCATTCGCGGGGCGCCGGTTTTCTTATCTGCCAACCATTGGCCGCAGGTCGTTGCCAAGCGCCGCCGCGACAGCGTCGGCCACACCGTCCACTTCGGACTCTTCTAGGGTGGCAACGGTGATCCGAATGGCCGGTGGGCTCGCGATCCGGTACAGGTGGCCGGGTGCCACGGCATAGCCGGAATCGCGAAGTGACGCAATGGCTTGAGTCTCATCGGGTACCGGGATCCAGACGTTGATTCCGGTGCGGCCAAACGCTTCTATCCCGCGCAGCCGCAGCGCTTCGATCATCGCGTTGCGCCGGCGGTCATAGGTGCGCCCGGCCTCGGCCGGATCGAAGGTCTGCCAAAGGCTCAACAGGGTGCGCTGCAACAGACTGGAGACCCAGCCTGCGGTCAGGCGCATCCGGCCCTCCACTCGCGACACCGTCTCCGGGTCTCCTGCGAGCACGGCGCATCGCAGATCAGGACCGTATGGCTTGGAGGCGCTGCGCAGAAACGCCCATCGCGAGCCGCCGCCGACCAGTGGATGCCATGGCACACCGGCCAGCTCGGCCGCGTGATCGTCCTCGACCAACAGCACCTCCTTCAGCAACGGACGTAGCGCCCGTGCTCGGGTCGCGCTGATCGCGGCACCGGTTGGGTTCTGCGCGCGAGCGGTCACAATGATCGCGCTCACCCCGCGCTCGAGCGCAACCTCAACGCCCGCAACGGTCGGCCCCTCCGCGTCTACCGGGATCGGCACCGGCACCAACCCCAGCACCGCAAGCAGATCCAGGCACGCGGCCCAGCCGGGATCCTCAACACCCACCAGATCTCCAGGGCGAAGGTGCGCGGTCAGCACTCGGTCCATGGCATCAAGAGCACCATTCACCAGGGTGTACCGGGTAGAGCTCGGCAGCTCCGAAAGGCGCTCCGCAGCCGCCGTCAAAAACTCCGGCAACGGACCCGCCAGCGAATAACCGATGTTGGCTCCGGCCACGGTGCTCAGTTTGGGCAGCAGCAACGGATCGGGCTCACCCGTGGAGAGATTGCGGATGCCCTCGGGCACCATCAGTGCGCGAGTGGAGCGCAGCGAGGAGATCGGCGGCGCTGACCTGACCCGGGTCCCGTTGCGCCCGGCCGTGCTGACGATGCCTCGCTGGCGCAGCCGCTGGTACGCCGAGGCCACGGTCGCCGGGCTGACGCCCAGCTCCACGGCCAAGCCTCGCACCGGTGGCAGCGATGCACCGGGCAGGAGTGCTCCACCACGAACACCTTCTTCGATGCTCGCGGCTATCCCCGTTGCCGTATCGCCCTTGACCCGATAATGTACTGCCACAGTTCTAAGAACGTACTAGAACAAAGGCGGGATGGCAATGACCTATCCGATGACGGAACGCACCACGGCGATGCGGATGCGCGACCGGATGTCCTACGACCGCGAACGGGCGCACGAGATCCTGGACGAGGCTTGGCACTGCACGCTCTCCTTCGTGGTGAACGGTGAGCCCCGAGCGCTCCCGACGCTGATCGTCCGGATCGGCGAAACCCTTTACGTGCACGGATCCACCGGCTCGCGCCCACTGCTCGCCGCCGGGTCGGATGGTTTGCGGGTCTGCCTGACAGTCACTCATCTCGATGCCTTGATTCTCGCCCGCTCGCAGTTTCACCACAGCGCCAATTACCGCTCTGTGGTCGCTCACGGCGTGGCCACTCTCGTGACCGACGAGTCGGAGAAGCGCAAGGTGATGACCGCGTTGGTGGAAAAGATCGGGCCCGGGCGCTCAAACCACACCCGCCCGCCCAGTGACAAGGAGCTGGCGCAAACCTCAGTGCTGGCACTGCCGTTGAGCGAGGTGTCGGTCCGCGCCCGCACGGGCGGGGTCAACGATGAGGTAGAGGACCTGGACTTGCCCTATTGGGCGGGAGTCTTGCCGCTGCCGGTGAAGCGGGGTCTGCCGATCCCCGACGCCGGGGTGACCCAGCCAACTCCCGGTTATCTGCTCAGCAGCCCGTGGCTGGAGCCGGTTACCTTGCGCGGCAAGCATGTCGTGCTCGAGCCGCTGAATCTGTCGCATGTGGACGGTCTGTTCGCCGGCCTCGGCGGTGACGAGGAAGTGTGGCGCTATCTGAACATGCCCCGCGCCGACACCCGCGAGCAGATGGAGCTCGTGGTGACCAAAGCGCTGGAGTGGCAGGCAGCCGGCGCTCGAGTGGCGTGGGCTCAACTCGACGCGCAGACCGGCGAAGTCGTCGGCACCACCTCCTACTTCCCCGAGCCCGCAGTGGAAGCGGTCGAGATCGGCGGGACCTTCCTGGCCCGCAAGGCCTGGCGGACCGGCATCAACACCGAGGCCAAGCTGATGCTGATGGGACGCGCTTTCGACGTGCTGGGCGCCGTCCGCGTGTGCTGGCAGACAGACATACGAAATGAGCGGTCCCAACGCGCGATCGAAAGGCTCGGCGCGGTCCGCGAAGGGACGCTGCGCGCCAACCGCAGGCGTGCTGACGGCACCCCCCGGGATTCAGCGCTGTACGGCATGGTGGCCGCAGAGTGGCCGAACGCACAGGCCGCATTGCGCGCCAGGCTGGGAGACTGAACCCATGCTCGGCGTCACTGACCTGTCCACTTACGTGATCGGCACGATCGCGATCATCCTGCTGCCCGGGCCCAACTCGCTCTACGTGTTGAGCACGGCCGCGCAGCGCGGCGTCAAGGCCGGCTACAAGGCCGCTGCCGGGGTGTTCCTGGGCGACAGCATCCTGATGATCGCCTCTGCGGCGGGTGTGGCGTCGGTGCTGCGCGCCTATCCGCCGCTCTTCTACGTGATCAAGTACGCGGGCGCCGCTTACCTCGGCTACCTCGGGATCAAGATGATCGTCAGCGCCTTCCGCCGTAGGAAGGCAGGCGCTGAAGCGACAGCGGAAGCGCTGGACACTCAGAAGCCGTTCCGCCGGGCCTTCACCATCAGCACCTTCATGAACCCGAAGGCGACGCTCTTCTTCATCTCGTTCTTCGTGCAGTTCGTCGACCCTGGGTATGCCTATCCGGCGCTGTCGTTCCTGCTGCTCGCCGTGATCCTGCAGATTGTCAGCGCGATCTATCTCACCGCGCTGATCTTTGGCGGCAGCTACCTCGCCGAGGCTTTCCGCAAGCGGCGTGCGCTCGCCAAGGCAGGGACCACCGCGGTGGGAGCCGTCTTCATCGGTTTCGGCGTAAAGCTCGCCACAGCAACGCTCTAACCCAGCCGCGACAACTCCACAGGAGTTGTCGCTTTGACCGGCTTCATAACAGCAACTCCTGTGGAGTTGCGGCTAGGACGACGAGGGTCAGGACAGAGCGGGCTCGGGGATCAGCAGGTCGTGCCGGCCGAGGTCACGAAGGATGTCGTTGACCACCCACAGGCCGAGGTGGACTGGGCGCACCACGAAGTAATGCACGGCGGCACGCACTCGAGCCCGATCGACCGCGCTGGCGCGCACGGTTTCGGTGATGAGCTGACGCAACTTGGCGGCGATGCGCTCGGCGAGCGCAAGCTCGTGATGTTCCCGTCGAGCCTCGAGGCGGGCCAGGTGCCCGTCGAGCTGGCGTAGGAGAACGTCTGATTCGTGCTGATGACTACGCCGATCATCCATGATGTCCGACCTTCCGCACCGTGAGGGCTGGGTTACCAAACGTGATCCCGACCCTACGCGAATCACCCATCCCGGGCAAGTTTCCCATCGTTCGTGGGATGTCAGACCGTGCGGGCAGGATGGGTGCGTGATGGATCGCTTCGGTGCCGCTACACGGGCGTGGTTTGACGCGGTCTTCGCCGCGCCCACGGCTGCCCAGGCGGGCGCTTGGGGGGCCATTAGCAAGGGTCATCATGCGCTGGTAGTTGCCCCAACTGGATCAGGTAAAACATTGGCGGCCTTCCTATGGGCACTCGATCGGCTGGCTCACGAGCCCATTCCGAAGGAGCCGGCCAAGCGCTGCCGCGTGCTCTACATCAGCCCGCTCAAGGCGCTGGCCGTCGATGTTGAGCGCAACCTTCGTGCGCCGCTGACCGGTATCCGCCATGCGGCAGCCCGGCTTGGGCTGCCCGAGCCGGATATCACCGTGGGCATGCGCACCGGCGACACCCCAGCCGACGAGCGGCGACTCTTCCAGCGCAAGCCACCCGACATCCTCATCACCACCCCCGAGTCGCTCTTCCTCCTGCTGACCTCGCAGGCCCGCGAATCCTTGCGCCGTATCGAAACCGTGATCGTTGACGAGGTGCACGCGGTGGCTGGGTCAAAGCGCGGTGCCCACCTCGCTTTGTCACTCGAAAGGCTGGATGCGTTGCTGCCCAAGCCCGCCCAGCGGATCGGGTTGTCAGCCACGGTGGAGCCGGTCGAGATGACGGCACGTTTTCTGGGCGGGGTGCAGGCGGTTGAGGTGGTGCAGCCGCCATCCGCGAAGACCATCGAGGTCAACGTGGAGGTGCCGGTCGAGGACATGACCGCGCTTGACGAAGGCCGCGCTGACGACGAGGGGCCGCGGCGCGCGTCGATCTGGCCCGCCGTCGAGGAACGTATCTACACACTTATCAAGCAGCACCGGTCCACCATTATCTTCGCCAACTCGCGGCGTGGAGCAGAGCGGCTCTGTGCCCGGCTCAACGAGCTCGACACCGAAAAGCGTGCGCTGGAAGCGTTTCCGGCCCAGATCATGGCGCAATCCGGGGCGTCCTATGGCGCGCCTGGGCTCATCGCCCGCGCCCACCACGGGTCAGTGTCCAAAGAGGAGCGCAAACAGATCGAGGAAGAGCTCAAGTCGGGGCGCCTTCCCGCTGTGGTCGCCACCTCCAGCCTCGAGCTGGGCATCGACATGGGCGCGGTCGATCTCGTGGTCCAGGTCGGAGCCCCGCCAACGGTTGCGGCCGGGCTGCAGCGGGTCGGCCGGGCGGGTCACCAGGTAGGCGCGGTGTCCAAGGGCGTGGTTTTCCCGGTACACCGTGGAGATTTGCTGGCATGTGCCGTGGTGGCTTTGCGGATGATGGCCGGCAAGCTGGAGCCGATCGACTATCCGCACAACCCACTCGATGTCTTGGCACAACAGCTCATCGCGATGACAGCGCTCGACGAATGGACGGTGGCCGAGGCGGCCGAGTTGGTGCGCAAGGCCGCGCCGTTTGCCGAGCTGCCCGAGTCGGCCCTGCACGCGGTGCTCGACATGCTCGCCGGGCGTTATCCCTCAACCGCTTTCGCCGAGCTGCGGCCTCGCATCGTGTGGGATCGGGCTGCCGACAAGCTCACCGGCCGGCCCGGCAATCAGCGGCTTGCGGTCACCTCCGGCGGCACTATCCCGGATCGGGGGCTGTTCGGCGTTTTCCTGGCCGGCGCCGCCAAGCCCAGCCGGGTCGGCGAGCTGGACGAGGAGATGGTCTACGAGTCGCGGGTCGGTGATGTTTTCGCGCTGGGCACCAGCTCCTGGCGCATCGAGGACATCACGCCGGACAGGGTGCTGGTCTCCCCCGCGCCCGGGCAGGCGGCCCGGCTTCCGTTCTGGAAGGGCGACACCGTTGGGCGACCGGTTGAGCTCGGCAAAGCTCTCGGTGCCTACCTGCGCAAGCCGTCCACTTTGGACACTCTGGAACCCAACGCCCAAGCCAATCTCGCGGCCTACATCGCCGAGCAACGGGAAGCGACGCGGCACCTGCCCGACGACCGGACAGTTCTGGTTGAGCGCTTCCGCGACGAGCTGGGTGACTGGCGCATCGTCGTGCACAGCGTGCTTGGCGCGACCGTAAATGCCCCATGGGCGTTGGCGATCGGTCAACGATTGCGCGAGCGGTATGGAGTGGACGCTCAGGTCCACGCGGCCGACGACGGGATAGTGGTGCGGCTGCCGGAGATGGCCGCTGAGCCACCGGATGCGGAGACCTTTGTCTTCGACCCGGAGGAGATCGAGTCACTTGTCGCCGATTCGGTTGGCGGCTCGGCCATGTTCGCCGCGCGCTTCCGCGAGTGCGCGGCCCGCTCCCTGCTGTTGCCCAAACGTGACCCGGGTAAGCGGCAACCCCTTTGGCAGCAACGGCAACGCTCGAGTCAGCTGCTTGAGGTGGCCCGTGACTTTCCCGATTTCCCGGTGACTTTGGAAGCGGCGCGGGAATGCCTGCGCGACGTTTTCGATCTGCCCTCGCTGGTAGCGCTGATGCGCGAGATCGGCAGCCGCAAGGTCCGCCTGATCGACGTCACCACCCCGCAACCATCGCCTTTCGCGCGATCGCTGCTGTTCGGCTACGTCGGCGCCTTCCTCTACGGCGAAGATGCCCCGCTGGCCGAGCGCCGGGCGGCCGCACTTGCCCTCGACCCCACCCTGCTCGGTGAGCTGCTCGGCCGGATCGAGCTGCGTGAGCTGCTGGATCCCGAGGTCATCGCCTACACGGCCGGCCGCCTGCGCTGGACCGATCGCCAGATCCGCGACGCCGAGGATCTCGTGGAAATGTTGCGCCAGCTGGGAGATTTGACCGCCGAAGAGCTGGGCGAGTCGGCAAAGTGGACTGACGAGCTGATCCGATCCATGCGAGCGCTGAAGATCCGCATCGCAGGCCAGGAGCGGTTCATCGTCGCCGAGGACGCGGGGCGATATCGGGACGCCCTTGGGGTAGCTCTCCCACCAGGTTTGCCCGCGGCCTACGCGGAGGCCACGGTGGATCCGTTGCCAGACCTCATTTCCCGCTATGCCCGCACCCACGGACCATTCCGCGCAGACGAGTGCGCCGCCCGGTTCGGCCTTGGCGTAGCCGTGGTCGATCACACGTTGCGCCGATTGGCCGCGTCGGGCCGAGTCGTCTCGGGCGAGTTCACTCCCGCTTCCGATGGCGGCCACGTCGAGTGGTGTGACGCTGAAGTGCTCCGATTGCTGCGGCGGCGCAGCCTTGCCGCGCTGCGTAAGGAAATCGAGCCGGTGCCCGCCGCCACGCTCGGTCGTTTCCTGCCCCGATGGCAGCACGTCGGGAGTCGCGGAACAGGGGTGGATGCCGTTGCCGCCGCGATCGATCAGCTTCAGGGAGTACCTATTCCCGCCTCGGCCTTGGAACGCTTGGTGCTCCCGGCCAGGGTCGACGACTACACACCATCCTATTTGGATGAGCTGCTCTCCACCGGAGAGGTCCTCTGGTCCGGCGCCGGCTCTATCCCGGGCGGCGACGGCTGGGTCGCTCTGGCCTTCGCCGACTCGGCAGAGCTGCTTTTGCCACCACCACTTGAGCTGACCCAAGGCGTGCTGCACGAGGCAATCGTCTCCGGCCTCAGCGAAGGGGCGCTGTTCTTCCGGGCGCTCTCCGATCAGTGTCGTATCAGTGAGCACAGTGGAGCCGTCGACGACGCCGAGCTGGTGTCCGCATTGTGGGATCTGGTGTGGGCAGGCCTGGTGGCAAACGACACACTCGCCCCCGTCCGGGCTTTGCTGGCCGGAGGCTCGGGCGCCCATCGGGCTCGCGCCACACCGGTGCGGTCCCGGCTGGGACGACCCGGCAGACCCCGGCTTCCCGCTCGCGGCGGCCCGCCAAGTGCCGTCGGCCGGTGGCATCTGCTCGCCGAGCGAGACCTCGACCCGACCAGGCGCGCCGCCGCGACCGCAGATGCCCTGCTTGAGCGGCACGGCGTGGTCACCAGGGGCGCTGTCGCGGCCGAGGGTCCGCCCGGTGGCTTCGCCGGGGTGTATCCCGTCCTGTCCGGCCTGGAGGAGCGAGGCGCGGCGCGCCGGGGCTACTTCGTGGAAGGGTTGGGAGCGGCGCAGTTTGCGCTGCCCGGGGCAGTGGACAGGCTGCGTTCCACCGAGGAAACCAAGCGGGCACTGGTGCTGGCGGCCACGGATCCGGCGAACCCTTACGGGGCAGCCCTGCCCTGGCCCCCAATTTCGGAGGGGCACCGTCCTGGACGCAAGGCCGGGGCTTTAGTGGTGCTCGTCAATGGGGAATTGGCGATTTATGTGGAGCGCGGCGGGAAGACTTTGCTGTCCTTTGTGGAGGATGAGTCCATGCTGGTCGCGGCGGCAAACGAGCTCGCCTCAGCGGTCAAGCGGGGAGCCCTGGGAGTGATGAGTGTCGAGCGCGCCGACGGTGACGCCGTGCTCGGCAGCGGGTTGGGCAAAGCTCTCGAATCAGCGGGATTCCGAATCACTCCCCGGGGATTGCGACTGAGGGGTTAAATCGGGGTGGTGCCGCTGGCCACCTGATGGCATGCTGCCGTTCATGACGGCAGCCACCCCGGCCGAAATCCTTCCTGCTCAACGCCGAGACCCATACGTGGACTTCCTGCGGGCGCTGAGTTTGATCGTGGTCGTGCTCTGGCATTGGGCCTTCACCATCCTCGAGTGGCGCGATGACGGCCCGCACGCCACCAGCCCGCTCGGCTTCACCCGCGGGCTTTGGCTGGCCACTTGGCTTTTCCAGGTGATGCCGCTGTTCTTCTTCATCGGCGGCTACGTGCATTTGCGCTCGTGGGAGCGGGCGCAGCTGCGTGGGGTGAGGATGCGGAGTTTTGTCTGGCGTCGGATAACGCAGCTGCTGATCCCCGCCTCCATCGTGCTCTTCGTCTGGATCGCTCTCGGCTCGCTGCTCGGCTCTTACGGCCACCTCACCGGGGTCGGGCGCGCCGTGAAACTGGTAGTAAGCCCGCTCTGGTTTCTTGCCGTCTACCTCTGCCTGATCGCTCTGTTGCCGATCTCACTATGGCTGCACCGCAAGGCCGGACTGTTGGCGGTGATCTGGCTGGCCGGTGGTGCGATGCTGGTCGATGTCATCCGCTTCGGCAAGGGCATAGAGGAAGCCGGATGGATCAACATGGTCCTGGTGTGGGGGCTGGCGCATCAGGCCGGCTTCTTCTACCAGAAGATCGTGGACTCGCCCCGCCACAACGACTGGGCCTTACTTTGGAGCGGGCTCTTCGGCCTGGTCGGGTTGGTCGGCTCGGGGCTTTATCCCGGCACCATGGTCGGCGTCCCGGGCGAGCGCTTCTCCAATGTCGGGCCGCCCACCTTTGTGATCGTGGCTCTACTGCTCTTCCAGATCGGGACAGTGGAGCTGTTGCGACCCGGGATGCAAGTGCGGCTGGAGCGAAGGCGGTGGAAGAAGCTCAATCAGACGATCAATGAGTTTTCGCTGCCCTTGTACCTGGTACACACCACCGGAATGGCTCTGTTCCTCTTCCTTGCCTGGCTCAGTTTCGGCATCGACATGAAGAAGGAAGCCGACGTCGACCTCGGCTGGTGGCTCAC
>DPJL01000101.1:1625-8422 GCA_003543035.1 Micromonosporaceae bacterium | reverse complement strand
GAGGGTTGTAGCGTCGTAGCCGTGCCCGAGTTCGACTACATCTCGCTCACGACCGACTACGGACTGTCGGATGGCTTCGTCGCCGCGTGCCACGGAGTGATCGCGCGAATGGCTCCTCCGGTCAAGATTATCGACGTCACCCACATGATCGCTCCCGGTGACGTGACCAGGGCAGCCGCCGTGCTCGCCCAGACCGTGCCGCACCTGCCACCCGCTGTCCACCTCGCGGTGGTCGATCCGGGTGTCGGCACGCAGCGACGGGCGGTGGTTATCCATGCGCCGCAAGGGATTCTGGTCGGCCCGGACAACGGGCTGCTGATCTGGGCGGCCGAGGCACTCGGCGGGATCACCCGAGCCTGTGAACTGACCACCCCGGAGAGCGCCTCGCGCACCTTCCACGGTCGCGATGTCTTCGCGCCGGCCGCAGCGGAACTGGCCATCGGCAGCCTGGCTGATGGGCCCGCGGTCAACCCGGAGACCTTGGTGCGGCTGCCCGATCCACTTGTGTCGCTGGGCGAAGGCTGGCTCGAAGCCGAGGTGTTGACGATCGATCGCTTCGGCAACGTCCAGCTGGCCGCACCGGCGTCCTATTTGGACCAACTGCCGGACAGGATGACGATCGGCGGCTGCCGGGCCATGCGCGGCGAGACTTTTGCCGATGCGCCCAGCGGTGGACTGGTGGTGTTCGCGGATTCGGCGAACAGACTCGCCATCGCGGTCAACGGTGGCCGTGCCGCGGTGATGCTCGCCGTCAACCCCGGCGACATTGTGCGCATCAGCTGAAACCAAAGGTTGCCGCTACGACTCATTGTCGTTGTGAGAGCGACGCTGCTGATCCTTGTCCTGCTTGCGAGTTGCACTGCGCCGGTTGAGGAAACCGGAGTCGTGGAGGTCGGTCCGATGACCCTCGCCCGGGCCGCACACACCGCCACACCACTGCCTGACGGCCGGGTGCTGATCGCGGGTGGCTGCACCTCTGCCGGATGCGGTGGCACCCCGGAAGGCGGCCGCTCGGAGATCTTCGATCCCGCGACCCGGCGGTTCGCACCCGGACCGTCGCTCGTCCATGCGCGAGCTGGGCATACCGCGACGAGGCTGAGCGATGGCCGGATCCTGCTCACCGGCGGTTACCCGGACGAGGGACGTCCTCCACTCGCGGCGGCGGAGCTCTTCGATCCCGCGACCGGCAAGTTCACCGCGACCGGGGCGATGACCCAGGGACGGGGCGCGCACACCGCAACACTGTTGCGGGACGGCCGGGTACTCATCGTCGGTGGCGTGTCGAGCCGGGGAGCACTGTCCACAGTGGAGGGTTACGATCCGGCATCCGGCAGCTTCAGCGAGGTCGCACCGATGCCCTCGCCTCGCACCACGCACGGAGCCGCATTGCTGGGCAATGGTCAGGTTCTCGTGGTTGGTGGTCAATCGCTGCCCGGTCATGGCAACGGGCTGCTCAACACCACCCTGCTCTACGACCCCGCTGCCAATTCGTGGCGGCCGGCCGGTTTGCTTAAGCAGTTCAAGTACAAGCTGGCCGTCGCTCCCCTGCCGAACGGCGGGGCACTCGTCATCGGTGGCCAGACCGCCGACGACGCGGGAGCTCGGCTTCGGGAGACCGAGATCTTTCAACCGGCGACCGCAAGCTTCACCGCGGGGCCGGAGATGGCCGAGCCGCGCTACAAGATCTCAGATGCCGTCGCGGTCCTGCCGGACGGCAGGCTGGTAATCGCGGGAAACATCGGCATCGAGGTGTACTCAGGCGGGGCTTTCACCAGCCTGAAGATGCCTGTGGGTGCGCCGGAGAGACAATTCCCGGCCGTAGCAGCGCTGCCAAACGGCCGGGTCCTGGTGACTGGTGGTTACAGCGAACAGACACAGCCCACGGCCTCGGCCATGGTTGCCGCACTCTGATGGGCTCAGACGCCGGTGAGCTCGCGCCCGCGGGCCGACCCTGAACCGGTGCCGGGGCGGATGTTGCGGGCCCGCAGCGTCGTGCGCAGCGGATTGTCCCGCCGCACGGTCACGGCCACCTGACCATCGCTGGCCCAGACCGGCTCCTCGACCCGTGGAGTGGGAGCGGTCGGCAGCAAGCCCTCGACTGACTCGGCCAAAGCTACGGTGTCGCTGACGTCACGCAGCACCTCAGAAAGCCGGGCACCGAGCGCGTCACAAATGGAGGAAAGCAGCTCGCTCGAGGCTTCCTTCTGGCCGCGCTCGATCTCGGACAGATAGCCGAGGCTCACATTGGCTGCCGTGGAAACCTCACGCAAAGTGCGGTGTTGTCCTTGACGGCGCGCGCGCAGGGCGTCGCCGATCACTCGTCTCAAGAGCACCATGGCGCACCCCCTTTATGTCGCTAGCCGACGGTCAATCACCGGCGGCTGCCATGAACCGTACCCCTTCTCCGCGACATCGACACCCCGCCCCGCCGCTAAAATCTTTATGATCGTAGATGTTATGGCTCAAGTCACACTCGAAGGCGAAATGTCACGCCGGAGGAAAGATCAATCGTCTCCACCGGCATGACTGTTTTGATAGCCGGCGGCACCGGCGTGTTCGGCCGCCATCTCGTTACGGCACTGCGGAATGCGGGCCATTCGACTCTTAGCCTAGGTCGCGGATCGGGCAACGACATCGTCGCCGACCTGATGGATCGTTCAGCCCTGCTGAAGGCGGTCGACGGACGTCACGCCGACGTCGTGATCCACGCCGCCACCGCGCTGCGCAAACCGCCGCTTCGTGAGCGCGACATGGCCGCTACCAACGCTCTTCGCCTCGCCGGCACGGAAAATCTGCTGGAAGCCGCCCGCATCGTGGGAGCCACAAAGATCATCGGCGAGTCGATGGTCTTCCGCTACGGCTTCGGCGACCACGGCAACCGCGCCCTGACCGAGGACGAACCGGCCGGCAAGGGATCAGTGCCTGAAGCCTTACAGGCCAAGGAAGAAATGATCTCCGCTGCCGGTGGCTGCTCACTGCGGTTCGGGCTTTTTTATGGCTCCGGGGGTACCGAGGAAATCGCGGCCATGTTGCGCAAGCGAATGTTGCCCGTGCTCAAGTCGGGCAACCTGTTGCCGTGGGTGGATTTGAGCGACGCGGCGGCGGCCGCGGTGGCCGCGATTTCGCATGGCCGGCCGGGTGAGGCCTACAACATCGCCGACCGGACCCCGATGTCCTTTGCCGCCCATGTCGAAGCGGTGGCAACGGCTTTCCGGACGCCGCAACCGTTCAAGGTCCCGATGTGGTTGCTGCGCCCGATGTCTTATCTGCACACGGTTCTGGGCACCAACCTGCAGGTCGACATCTCGAAGGCCGAGCGCGAGCTGGGCTGGAAACCGGCCTATCCCTCCGCCGTGACCGCCATCGCCGAGCTGGCAGACCTCGCCCGTCGCACCCCCCGGTGATCCACATCCCGTGAGGTCTCAGATCCCGGCCGAAGTTGAGACCTCACGGGATGTGGATCACGATTGGAGGTCGAGGTAGTCGGCGAGCAGGTCCAGCGCGGCGGCCACCGTGCTGAGCCGAATCATCGGACGGTCGCCGGTCAGCTCGAGTTGGCGCACAGTCTCGGCCGGCCCGGCGAGTCCAATGTAGACAGTGCCGACAGGCATGCCGTCTTGCGGATCCGGGCCGGCAACGCCAGTCGTGGCCAGCCCCCACGTTGCCTCACACCGTTCGCGGGCGCCACGGGCCAACGCGAGTGCCACCTCGGAAGACACCGGCCCCTGCTCTGCCAACAGATCCGGGTCGACCCCGGCAAGCTTGTGCTTCAAATCCGTCGCATATACGACAAGGCCCCCGCGAAACACCTTGGATGCCCCGGGCACGTTCACGATCGTGGCCGCGAGCAGCCCACCGGTCAGCGACTCGGCGACGGCGAGCGTTTCGCCGCGCTCAACCAACGTTTTCAGCAGGTCTTCGATCACGCTTTCGCCAGCCAAGCCTCGTACCTCGCCCGCTCGGCCGGCCAGAGGCCGTCGAGGCCCTCTGCGGAAAGGCCCAGTCGCACCAACGTCTCGCACCACTGCGAGGCGGTCTCCAGTGAGGTCTTGTGCTTCCCCGCCGCGTCAAGGACGGTCAGGCCGCAGCTTCGCACGGTCTCGACCCGATCGGCCAATCGGCGCTGTGCGGTAACGAAATTGACGAACGACGACTCCGACGAGGTCGACAGACGCAGGTGCGCGTCGGCGAAATCGGCGATCGTGGCTCCCGCCGACTCGAACTCCATCGAGCCGAACGAACCCATCTCGTCGTGCTCGAAGCGCCAGCCATCCCGCCCGCGCGCGGCCGTCAGCTCATAGCGGAACGGCCCCTGCTCGTAGGTGCCGACGGCCAACGGCAATGGCTCGTAGATGGCGTCGCCCAGACCCCCGTCCACAAACCACACTCCGTCGAGATCGTGGACGAGCAGTACGAGGTGGTTGAGCAGACCCTCGGTCGCGTCACGTGGCATGACATAACCGCGGTGCAGGGTCACCGAGAAGCCAAGCTCACGTAGCAGCCAGGAGAAGGCACCGTTGAGGTGAAAGCAGTAGCCGCCGCGACCTTCGATGATCTCGCGGGCCGAAACCCGCGGCTCTATCCCGGCCGGGGCGCCCCGCATGATCTGCAGATTCGTATAGGTGACGCGGGACACATGAGCTCGATGAAGGGCGAACAGGTAGTCGACCGAAGGCTCTTCCCGGGGCAATCCGAGACGGCCCAGGTAGGCATCGATCATCTGGCATCCCTGCGCAGGCGATAGGCGGCAATCACGTAGTCGACGCCGGTGACGACCGTGACGATGAGCGCGCCGTACATCAGGATCAGGCCCACCATGTCCCACGGCTCGGGGAAGGGGAACAGGTACCAGGCGATGGCTGCAATCTGAAGCACGGTCTTGAGTTTGCCGCCGCGGCTGGCCGCCATCACGCCATACCTGAGCACGAAGAAGCGCATCGCCGTGATGCCCCACTCACGGAACAGGATAACGAGCGTGATCCACCACGGGAGCACACCGTAGGCACTCAACAGAAGCAGCGCCGAACCGGTGAGCGCCTTATCGGCAATCGGGTCGGCCACCTTGCCGAAGGAGGTCACCAACTCGAACCGGCGAGCGATCCAGCCATCGACGTAATCGGTGAACGATGCGACGCAGAAAGCCAGCCCGGCAGCGACACGCCAGCCGGGGTCGGTCATTTCGGAGACGACAACGAGAAGAGCGAAGACGGGAACTAGGGCTATGCGAACTACGGTGAGCACATTGGCTGCATTAAGCACCGGTACCCGACGGACACGCTCTTGCACAGGACCTACGTTAACCATTGGCTACGACAGCGGAGAGCATCTCCACCGGCTCTGCAACCAGATCGACACCTTCGGTCCCGATTACGACTGCCCGGACCAGGTCGCCCGGCTTTAGCGCCGCCTTGTCAAAACCACCTGCCAAAGTGGTCGATCCGTCCACCTCAGGGGCTTGATGTGCGGCGCGGCCCTCGGCAACGCCGGCTACTACAGCGTCGACCAATACGTCCACTGTGGAGCCGAGGCGCTCTTCGGCTCGCTGCGTGCAAAGCTCATCCGCGAGCGAAAGCACTTTCTCATAGCGACGCTTGATGGTGAGCGCGCCGACCTTTCGGTCCATGCCCGCCGCCTCGGTGCCGTCCTCATCGGAGTAGTCGAATACCCCGATTGCGTCCAGCCTTGCCTCGCTCAGGAAGCGCACGAGCTCGTCGACATCGGCGCGGGTCTCACCCGGGAAGCCGACGATGAAGTTGCTGCGCGCTCCGGACTCCGGGGCGAGCGCTCGCGCGCTTGCCAGCAGGTCCAAAAAGCGATCGGTGGAGCCGAATCGGCGCATCCGGCGGAGCACCGGCTCCGCTGAGTGCTGGAATGACAGATCGAAGTAGGGGGCAACTCCGGGCGTGGTGGCGATCACCTCGACCAGGCTGGGCTTGGTTTCAGCGGGCTGCAGGTAGCTCACTCGCACGCGCACAATGCCATCGATCGCGGCCAGCTGGGGAAGCAGCTTCTCGAGCGCTCGCTGATCGCCGAGATCCTTGCCGTAGGAGGTGGAGTTCTCACTGACCAGAACCAGCTCTCGCACCCCGCCACGGGCCAGCCACTCGGCCTCGGCCAGCAGCTCGTCAGGTGTACGAGAGACGAATGAGCCACGGAACGACGGGATGGCGCAGAACGAACATCGGCGATCGCACCCACTGGCGAGTTTGAGCGACGCCACCGGGCTCTTGTCGAGGCGGTGCCGCAACACGGGCCGCAGGTGCGCCGGAGTTGCCGCATCGACGATCATGTGGCCAGGAACGACCGCCTGCGAGGACTTCCTAGCCGCTGGTGAGATCGGCAACAGCTCGCGGCGGTCCCGCGGGACATGTGCGTCAACCTTCTCGCCGCGCAGCACCGCATCGAGAGTTGCCGAAATGGTGGGGTAGTCGTCGAAACCGAGCACGGCGTCGGCTTCGGGCAGGCTCTCCGCCAACTCACGGCCGTAGCGCTCAGCCATGCATCCGGCCGCGACCACTTTTGCCCCCGTCCCCGCGGCGGCGAGCAGCGTTTCGATCGAATCCTTCTTGGCCTTCTCGACGAAGCCGCATGTGTTGACGAGCACAACATCTGCCTGTGAGCCGTCCGTGCTCACGGTCCAGCCGTCCCCAGTTAGCCGGGCAGCAAGCTCCTCCGAGTCGACCTCGTTGCGGGCACAGCCCAAGGTCAGCAGGGCAACGTTCTTTTCACGGGGAGCAGGCACCCGCCAAGGTTACCCGCCCACTCCCCAAACCCTTGTTGATCATGAACTTAAGGTC
>DPJL01000101.1:0-1380 GCA_003543035.1 Micromonosporaceae bacterium | reverse complement strand
CCTCCGAGTCGACCTCGTTGCGCGCACAGCCCAGCGTGAGCAGCGCAACGCGACGAGAAGGTGGCGGAGGAGACACCAGCAAAGCGTAACTTGCTCCGGGGTCACTCCTCGCGGGCGAGCACGAAGTCGAACTCCGCGGTGTGAAAGACGGTGTCCAGATCCCGGCCGTCCGGGGCGAGGCCGGGTTCGTGCCGCGTGAACTCGACGATCAACGACCGCTGGACACCGAATACCGCGTCGGAGTCGAGGTACTCGTCCCCCGCGGCGAACACGTGGGTGACCAACGTCCGGTACCCGGGCGCGCTGATCTTGAAGTGGACATGGGCGGGGCGCATGGGCCCGCGGCCGGAAGCGCGGAGCAGCTCGCCGACCGGGCCGTCGTGCGGGATGGGGTAGGCGTCGGGGCGGACCGACCAGAACGAGTAGCCGCCGGCCTCGTCGGTGCGGAGGCGGCCGCGGCCTTGTGCCCGGTCCAGGTCGGGGTACTGGACGTCGTAGTTGCCGGTCTCGTCGGACTGCCACACGTCGACCGCCGCGCCGGCCACCGGCTTACCGTCCGGCGACACCACCGCGCCGCTGATGAAGCAGGGCTCGCCAGCGGCGCCGCCGGAGATGTCGTCGCCGAGCGCGAACTCCGGGGCGCCGGCGACGAAGAACGGGCCGAGCACGGTCGACTCGGTGGCGGCCCCGTCGGCAGGGTGGTTGATCCCGATCACGGCCATCGACGCCCCGAGCACGTCGGAGAGCAGGATGAACTCCTGCCGCTTGTCGTCGCACATCTGCCCGGTCCTGGTCAGGAAGTCGATCGCGGCCGCCCACTCCTCCTCGGTGAGCCGCACGTCGGCGAGAAACGCGTGCAGGTGCCGGACCAGGCTCCGCGCGATCTCGGCGAACCGCGGCGACTCCGCACCGTCGAAGCTGGACACGACACGTTCGGTCAGCTTGCCGCTCACCGGGCTCCCTCCCACCTGCCTTCGTAGGCGGTCTCCAGCAGCCTGCGGGCGGTCGGCTCGGCCACCGCGACCCGCTCCACCACCAGGGTCGCCGCCTGCGCGATGTCCCGCGCCCGCATGCCGATCTCCCGCAACGACGTCGGGGCGCCGATCCGCATGGCCAGCTCGCGCAACCCGTCGGCGGCCCGCTCCGCGCCGAGGGTCGCGGCCACCGCCCGGAGGCCGCCGTCGAGCAGCAGCGCCACATAGGGCAGCAGCACCGCGTGCGTCTGCGCGTGCGGCAGACCGTACGTCCCGCCAAGCACATGGCAGATCTTGTGGTGCATGCCCGTCCCGGCCACCGCCAACGCCGTACCGGCCAGATAGGCGCCGTAGAGCACCTCGCTGCGACCGTCGAGGTCCGCCGGGGCCAGCACCACCCGGGGCA
>DPJL01000099.1 GCA_003543035.1 Micromonosporaceae bacterium | reverse complement strand
ATCGCGGTCGGCTGCCCGTTCTGCTCCACGATGATCACTGACGCGACCCGTTCCAAGGGCGCGGAGGACGTGGAAGTCATTGACGTGGCGAGTGTCCTGCTGCGTGCGGTGAAGCCATGAGAAAATCTTCCCCATCGACGCGTTAAGCACTGTCCTACCGCTACTGCTCTTCGTCCTGCTCACGATCGGCACGGCGTTCTTCGTGGCAGCCGAGTTCGCGCTGGTCACAGTGGACCGTGCGGAGATCGACGTTCGAGCCGATGCGGGTGACCGGGCCGCTCGCCAGGTACGCAAGGCATTTCGCGAGCTCTCGTTTCAGCTCTCCGGTGCGCAACTGGGCATCACGATCACCACATTGCTCACCGGGTACCTGGCCAAACCCGCTCTAGCCGACCTGCTCGACCCGCTCGGCCTCTCCGACGCCATGGTCCAGGTCATCGCGCTGGGCATCGCCACCCTCTTCTCGATGCTCTTCGGCGAGCTGGTACCCAAAAACGCGGCTCTTTCAAGGCCTATGCCGGTCGCGCTGCGCACTGCGGGCCCGATGCGCACCTTCTCCAATGTCTTCGCCTGGTTCATCCGGTTGCTCAACGGCTCGGCGAACTGGCTCGTGCGCAGGCTCGGGGTAGAGCCGCAGGAGGAGTTGGCGAGCGCGCGTTCACCGGAGGAGCTGGGCCTACTCGCGGCCATCTCGGCGAAGGCTGGTGCGCTGCCCAAGGAAACCGCGCTGTTGCTGCAACGGACCGTCCGGTTTGGAGACAAGCGCGCCGCCGAAGCGATGACCCCGCGGATCGACGTGATCGGGTTGCCCGCAAACACCACGGTCGCAAGGCTTTTCGAGGTCGTGCGGGAGACCGGGCACAGCAGATTCCCGGTCTACGAGCAGACCATGGACACCGTGACCGGAGTGGTGACACTGACCGATGCGCTTGGCGTGCCACCGGCGCGCAGATCGCTGACTCAGGTTGCCTCGGTGGCCCGCGAGCCGGTGCTCGTGCCCGAGTCGCTGGACCTGGACGGGGTATGGGCGGCGCTGCGAGGCGCGGACGCGAGCATGGCGATCGTCGTCGACGAGTATGGCGGTACAGACGGCGTCGTGACACTGGAAGACCTGGTCGAGGAGCTGGTCGGGGAGATCGCCGACGAGCATGACGAGGCCGAGGAGGTCGAATCCGGCTCGGTCGAGGTGACAGTGCCCGGCGGTGATCGCACCTGGCTGGTCGACGGGATGCTTCGGGCCGACGAGCTGGAGGAGCAGACCGGGTTCCGGCTGCCGGAGGGTCCATACGAGACCCTCGCGGGCTTCCTCATGGCCAGGCTGGGCCACATCCCGGAGGTCGGGGAGACGGTCAGCTTCGGCGACTGGGAGTTCACCGTGGTCGAGATGGACCGGCATCGGATAGAGCAGGTCCGGTTGGTCGAGCGCGCAGGGGACGACGAATGACCAACATCCTGATCACGATCATCCTGTTGCTGGCCAATGCCTTCTTCGTGGGAGCCGAATTCGCCCTGATCGCTTCCCGGCGAACAGTGATCGAGCCGATGGCACGCGAGTCCAGGATGGCTGCCTGGGCGCTGTCCGCCATGAACCAGATCCCGCTGATGATCGCGGGTGCGCAGCTCGGCATCACCATCGCCGGCCTTGGCCTGGGCGCCATCGCCGAGCCGGCCATCGCGCACAACCTCGAGGGACCGTTCCGGGCACTTGGCCTGCCCGAGGCCGCTGTCCATCCGACCGCGTTCATCATCGCGCTGGCCATCGTGGTGTTCCTGCACACCGTGATCGGCGAGATGGTGCCCAAGAACATCACCCTGGCCGGGCCGGAAGCGAGCGTGCTCTGGCTCGGGCCACCCATGCTCGCCTTCTGCAACGCCACCAAGCCGTTGCTGCTCGCGATGAAGTGGGCGGCTCGCAAGGTACTCAAACTCTGGCGGATCGAGGCCGCCGAAGCGGTGAAGACCGTATTCACCGCTGAGGAGCTGGCGGGGCTGGTCAGCCAGGCCCGCACCGAGGGCCTGCTCGATCCGGAGCAGCACGCCCGGATCGCCGGCGCACTCGCACTGCACCAGCGCACGGCGGCAGATGCGCTCCGTCCATGGGCGACGGTCGCCGCCGTGACCGAGGACACCTCACCCGCGTCCCTTGAAGTGCTCGCGACCCGGACGGGTCGTTCCCGCTTCCCGGTGATTCAGCGAGCAACCCGGCAGGTGCTCGGCTTTGTGCACGTCAAGGACGTGCTGGGCCAGCATGGGCCGGCTCGTCGCGAGCCGATTCCCCGCGATGTGATCCGCCCGCTCGCCACAGTGCCGCCTGATCGGTCGCTGGCCGAGTTGTTGATCGCGATGCGCCGGGAGCGCCGCCACATGGTGCTCGTCTCCGAGGACCATGTCCCGCTTGGCGTCCTGACCTTGGATGACGTGCTCACCGCGATCATGACCGGATAACGGGGTTGATCGTTAACCAGATGTGCGGCGTGCCTTAACCGTGATAGCGCTAACCGGTCTGCTCGCCACGGCAACGGCCCTGGTCCAGACCGAGCTGACCAGTGCCACTGTGCTGCGAACAGTCGCTCACCGATCGGCGCAGCCATCGCCCGAGGTGGAAGCGTGGCGGGTCAGGGTGCAGTTCGACTTCGCTGGCGGGATAACCGGGCCGGTAGCAGATCTGTCCGGCCGGCTGACCCTGTTTGAGCGGACGATGGGCGGCGGAGCACTCATCCAGATGCCACGCGGCGATGAGTGGGCGGTTCACTTCCCGAACCTTTGCGGAGATAACAAGCCCCAGGATTGCCCCCGGGCGATTCTCGAGAGCGGACCGGCAGATTTCCTCAATCCGGGGACGAACAACTTCCGCTGGGGTGCTTCGGTGCAAATGCTGCCCAATGAGACCAGCGATGGGTCAAACGTTCTGCAAAAGGGACTGTCCATGTCGGGTAGTCAATTTAAACTTCAGGTCGACGGCAGCCAGGGGCGCCCGAGCTGTGTGCTCAGCAGTGACGAGGGCAAATTTGTGGCGTTCGCGTCGGAGTCAATAACCGACGGCCGATGGCATGACCTGATTTGCGATCGGACAAACTCGCAGCTCACGCTATACGTCGACGGGTGGCCAAGGGCTGAGACGATCGTCCCGGCGGGACTGTCCATTGTGAACGAAATGCCGCTCACCCTCGGTGGAAAAGGCCAAGGCCCGTACAACGATCAGTTCCACGGAACCCTCGATAACGCATTTGTCGCCATTGCTTGAGTTGCGCTCATGTTCAAAGGCTGCCTAATGTAATTCTTCGTGTGTAGCCATCTCAAGCGGCATGGGCCGCTCACCGCACGCACCTTCCTCCTCACCATGCTCGCCACCCTCGCTTTACTGGTGGGCTCGGCAGGCCATGCGCATGCTGATCCGACCCCGGCCGAGGTCGAGGCAATGCTCGACGCCAAGTGGGACGAAATCCGGCCGGTCATCGAGGAGCACAACGGCGTAAAGATCAAGCTTGATCAGGAACGAAAGAAGGCCGACGCTCTCGCGGCCCAGCTTGGGCCGCTGGAGAAAGAGGTCCTTTCCGCCAGGGGCAAGGCTGGGGTCTACGCCGACTACATGTACCGGGGCGGGCAGGCTGCGGGGATCAGCGCCATGCTCGAGAGTGGTGATCCGACGATCATCGCGGACCGGCTCCAGTCGATGGACCAGGTCTCGCGGCACTTCAACACCCGTATCACTGAAGTGCTTGCGGCGAAGACCAAGCTGGACGAGGCCAAGAAGCCACTTGATGCGCTGGTCGCCCAGCTGGACGTGCTCCAAAAAGAGCAGGCCGCCCGGATCAAGACGATCGAAGCCGAGATCAAGAAGCTGGACGAGCTACGGATCAAGGCATACGGCAATGGCAACGGAATCGGGAACCTGGCCCCTGTGCCCTGCCCGACGACCTATCCCGGTGGCAAACACGGCACCGCGATCAAGTTCGCCTGCGCGCAAATCGGCAAGATGTACAAATTCGCCACCGCCGGTCCCACCACTTATGACTGTTCCGGCCTGACCAAGGCGGCGTGGGATGCGGCCGGCGTGGACCTGCCACATCAGTCCGCGGCGCAAAGGTCGGCGACCACCAAGATCTCGCGCTCCGACCTGATGCCCGGTGACCTGGTCTTCTACTATTCCCCGATCAGCCACGTCGCCCTCTACGCAGGGAAGATCAATGGGGTGGATTGGATCGTCCACGCAAACCGAGCCGGCAACCCCGTCCACATGCGCAAGATGGATTCGGGCGGCAACATCGTCGGCTACGGCAGACCCGGTTAACGAGGATTGATGGCCGACATCTCCAAGCTCCTGTTCCTGCGGCATCTGCGCAGCACTCCCACCCATTGGGTGCGGCATCACGTCAAGAGACGGGCCAAGCATGAAGGTGTCGGCCTCGCCTTCTGGTACAGGCCGCTCACCGCGGTCCTCAGTGAAGTGCCGGTCGACGATCGCGAGTTGCCGCTGCTGTTCCACGCGCGCAGCAGCGACTACTCAGACATCACGGTGCAGGCGACGGTGACCTACCGGGTGGCCGAGCCGGCCGTGGCAGCGTCCAGGTTGGACTTTTCGATCGATCCGTATTCGGGAGCTGCGCGAGCCCGGCCGCTGGATCAGATCGCCACTCTGCTCGCCGAGCTGGCTCAGCAACCCGCGCTTGATCTGCTCGCTCGTCACCCGCTCGCTGAGGCGCTCACCGCGGTGGCCCCGGTTAGGATCGCTGTAACCGAGGCGTTGAGTGAGGAGCCGCGTCTCTCCGAGGTCGGGGTACAGGTAGTCAGCGCCCGGGTGGTGGCCATCCGGCCGGAGCCCGAGCTTGAGCGGGCCCTGCAGACACCGACCCGCGAAGCCCTGCAAGCCGAAGCCGACCGGGCCACCTTTGCTCGCCGAGCTGCGGCGGTCGAGCAGGAGCGGGCGATCGCCGAGAACGAGCTGCAAAACAAGATCGAGCTCGCCCGGCGTGAGCAACAGTTGGTTGAACAGAGCGGCGTCAACGCGCGGCGTGCAGCCGAGCTTGAGACTGCGGCCCAACTGGTTCGGGCCGAGGCACAGGCGACTTCTATTCGGGTGCTTGGTCTGGCCGAGGGCGAGGCCGAGGCGGCTCGCCTTGCGGTCTACCGCGATCTGCCGACTCCGGTCGTCAATGCCTTGGTGCTCAAGGAATTCGCCGGCCAACTGCCCGAGATCGGGCAGATTACGGTGACGCCGGATGTGGTGACGGGCCTGCTCGCAAAGTTCAATGGCAACACTGGCTCCTAGAGCTGTCGTCGTCTCGCGGCGCAGTGAGCTCGACGAGCTCCTTATCCGCCATGGCACCCGGGCGGCGGCCGGCTTCTTCCTGAAGCAGCGCGGGCGCTCGATGGAAGAAGTGGAGCAGCGACACTCCACTTTGGAGCATGCGCTCAACTCGGTGAGTGCTGCCATGCCAGGCGATTGGCGGCGTGGTCACGTGGACCGCGATGACCTGCCCCGCTTCCTCTTCGCACCAGAGGACATTGTCATCACCGTCGGGCAGGACGGGCTGGTTGCCAACGCAGCGAAGTACCTCAGTGGGCAGCCGGTCGTTGGCGTCAACCCTGAGCCGGCGTGGAATCCCGGTGTGCTGGCTCGCTTCGACAGCTCTCTGCTAGGCGAGTTGCTGCCGCGGGTCGCCGCCGGCCGTGCCGCGATCCAGTCGCGCACCATGGTCGTCGCAACTCTTGATGACGGGCAACGGCTCTGCGGGCTGAACGAGATCTACATTGGACACTCGTCACACCAGTCATCCCGCTATCTCTTGTCCCCGCCCGGCGGCCGACTTGAACGGCACTCTTCCTCCGGTGTGGTGGTGGGAACCGGTACTGGCGCAACGGGTTGGTGCGTCTCCATCGCGGGGGAGCGAGGCCTGCTCGAGGAGCTGCCCGCCCCGCACGATGCCGCGTTGTGCTGGTTTGTGCGGGAAGCCTGGCCCTCGCCCGCCACCGGCGTCGCGCTCACCACCGGCCGCATCGGGCCGGGCGAGCAGCTCGGCATCACCAGCGAGAGCGAACGGCTGGTCGCCTTCGCCGATGGGGTCGAGACGGATCACCTAGTACTCGCGTGGGGTCAACAGGTTCAGATTTCCCTTGCCCCCCAACATCTCAACCTTGTCATCCCCTAGCGCAGCAGCTTGGCGCCGATTTCGTGTCCCCGCTCGGTCCACGGCGCGGGCTGCCCGGTCTGCGGGTCGATCTTCACCATGACCCGCTTGCCCTCGGCATACATCGTCGAGTGGTCGGTCGACAGGAACTTGAAACCGTAGACCGCGCTTGAGCTTCCCATCTTGTCGAGCCAGAAGTGCACGTCGATCGGGCCCATGCTGCGGATCGGGGCGTGGAAGGTGATCGCAAACTCGCGCACCACGGCCACCATGTCCGGCCACGACGGCGCACTGTCCTTAAGGAACATGCCGTTTTCTTGCCAGTAAAGAGAAATCGCCCGCTCCAGCATCACGGCATAGCGCGCGTTGTGCACTACCCCGACCGGGTCAAGGTCATCAAAATGCACGTGCAGTTGCCGAGTCGTGCCAAACGTGACAGTCATGATCGGGCCCTCATTCGCTTGGCAACAAACTCGGATCGGTGGCAAGATCGCGCAGCCGCCTGAGCACCATGCGGCGCGCTTCGGTCGGCTCGCGGGAAAGCAGCCGCAGATTCAGCAGCGCGGCCACTCCGGCAGCATCAACTTCAAAAGCCAGACCTTCTATATGGGTACCAGGAGGAAGCTCGCCATTCTCCACCGCTTCCCGTGCAAGCCTTTCCACCAACGCAAGCCACTCGCCGTGCACCTCGGCGAGCCGCTCAGCCACCGGCCCCGCTTTGGCGATGAACTCGAATTTGGCGTTGGCGAAGAAGCACCCACCCGGCAAGGCCTTGCGCCAGTAGAAGTCGAGCCGTGCCTCGTGCAGTGCGAAGAGTCGCCTGACTCCTCTCGGCTGCGCCAACGCAGGCCCGACAACCTCAGTCGCCCACTGCGCGCGGGCGTGCTCGATCGCGGCGAGCTGAAGCTCTTCCTTCGACTTCCAATGCGCGAAGAGCCCCGATTTGGAAACCTCAAGCCTTTCGGCGAGCTGGCCGAGGCTGAGCCCATCGAGGCCGGCTTGCGTGGCCAGAGCGACGGCGGCATCCAACACGGCCGTACGGGTCCGCTCCCCGCGCGCCAGCCTGCCGTCGTTGGTGTTCACGAGGTCAACATATAAATAAAACCGATCGGTCGTAAAGATACTTGTGGCCTTCGTCACCACTACAGGACTCGCGGCTGGTCGATGACCCACAGCCAGCTCCCGTCCGGCTGGCGACGCGCCACCTCTACGGTCACGCCTCCGCCGGCCAGGCGTGTGGAAGTGAGTGCAAGCTTGCCGCTGCTAAGTGTTGGCTGCTGTTCCCCTGGCGCGAAGACTGGTCTGTCCGCCACGATCTGCTCATACGCCCCGCGGATCGCCTCGCTGCCAACCGCGACTTCGCCGCTCGGCAATGCGAGCACGGCATCTGCCTCATAGAGAGCCACCAAGCCGTCGACGTCGCCGGCATTCAGCCTGGCCAAGATAAGCCGGCTCAGATCCTCTGGCTTCATCGCCTTCTCGCCACCGCTCATGCGCCCGATGCTCTCAGCAGGGTGCGACAACCCTGTGCCAATGCCCGACGAGTGCTCTGAGCAGGCGTTCCATGGGCCTCCATCTCTGGCTCGCGATTCTGATGCAGAGATGGAGGCCCATGAAACGAACCCCAAGTTGTCGGTCGGTGGGGGCAGACTGACCGTCGTGATCACATCGCCGTTTGCCATCCGGGTGCCTGACTCAGTGCTCGACGATCTGCGGGAGCGGTTGGCGCGCAGCCGATTTGCCGACCCGACACCCGGCCCGCCGTGGGCGGCCGGCACCGATCCGGGTTACCTGCGTGAGCTGGTTCGCTACTGGGCCAACGGGTTCGACTGGCGAGCCGTCGAACGTTCCCTCAACGCCTACCCGCAGTACGTTGCTGACATCGATGGCGGCCAAGTCCATTTCGTTCATGTCCCCGCAGTTGGGCCGGCGAAGGGCTTCCCGCTCGTCCTGACCCATGGCTGGCCGAGCACGTTCACCGAGATGTTGCCCCTGGTCGGGTTGCTCACCGATCCCGGCTCGCATGGAGCCGATCCAGCCGACGCATTCGATGTGGTGATCCCATCGTTGCCCGGCTACACCTTCTCCGACGTACGAGCCGACGCACCCGCAACCGAGCCGGTGACTGCCGAGCTATGGGCGAAGCTGATGACCGATGTGCTTGGCTACCAACGCTTTGGTGCCTTCGGCGGTGACATCGGTTCGGGTGTCTCGACGTGGCTCGGCGTCCTGCACCCCGAGCGGGTGGCAGGAATCTTCAGCCATCACCCCAAGTACCCACCAAGCGAGCGCCGGACCAACCTGTCGCCGGCCGAGGAAGCCTTTGTTCAAGGGCTTTCCGAGCGCGGCGACGAGGACGGCGCGTACGCGCATATTCAGGAGACGCGGCCGGACACGCTCGCCGCGGCGCTGATTGACTCGCCGGTTGGTCTGGCAGCTTGGATCGTGGAGAAGTTCCAGCGGTGGGGCGACTGCCACGGCGACGTCACGAGCAGGTTCACCATGGACGACCTACTGACGATGGTCACGCTCTACTGGGCCACCGACTGCGTCGGCACCTCGTTCCGGCCGTATCGCGATGACTCTTTGACGCCCGCTTTGCCTTTGGTCCAGGTACCCACCGGATTCATTCTCAGCGTTGAAGACGCTGGAATCCCCAGAGAGTTTGCCGAGCGCGTCTACACCGATATCCGGATGTGGCAGGAGCCGAGCCGCGGCGGGCACTTCATCGCGATAGAGGAGCCCGAGCTCATCGCCGATGGACTTCGCACCTTCTTCCGCCCTCTGCGCTACCATAGTGATGCCACTACATAGTGAAGGTGCATCACAATGAAGGACGCGGACAGATTCAACGCGGCGCTCGGCCAGATCCTCGAGCTGGTCGTGCTCCTCAACGAGGACATGAGCAAGAGCTTTGCTCGTGACGGTCTGACCAGTGCGCGTGCTCATCTGCTGTGGGAGTTGGGCCAGCGCGGCCCTTCGACCCAACGCGATCTCGCCGAGGCGCTGAACGTGAGCGCTCGCAACATCACCGGTCTCGTCGACGGCCTTGTGGCCGGTGGTTTTGTGACCCGTGAACCGCATCCCAAGGATCGCCGCGCGACCCACGTCTCCTTCACCGAGCACGGCCAGGAAGTCGCGGAGCAAATGGGCCGCGACCAACAGGAATTCTCCCGTCTCCTGTTCGCCTCGATGCCAGACAAGCAGTTCGACTGCTTTGTGAAAGGGATGGGTGAGGTGCTCGCCCGGCTTCGCGAGGCAGGCCTTACGTGGACTCACGAGGAGGAGAAATGAGAGCCGCGCTTGCCTTGGTACGCAGAGCAATCCGTTTCGAACTCGGTTTGTGGAAGAGCTTGTATCGCTTGGTCTTTCGCCGCCCGCGTGCCACCGGCCCCAACGCTCAGGCGTTCACCTACGCCGACATCCTGAAGCCCGTCCTCATTGGATTCATTGTCGTCTCTGTGATCGAAATCCCGATCGCTCACATGCTTTTGCCATGGAAGACCGCACAGATCATCTCCATAATCCTTGGGGCGCAGGGATTGTTCTGGATGATCGGGCTGACAGCAAGTCTTATCGTGTACCCGCATGTCCTGAGCGATTCCGGTCTGCGAGTCCGTTACGGCGCTGGCATCGACTTCACGATCCCTTGGGACGCAATCGAAACGATCCGCACTCGGATCCGCTCGCTGCCCAAGAGCCGCACCATCCAATACGACGAGAACGGCGCCTTAGTGATTGCTGTTTCGAGCCAAACCAATATAGACATTCTTCTTCGGTACCCGATAAATGTTCCCTTGCCAAAGGGCCCAAGCGAGCCGATCTCTGAACTTCGCTGCTACGCGGACGACCCCAACGCTCTGCTCCGGCGAGCCCGGCAGAACCTGACCGCTGAGGTCAACTAGCTGCGATAATGAGGTCAGTCGTCCAGGAGGCACCACATGCTGCCGTCTGATCTTGAGCGGGCAATCGAGGAAGGCCACCGCGCGTGGGATGTGTTCATGCGCGGTGACGCCGGCCCAGCGTTGGAGCTGTTCTCGCACGGGGAGGAGGTCTCCCTGGCGAACCCTTTCGGTGCCACAGTTCGGGGCTGGGACAAGGTCTCTGAGGGGGTAACGGTCGCCGCTACCCACTACCGGGACGGCGTAGCCACCGATTTCGAGCGCATCGCCGAGTATGCGACGCCCGATCTGGCTTACATCGTTGAGGTTGAACGGTTCCAGTCCAAGATTGGCGGGGCCGATGAGATCACGCCGTTCTCGTTGCGGGTGACGACTGTGCTCCGGCGCGAAGAGGATGGTTGGCGGATGCTCCACCGTCACGCCGACCCAATCACGTCGCCCCGCCCGCCTGAGTCCCTCCTTCGGCAGTAGCACCGACCAAAGTGGACGAGCTTCGTCCACTGCTCTGTTCGTAGCTGCCTGGCGGAGGTGTCGGTACGCTACTGAAAGTGAGGTTGCGATGCATATTGTATCGATGTCTTACATCCGTACATCTGCCGTCGCGTTGTAGTACATTGCTACATCGTGAGCGAGAAACCGATTACGATCCGTATCACCGGCAAAGTCGGATACGAAGATGAGATCACCGTGGCGCAGGCCGCCCAGATCATTGGGTTTCTAAACGCAGATACGGGACCCACGTTGTTGCCCCCCAACGGCGGCCCTGCCGCTGGCCCGAGCCTGGTTGAGGCCAAGGTTCGCACCATGATCAAGGTGGCCAGTCCACGCGCCGCTCTCGAGGCCGCCGGAGCCAAAACGAACCCGCAGAAGATCGTGGCGCTTGCTGCATGGGTGCTACAGGACGGCGGTGAGACGTTCCAGCTCGATGCCATTAAGGTCCAGTTCCAACGCGCTCGAGAGATGATGCCGAAGAATTTGTCACGCGACCTCGCCAGCGCCATTACCTCGGGCTGGGTCGCCGAGTCGGATATGCCTGGCGAGTATTACCTGACCAACAAGGTTCAAAATGTCCTAGAAGGCGGATTTCCGGTCGAGACAAGGAACGGCAGCCCACGGAATAGGGCACGCACTTCCACGATCAGAACTCGCCGATCCGGAGGCCCATCCAAGTCCGCCAAGCCGCAGGTCTTCGCCTCCATCGACGAGTTTCCCCCCGTTCTCGACGGCGTCTTGCCGTATCACCGTATGCCCGCACAAAAAGAACTCTTGCTGTGGGCCCTATGGTTCGCGAAGGTGAATGACATTAAAGGGCTTACCAACTCAGACGCCGTATGGCTCACCAACGAGTTAGGCGCCGGGATTCACTCGAAGCACTTAACGGCCCGATTTGAGCTGCTGCGCAAGGCCGGCCACGCAAATCGCTCCACTGTGGACAAGACCTTGCGGATCACCCCTCCCGGAGAAGCGTACTTGAAGTCAGTCACGGCGAAGAATGCCTAGGAGTGTGACCCAGTCGGGCCTCAGCCATGCCCTGGGCCAAGCAACTGAGCCGACGCTGGCCGTCCGCCTTTTCGAGGAAGCCGCCAAGCTCGAGGAGGCGTTTGCACTCAGGAAATGGCAATCGACCGAGCTTGATGGGGGTCGCTTCGCAGAGGTCGCCGCGCGGATTATTTACGGTGTCGACTCAGGAAAATTCAACCTGTCGAAGGGGGTGGACGACTGCCTTCGGTACGTCGAGAACCCACAGGTCACTCACGCGTTTCCCGACCTCCAAAGCGCCAACCAGTTGGCGCTAATCTTGCGCGCGACTTACAAATTGCGTAGCCAGCGAGGGGCGGTACACGTCTCCCCCACGTACACCGCGAACGAGATTGACTCGCGGATGGTGGTTGAGGGGGTGAGGTGGGTTCTGGCTGAACTCCTGCGGGTGTTTGTCACAACCGACCAAAGTGCCCTCGTAACGGCAGTGGAGGAACTCTCACGTTTTCCGCACCCCCTGATTCGCCAATACGGTGGCCAGCCACTCCTGCAGTCGATCAGCCTCACTGCTGAGGAAGAGGTGCTTGTTCACCTGCTTAACGAGCGCACAGGCATGACCCAAGCTCAGCTCATCCGTGCAATCCCGAAGGACCCATCCGGAGTTCGGCGCGCCGTCAAACATCTCGCTGACGGTAGGACGCGTCAAATTGTCGGCGTTGGCGACCGCTGGGAGATCACAGACCTTGGCATCGTGCGCGCCGAAGCTCGGTTGCTCCTCGACAATGCACACAAGTAGACGCGCCGGATTGGTCGCCAAAGGCTGGCAGTATCTGCTGGCCCGGGGCTACCCGTGGAGTGTAGAGGCGGCGCCATAGAGAGCACCTAACCGGACTGCCCCCGATGCTCATCCAGGCCGGCAGCGAAGACCCGGTCGTCGACGACGCGAAATGGCTTGCCGCCTACGCCCGCGAGCACGGTGTCGACGCCCACCTTGAGCTCTATCCTGTCGCAGCGCACCTATTCCACCTGTTCTGGTCATTCCTGCCCGAGGCTGCCGACGCCGTCAGCTCAGCTGGCAAAATCATCCAGCAGGGCAGGTCCACGCCACCGCCCGCTGCCGAGGTTTGAGACCTCGCGCGCGCCACTACGCTCGACGCCGTGACTAACTCTTCGCAGCTCCTGGTTCTTTGGGACGTCGACGGCACCCTTATCCACAACGGCGGCGTGAGCAAGCAGGCTTACGCGCAGGGGTTCGAGCTGCTGACGGGCAAGCCGCCAACGGAGCCAGTCATCACCGACGGCATGACCGACCCAGCCATCATGCGATCGTTGTTTGAGCGTCACGAGATCAAACTGACAGCCGAGCTTGAGTCCCGGGTCCCGGCCGTTATGAACGACGCGCTCGCATCGTTGGTGCCACAACTGCGCGAGCGCGGGCACGCGATGCCGGGTGCCCGCGAGGCAATCGATGCCCTAGCAGAGCTGCCGGGCGTCATTCAGTCAGTGCTGACGGGAAACATTGCGCCAAACGCCTTCACCAAGGTCGCGACGTTTGACCTACAGTCCAAATTGGACTTCAAGGTAGGAGGCTTTGGTTCTGACGACGAGATCCGCTGGAAGCTTGTCGGGGCGGCAAGGGACAAAGCGTTAGCCAAGTACGGCATCACCTTCGACGCATCCAACACCGTGATCATCGGCGACACGTTGCGCGATGTTGAGGCCGGCCGAAAGGGCGGGGCGCATGTCATCGCCATTGCGTCAGGTGCATTCAGCGAGCAGCAGTTGTCAGCTGAGGGCGCTGACGTCGTCCTACCCGACCTGCGCAACACTGATGGTCTTGTAAGGAGCCTGTTGAGCTTCCGAGCTCGCACGTAGCAACTCACGCGCTGCCGGTTCAAACGGATACGACTCCTGCCAGACTCGCTCGAGCGACTGGGCGTACATGTCAAATAGGTCGCCGCCCTCGACTTTGCGAAGGTGCAGGATCGGTGCCATGTAGCCATAAACGCCATATGCATGCTGATTGATCAGCATCTGGTTGTCGTAGATGAAGATTGAGTTGTAGAGGGTGGTCCGATGTAGCCGGAACTCGATGTTCGGCACGCCCAGAAGCGGTCTGTAGTAGGCGATCGCCATCCGGACGCGGCCAACGAGGCCATCGTAGAGGCGCTCCTCGACTCCGCGCAACGCAACCTCATGCGTGTCCGGGTCGCCCAGTGAGATCCGGATCTTCACTCCATCGGCAGCCTTCTCACGGAGGATCCGGGTCGACTCCGGATTCTCCTCCGGCAGGAACAGACTCGCATAGGCCATCAACACGATCTCGCGTTTCGCGCTCTGCAACAGATCCAGCCATAGTGGCCTAGGCGTCTGTGCTCGATGTGGGTAGAACGCAACCACTTCTGCATTGCTCGCACCTGGGCGTATGTCGTCGACTGCGGGCCAGAGCCACGTGACGGGCTGGCCGAGGAGCTTCGCCGCTTTGCTGGCCGTAACGCGGTGCGGCGTAACGTCTCTGGTCACCCATCGCTCCACGGTCTTCGGATCCACGCCGAGCTTCGCCGCCATCGATCCTGCGGTGAAGCCACGCTCGCGCATCGCAGCGCGAAGACGTTCGTTCGGCATTGTCGCTCCAAAGCAGAAGGGCGTTAGGGGCGTTTTGATTATTCATCAGATGCCCCTGAATGTCGCGGCGGCGCGGTGTCGACGTCCATGGATATAGATGTTAACTGAGTATATGAGCCGCGGGAAGAAACCCAAGGAGTGCAAGCCTTTTCATGGCAAGGCGTTGGTTGTTGAAGGTGTCGTCCGAAGCGGGCGGTCGTGATGGCGTCACGACTTGCGGCTCTGATGGCGAAGTTCCACACCAAGCCGAGGCCAAGCCTTCCCGCGTGGGCAACGGAAGACACCGTGGAGATCGAGGCGTTGGCCAAAGCCAACCGTCAGATCGAGTGGGCGACCGAGTCCACCGGTCTATTGAATGTGCTCCGCGCCGGACTCGAGTCCTTGGACGACGCGCCGGATCGCCCTTTTGGACTCTGAAGACTCCCGGGTTCCACGGTCTACGCCGTGGCTCGCAGCCTGGGAATGGAGAGGGCGGGCTCGTTGCACAAGCTGCGCGAGCCCGTCCTGCACGCGTACCGCCGATAAGGGGATCTTGGACGGTGACGCTTCGGCCACTGCTCCTATCAGACTCAGGAACGATCAAGTGTCATTCTCGAAGATCGCGCATCTGCTACTCCGGGACGCTCTGTTTGCGGGTGGCTGCAGCGCGTCTCGACGGGAGCTCCAGCCTTGTGATCATCAATGCCCCATGCCAACGACCAGCACGAAAAGCACGACCGCAAGAGCAAGCACTCCCAGGAAGGCTAGGCCGATTTGGAAGACGGCCTTCTGCCAGCCGGTGCGCTGTCGGCGCAAGCCGGACGCCACCTTGGCAGCCTGATCGATTTGCCCTGCCGGACCCCACCCGCCGTCGGGTACCTGAGGAAGGCCCTTGAGTAGATCTTGTGCACTTCCGGAGTCGTCATCTGGATCCATGGCTACAGATCTACCAAACCTTGTCAATTGCTAGTGCAGTCTCATGTTGTGACGAAGTCACGGGTATATTCCGTGACATGGCCACTTCGAATGTCACTGTCTCGGTTGAGAGTGATCTTTTAGAGCAGATCCGAGCGGAGGCTGAGGCTTCTGGGATGTCGGTGTCCGCGTGGATGGCGCGTGCGGCACGAGCGTTCGCGCGTAAGGATCGGACGAGGCGTCATCAGGCGTGGCTTGCGGGGAATGCGGATGTCGCGCAGGATCTCGCGGATTTTGAGGCGTTCGCTCGGCGGAACAGGCCGGTCAGGTCGTCACTGGGCGATCCTGCGTGAACCGAGGTGATGTTTGGACCGTCGGGGACGAGGCTGGCCGTTGGCGCGTGGTAGTCCTGTCGGCTGATGAATACAACGAACACCGTGGATGGGCCTATTGTGTGCCGATCGTGCGGCGCCCGTCGTCAGGGCAGAAGTCGCCTTACGGAGTTCTGTTGAGTGAGCCTGATCCGGTATCGGGTGTGGTGATGGTCGATTTCATCGAGCGGATTCCGGCTGATGCGGCAACGGAGCGAGTCGGGATGCTTTCGGGCTCTTCGTTTGCTCAGGTGGAGGCGATCTTCCGGGATTTGTTCGACCTTCACGACGGCGGCCGGTGAAAGCTTGCGCTCATAAACCTTGCCAACTAGGTTGGCGTTAGGTGCGAAAAGGGGCTCCCTGGAATGGCAGGGAGCCCCTTTATCCTATGTGGAGTGTCTGACTAGATCCGGCAGATTGCCGACGAAAGCCGCGGGCCTAACTGGGATCTAAGACATCGAAAGCCTGGCTGGACCAAGTGGTCTGACCAGGCTTTAGATCTTGGAGCGGGTGACGAGAATCGAACTCGCACTGTCAGCTTGGGAAGCTGATGTTCTGCCATTGAACTACACCCGCAAGGTTCACCACTCTAACAGATGCTCCCGCGCTCATCGCGCATGAAAACTATGTGATCACAGAGAGTCATTCATCTGAAAGTATGATTACGGGCTCATTTGATCGTTCCTAGTCTCCTTCCAAACGTCCACGGGGAGGAACGACAAGGAGTGATTGGATGAACCTGAGACGTGCTCTCAGTGCTACAGGACTATCCGCGCTGGCCGCAGCAACGATCCTGACCGGATCACCTGCTGCGGGAGGGGTTGTCGCGAAGACGGCCGAAGTCTGCGCGGTGCCGGCGACTACGGCGAACGCCAAGGTCAAGCCGGGTAGTCCGCTGCAACACGACCCGAATGAGGTCACCGAGGCCGTCGCTGCTCAGATCGAGAGGCAGACGAGCAAGGCACTGGCACTCCGGGCGAAGTACGGCGCATTCGACGTTGGAGTGCAGGCAGTCGTCACGATTCCGGTGGCGGTACACGTGATCCGCAAGGACACGACCCGGGCCGGTGGCAACATTCCCGACTCGATGATCGCCAGCCAGATCAACGTGTTGAACCAGAGCTACGGCACCGCAACCGGTGGTGCTGAGACGAATTTCCGGTTCACGTTGCAGTCGACTACTCGGACGACGAACGCCACCTGGTACACGGTCACGCCGGGTTCGTCGGCGGAGACGCAGATGAAGAACGCGCTTCGGGTCGGTGGGCCGGAGACGTTGAACTTCTACATCGCCAACATCGGCCAGGGCCTCCTTGGCTGGGCGACCTTCCCGTCGAGCTACAACTCGCGTCCGAAGGACGACGGCGTGGTGGTGCTGACCGAGTCGCTGCCGAGTGGCACGGCATCGCCTTACAACCTGGGCGACACCGGAACCCACGAGGTGGGCCACTGGCTCGGGCTCTACCACACCTTCCAGGGTGGCTGCAGCACGACAGGTGACTCGGTGGCGGACACGCCGCGCGAGAAGTCGGCGGCCTTCGGCTGCCCCACCGGCCGGAACACGTGCAGCCAGGCCGGTGTAGACCCGATCACGAACTTCATGGACTACACCGACGACAGCTGCATGAACAAGTTCACGGCCGGCCAGGCCACCCGAATGCTCAACCAGTGGAACGCGTATCGCGCTTAGTTAAACGGCGATGAGCAAGGGGGTCCGGTGGGCAACCGCCGGGCCTCTGCTTTTATCGCTGCGCCAGATCAGGGCCGAGGCATCGGGACTATGCCGATGCAACATGGCCACGTCGACGCTGAACTCGAAGAGGGTCCAGTCGATGCCGGGAGCGGCCCGATGCTGACGAGCCATCTGATCCACTATGGACACGTTGACGACCTGACGGGCGCGGCCGGTCAGATAGGCCTCGGTGTCAGTGTTCTCCGCCGGGAAGCCGTGCAGCGCATAGCGGCTGTCACGATTCAGATCGTCTCTTTTGGGGGATGCGATCACGAAGCAGTAGAGGCCTTCGTCGGTGACGATCGGTGAAACGGGGTGGACCCTGGGTCCCCCGTCTTTGCGGACCGTGGCCAGGTAGGCCATGCCCCGCCCGTACTGGTGCAGCAGCTCACGAATGGACGCCGCAAGCTGCGGGTCGGAGCCTGCGAAACCGCCCCACGAAACCCAAGATGCCATGCCGACGACCTTATCGAACATATGTTCGAGATCGCCACTCGACACACCGCGGAGCTCTTCAGGGGGACAAAAGGGTAGGCTGCGCAGCGTGTTGCTCTCCGACCGGGACCTTGTTGCCGAGATCAAGGCAGGCCAGCTGGCTCTTGAGCCGTTTGAGCCCAGCCTCGTGCAGCCGTCCAGCATCGACGTGCGGCTGGACAGGTTGTTTCGTGTCTTCAACAGCCACCTCTACACCCACATCGACCCCGCCGAGCGGCAGGACGATCTGACCAGCCTGGTCGATGTGCCGGAGGGCGAGTCGTTTGTGCTGCATCCGGGCGAGTTCGCGCTCGGCTCAACCCTCGAAGTGGTGACCTTGGGCCATCAGCTGGCCGCGCGCCTGGAGGGCAAATCGAGCTTGGGCCGGTTGGGTCTGCTCGTGCACTCGACGGCCGGCTTCATCGACCCCGGCTTCTCCGGCCATGTCACGCTGGAGCTGTCCAATGTGGCCAGTCTGCCGATCCGGCTCTGGCCGGGCATGAAAATCGGTCACATCTGTGTGCTGCGCCTGTCTTCGCCGGCCGAGCACCCCTATGGCTCCGAAATCTACGGCTCGCGTTATCAGGGCCAGCGCGGCCCGACCGCCTCCA
>DPJL01000106.1 GCA_003543035.1 Micromonosporaceae bacterium | reverse complement strand
GAATGCCAAAGATGGACGGGGTGGAGGCGACCCGTCATCTGGCCGCGCGTCCTGCTCCCACCCCAAAGGTGTTGGTGCTGACCACTTTCGACCTCGACGAGTATGCGTTCGCGGCACTGCGGGCCGGGGCGAGCGGGTTCATGCTCAAGGACGCCGAAGCAGCAGATCTGTGCGCGGCGATCCGAACCGTGCACCAGGGCGACGCGGTGATTGCGCCATCGACGACGAAACGGTTGCTGGAGCAGGTGCTCGCCGATCTGCCCGCGCCGACAGCCGGCCCGGATCCGTTGACGCCGCTCACCGAACGCGAGCGCGAAGTGCTCCTGGCGGTGGCCCACGGCGCCTCGAACGCGGAGATCGCCGAAAAGCTCTTCCTCTCCGAGGCGACGGTAAAGACGCACGTCGGGCGCATCCTGACCAAGCTCGGGCTGCGAGATCGGGTGCAGGTCGTCATCTGGGCGTACGACCATCGGCTGGTCCGCCCGGTCTAGAAGTCATCCTTTGGTCGCATACGCTCGCGACCCTGGCGCGACGCTTTCGTAGCCGCGGCGGACGAGGGTGAAGGTATGAAACCGATCTGGGTCCCCCGCCTGCTGACCGCCATCGCCTGCCTGCACCTTGCGGTAGGGCTGTTCATCCTTCCGTCCGCATTGGACGGTTCGAATCCGCTACCCGAGATGCTCGGCTTCAACAGCCTCCGTGGCGACCCGGCTCGGGAAGCGGTGGCATGGTTCAACATCGCCGGGTTGGCGTGGCTGGCTCAGGGACACTTCGTGTACTGGATTGTGCGGCACACCGGCCGGATCCCTTACGCCGTCGGAGGCTGGCTGATCGGCACCGCCGTGCCGATGCTGTTCTTCATGCCCACCTCGGGGTTCTGGCTCGCCCTGGCCCTCGGCATCTACGCTCTGTTCGTGGCACGCAAAACGAAGCCTGTGCAATGAATCGCGCTCGCACCATAGCTGGTCTCGCCGCGATCGGCTTCATGGTTCCTTACATCGTCATCAAGCTGCTCTGGATGATAGGGCTCGACATCGGGGTAAACGACCCGGAGTTGATGGGCAGCCCACAAATGCTGGTTGCCAACCTGATGACCGCCGCCATGGAGGTGGTCGGGCTGCTACTGGCGCTGGCGCTGATCCGGCCGTGGGGCATGAAGCTTCCGGCTTGGCTGATCCTCTTCCCGATCTGGGTCGGCACCGGTCTGCTGATCCCGCTCATGCTCACCGTGCCGGTGACCCTGATCGCGGCGTTGATTTCCGGCTCGGGTGACGTGGCTCCGCTCGACGATGTGCTACAGCCGTGGGTCTACACCGTCGTGTACGGCGGCTTCATCGGTCAGGGCCTCGCGCTCGCGGCGGCCTTTGTGCTCTACGCGTTGGACCGCTGGGCCAGGCCGCTCGCCGCGCGGACTGGCGACGTCCCGGTTGGTGTCACGCACCCGCTCCAGCGATTGCTGGCCTGGGTGGCGATTGCTCTCATCGGCTGCACTGTCGTGGGGCAGCTCTACGCGGCGGCGACGAGTGATGACAGGCTGCCAATGCGAGTCGGGCAGAACGTGGGCGCGCTTTTCGGTGTGGTGGCAGCGGTTGGGCTGTTGATGCTGGTGCGGGTGATGCGGCGGCAAACCGCGTTCGTGGTATCGGTTGCCATGACCTGGGTCGGCGCGGGTGCGCTTTTCTCCGGCGGGATCTGGGTCATCGTCGGGGTGCTCCTGCGGGCATCCACTTCGCTGAGCCTGATCGACGGCGTGAATCTGTTGCGTCTGCTGGCCGGCGTCCTCGCCGGGACCGTTGCCGCCTTCCTCCTCCTCGAACGCTCCGCCCAAACCTCGCGTTGATCATGAACTTAAGGTCTTGCTCGACGGCGTGTCGACGTTCCCAGCGTCTTGGTCAACTCGCTGAAGAGTGGTGGGCCGGTGCCAGCGCAACCCGGGCACCGGCCCACGTATCAGGGTGAGGTGCAGGCGTAGCCGGACGGGACCGAGGTGTTCCCGTTCGGCCGGCTCGCCTGGAAGCCGAAGCTGGTGCTCGCGTTCGGCGCCAGGGATCCGTTGTAGCTCATGTTCTTCGCGGTGACCGATGAGCCGTTCACGGTGACAACTGCGTTCCAGAAGCCGGTGATCGTATGCCCGGCGGGCAGCGTGAAAGCCACCGTCCACGCCGTGATGGGTGCGGTGCCGGTATTGGTGACAGTCACCGGCTGGATGACATATCCGTTGCCCCATTGGCTTTGCACTCCTGCGCTCGCCGAACATCCGCCGCCTCCACCACCCGGCAACGTCGTCACGCTAACGGTGTTGGAGTTGCCCGACGTGTTGCCCGCTGCATCCCTTGCGCGCACCGCAAACTGGTACGCGGTCGACGGTGTCAGCCCGGAGACGGTGGTCGATGGCCCGGAAACCGTGCTGAGCAACGATCCGTTGCGGAACACTTCGTAGCCGGTGACCGCGATGTTGTCCGTTGACGCGGTCCAGGAAAGGTTGACGCTGTTGGAGGTTACGCCCGCCGCGGTCAGGTTGGTGGGTGTGCTGGGCGGGGTGGTGTCACCTGTGCTGCCCGCCAACGCGTTGTGGACGGCCGCGTACGCCGGTTTAGGCTGATAGTTGGTGTCATAGATGAGCGCCTGTCCCTGACCCGAGAAGGTGTCCGGCACCCACGAGTACTTGTCGGTGAATCCCCAGATCGTGATCCCCGCGCACGCGGTGACGGCGAGGCACGCGTTCACAACGCTGGTGTAGTAAGCGTTTTGAGTGCTGATCTCGGCCGAGTCGGCCGGGAGAACGATCCGGACGTCCAGCTCGGTGAATCTGACCTGCACCCCGAGGTCGGCGAAGCGTTGCACATTCTGCTGCACCTGGCCGGGGAAACCATATTGCGCGGCGAGATGTGCCTGGAAACCAACACAGTCGACTGGTACCCCTTGCGAGCGCAACGTTTGCACAAGGTTGTACATGGCCGTGCTCTTGGCGTTGATGCCCTCGACGTTGTAGTCGTTGATGCACAGGCGAGCGTCCGGGTCGGCGGCGCGCGCATAGCGGAAGGCGTCGGCGATGTAGGTCTGGCCGAGAGTCTGCAACCAGAAACTGTTGCGCAGATTGCCGTTGTCGTCGAAAACCTCGTTGACGACATCCCACGACTGCACGGCCG
>DPJL01000098.1:10797-22610 GCA_003543035.1 Micromonosporaceae bacterium | reverse complement strand
CGCCGCCATGCCCCCGCAGCGTGTGTATCAGGGCGTCGGATGTCTCGCCGTTAGTTGCCCAGGAAGGCTGCCACGTAAGCCGGGGTTGAATTTGACCAGCTCTGGTAGCCAATTCCACGCTTTGGTGGCGGACTGCATCGATTGCTAGGACACTTCTTCTCATCGCTGGATCTGGGAGTTCCGCGAACCTGGGGAACGAGGTTCGAACAACTCTTGTCGTCTCTACCGCGTCGGATATTCGCGCATATGCGAGGTTACGTGCGAGGGTACTGGGCTCAGCGTGAACGATGAAATCCACATCGGCGAGGAGACTATCGGCATTCGCTGCCGCGGCTGCGTGGTCTAAAAGATGATGAATGACGTACGGATCGGCGTGAGACCAATCCCGACATCGACTTACCCCATCTGGGCAATCGATGAGGGGCACTGTCTCTGTAAGGGCAGTGCTTAGTCGGAGTTGTGAGTCTTGAGGTGCACTTCTAAGTAGGTCATCCGCAAGGCATTGATGGAAGAGCCTATAAATTGAGGCGCCTTTCGGGTCTTGCAGCTCGACCACATAGCGCCCAACCCCGCTTTCCAGCAGCTGCCTGATATCGCTGTTCGTGATTGGCCGTCCGCTAAGGGACGTCGCAAGCGCTGGCCAGATGTTCCGCCACGGTAGGCCATCGCCCTCGGCCAAAGCGAGAGGAAGCAGCATCCGCCTAACCCGATTGGCCTTCGATCCATACATTGCGTCGAGGGACCATGAAAATGCCTCGCTGAGGCTGGACGGAAGCCTGTCTTCCCATCGTGAAGAGTGCGTATCGATTGCGTTGGGGTAGCCGGCAATCGTATGCGCAATCAGACGTGCAGCGAGGACATTTGGTGACACCCGTCGAGCGATAGCGTCCGATATCTCCTCGCGAACGCCGCGGGGCCGGATCGTATGACTACCGGGATCGATCGGGGATTCGAGCAGGCGGGCGACAAGCTCTTTGATGTCGCCCTGTCTCGTCCAGCGGACGTTGCAAAGGTCGTACAGGCCAAATCGCTCGGTGGCGCATTGGGTCAAAACGCGGAGCAGTTCATTTCTGGCGCTGGCTAGGAGGCGCACGCAGGAAAGATTCGCGAGAGGCAACAATAAATCGCGAACGATGGCTCTCGGAGCTTCGGATCCGGTTGTTGTTCCTGCTTCATCTATGGCATCCAGTACAGCGACGAATGGAGCATTCCGAACTTGTAGCGACTCCATAAGTCCGCTCGGAGTGGTTGCGCTGCTGTTTGCCGCCGACGCCAAGATGGCAACGATTTCATCCAGGGTTTTTCGCCTGGCGTGGACGGCGACGGTTACTGTTCCGGCAGGTAGGCGATGGTCGGCATTCAGGGCTTCGGCAGGAATGCGGGCACAGGCGTCGGGATTCGAAAGTACGACGAGTCTACTTAGGATGGCAGACTTGCCGACTCCTGCTTCGCCGGTGACTACAGTCAGCCGACGTTCGGGAAAGAGGTCTCCGCGAAGCCACCCCGCGAGTTCAGTCAAGATTTCAGTTCGCCCGCCGAAGTAGTGACCGACTTGGCCGCCGTTCTCTAGGCCCAAGGCGCGCGGCTTGAAGTGACTGTCGAGATCCTCTGCTTGTCGACGTTCGGAAGTGGTGTCTGCCGGAGGGCAAGCAGGGTTGCGGGCAATGACGATGCGACCGCCATCGCCCCTAGTCCCCAACTGCGGTTCGGGTGCCTCAGGATGATGGCAGGCCAGGTATTCCTTTGTCGCACCGTAGACGGCCGTCATATCAAGGAACTCGGCTCCGCCCGGAATGCCGTTGCTCAGAACATGGATGAGGGCGCCGGTAAATGCCGTGAAGCTGTCGCCGTCGGGTGCAAGCGCTGGTCGGGTTGCCGCGGAGGCAGTGAGTACGCAAACACCTTCAATCGTTGATTTTGAGGCAACAAGCCGGCCGATCATTGCCGAACTCTTGGGAGCACCCATTTCCCCGTGTAATACCTGGCCGCTGTAACAGCAGTCCAATATCACGACCGTACGGGGTGGCCGCCGCCGGCGCAGTCTTCGGCTGATTTTCTCGTACGCTAAGCACAAGTCGTCGGCTGGGGCTTCAGGTAAAGCAAAGTAGAGTTTTTCCTCTCGCCCCACCAGAAGGCCGTGTCCGGCAATGTACACAAGCAACGTGTCGGTTGCCTGCGAGGCAGCCGTTTCAACTGCCTGTAGTACTGTCCACTCGTCTTTGGGCTGGCTGAGATATAGGCAGTTGTCTGGCGGGAGTCGCCATGTTTGCCCGTTCGTGAGCAACTGTCGTAACTCTGCCATGTTGCGTTCGACTCCTGGAAGGTCACCCAGCCCCAGGCTTTGGCATCCTGTGTGGACACCGATCAGCACCGCCCGAGTACCCGATGGGTCTGGCGTCCTCACGGACTTATGTCCGAGTGATCGACCTCGCCAAGTTCATCTGGCGTATCGAGCGCAGGATCTTCTTGCTCGGTCTCCGCCTGATCGCTTTTGGACATCGTCATGCTCACCGTGTTCCAGTCGATACGTACGATGAGTTGCGGCTCGGATCGGTTGCGACGGGATTCCAACCACGACGCAATCGCGATGAGTAGGCTGCCGAAGGCGATTGAATTTTCAATAATTGCCTGGATGATCTCGCCTGCGCCCATCTCGCTCGGCTGGCCAACTGACCGCGACAACAATGCATCCTGCGCAATTGGATCGCGCTCAAGCCATGACGCTAAGCTCGGGCCTTCAATCTCTCCATCGATTCGGATCAATACTCGCAAACCGGTCGCACCGCCCCATACGTCGGACAAGCTGAATGACAGTTTTGAGCATGCCGGAAGGCCGACTGTTAAACCATCCCCTGTCAACTTGTCACGACGGGGTCAGCTGCGCGGGTGGCCAGCACCGAAGTTTCCGCAAGCGGGCGGACCCCGCCGATGGCTGAACGGTCGCAGTTGCTGCGCGGCACTCCAGAGGTGCCACATCGCCAGGAAATCTACTTTGGACAGCGGTCGAGGAAAGGGCGCCGCGGCCATCGCGCGCAATGCGGCGCCTCGTCGCTGCGCCGAACAACGGGCACCGACACTTGGATACCGCGGACAGAAACGGCCTTAACTCAAGGCGAGCCACTTGATCTTTTCTGCATCTGTCCGTTGCCGTCAATTTGGTTTTGATCGACAAGGCTGACTGTCGTGTAGGTTACTGCGACTAGGGCGATCATGGTGAAGCATATGGGTCGTGGGCGGGCGAACCGAGTTGCTTCAGAGATTTGCTGCCCGTTTACAGGATCTGCGGTTAAACGCAGGCAAACCTTCTTTCGACGTGCTTACACGTTCCTCGACCGAGCTCAAACGTTCAACTATCAGCGATGTCCTTGCCGGCAAGTCCGCGCCCACGTTGGACTTCGTCGTCGTATTCATAGAAGCGTGCCGCGAGTTCGCCATTGGCAGCGGCAAGCCCCTTGATCCGGGATCTGCCGATCCGGCAGTATGGCGGGCACTTTGGATGGTCTTACAGCGTGAGCTGGGGACAGCGCGCCGAAATGCTGGAGCACCCCTCAGGACAGAGGCAGGGCTTGCCCGGTCGGTCAAGCCGGGCTAGATCACGGCTAGTCCTTTCACCGCTTGAGGACCTTGCGGCACTGGGACCCCTGCGATTGCCAGCCGACTCGTTCGAGCTCGGGAACCGTGGATTCGTCGATCGGGTACCCCACGCAGAGATAGGCCACGAGGGTCCGGTCTGCGGGTACACGCAGCTGCTTGACGACGTTCACGGGGTCGCAGAGGTGAGCCAGTGGCATCGTGTTATGAGCAGGTAGTCCGGGAGCCACGGAGCGGTGAGTTTCGTTGCCACCGGGCGTATCGAGGGTTCGATATTGGATGATGAGCGGTGAGTTTTGGAGCCAGCATCGCGGTGAATGCGTTGCTGCCGCGCCGCTTCCGCTCCTCGGCGCTTGACGCGCCTGCGGTGCAGGTCGGCTTGCCACCGAGGATCAACGGCCGCTCTCAGAGCCAAGCAGGGAGTGACTCCGGAGTGACTGCTTAACGATCTCTGGCTGTAGGGTAAATCCCGACCGTCCAGGTAGGAAGTGGCCCTAACGCGAATCGTTTTGTGGCCCTCAAACAACCTGCTCATAACAGGCATCGCGAGCACGGATGCCCCAAGCAGCCCTGAGAGTGCACACAGCCCGAGGGCTTGACGTGGCCCGGGACAGGTTGCCCGGTCGTCGTCAAGGCCGATGCGACCTCGGGTTCGTGTCATCGCCACCGTTCTCGACGAATATCGGCTTCTTGGCTGGGCTAAGCAGCTTCGCTGCGCTCGGTGTCTGGCTGGTCGGCGGGTTCGAGGACGCTCGGTTCAGGATCTGCGATCAGGTGCAGGTAACGCCTGGCAGACGCAAGTTTTGCTTGATGTTGACAGACCTCGACCTTTAACTGTTCGAGTCGGGCGAGGATGGCGGCGAGTTCTGCGGCATGACGGCGTGATCGCCCGGACAGCCGGTTCAAGGCCTCGTCGAGCAGGACAAGTTCATCCGCGAGGACCTCATCGCCCGCATCGTCAAGGTCATCGCCTGCCACGGCGCGCCGATACCCACACGGTGGACGCTTCAAACACGACGAGGCGGAGGCGGACAATGTGGCTGTGCGGTGTGTGCTCGCCCCCTAGCACGAATGCGCGTTCGTCTAGGCGCTTCGCTGCGGACGCTGTTTTTACGGCTGGTTCCTGCCGGTGTCACGCCGACACCGGTGCGGTGCCGTATCGGCGGTGTGACTGCACGGCCAGATCGACTGCTCCTGGACTCATCGCCAGCTCTGCCGCAATGTCTTCTACAGTCAGGCCGCCCTCATGCATCTCAGCGATGGCCGCCCAACGGATACGCGCGATACGGCGGTCGCCTTCGCCCTGCACCGCGGCGATCAGCTCACCTGCCGACCGGGCACGCTCCGAGGCCGGCATCCGTTGCAGGGTGGCCACGGTCATGGCGACCAGACTGTGCGGATCCTGTGCCATGTCAGGTAGCTCCTTCCGATCTTCCCCTAAGCACAGCGATATGGGCGGCGACAACGTCACAGCCCGGCGCAATGATCGTCGCCTTGCGTGAACCGGCGCAGCAGCATACCGACGGTGCGACTGCGAGGCCAGACATCGCAGCAATAACATCCGAGCACAACCGCCGGGTCAACCAGGCCACACGTTCGGCCTCCCGTTGAGCGAGTCCCCACGCAACGTGCCCAATCGCGGCAAGCGTGGGGTTGCCATCAGACTTCCCCGCCGCTGCACCCGGAGAACATGACCACAATGAATGTGAAGCCTGGTCGTTAGAGAGAAACATCCAACGTGCGCAACCGGATGTTGCCCCAACACTCCAGGGGATAAGCCCAACAAAGCCGACCGCGGTCCATGTGGCCTGGCTTGCGGCGGCCTGTTCCGGGCTGACGGCGCCATAGGGTGCAAATGACGTCATGGCAAGGTGCCGGCGCCGTCGAGGTGGACGTGCAGACATCTCATACAGCAGCTGACGCTGCGCGGCGTACCAGGTGGGACGAGTCCAATCCTGCGCAACCGCACCGCCTCGATCTCCGCGCTAGGCCAGCCGAATGCTGTGGGGCCAGCGGATGCCCCCAACACAGCCCACTACTAACCATCCGCGACGTCGCCGCACGCCTACAGGTCTCACCACGGTGGCTTGCCGATCAATGCCGAGCCGGCACCATCGAACACATCCACCTCGCCCGGCAACGCCGCTTCACCCCAGAACACGTCACCGCGCTGCTGACGAAATTCACCCACCGACCCGCCGCCGACATCGCCCGCGACGACTTCCGAGCCAAAGTCATGCGCAGACTCGCCCGCAGCCAACACGACAAACAGACCAGGGCCAGATCAACATGATCCGGCCCTGCCTCCTGTGGCCCGGGCGCGATTCGAACGCGCGACACCCGCTTTAGGAGAGCGGTGCTCTATCCCCTGAGCTACCAGGCCAAGCCGACCCGAGTCTACGGACTCCCACCTGAGCACACCAGCGAGCTACAGCATCGCGATGTTCCCTCATGTTCCCAATAGCCGAAAACGATCACGACTATCGCCCGTACATGCAGCTCACGAGAAGATCTCGGAATCGTTGTGAAAGGTTTAGGAAACCGACGCTCTATCCCCTGAGCTACGGGGCCAACCGGTAGAGCTTACAACCTGCCTGCCGGTGGGGCGTCAGCGATTAGGCCTCAGCGTCCAGGTGACCGTCATCTCCGCAGTCTGCACTCCGTCGGCATTCTCGATCTTGATCAGGACGTCGAACTCGGGGCGTGAGCCGGCATCGAGCTCGGCGATAACCTCGGCCGCGGGGCGGGCCAGGGTCGCGTGAGCGGTGACAGTGCCCATGGCCAGCTTCTGATACGAGATTCCCGCCCGCACAGCCAGCGGAGTCGCCCGGTGCAGCTGCTCACCAAAGGCGGCGAGCACGATGGCACCCGATGCGGTCTCGGCGAGGCTGAACATGGCACCGGCGTGTGGCCCGCCAACGTGGTTGTGCAGCCGGTCATCGTCGGTCAGCACGGCAACAGCCGAGGTCGGCGTCACCGAAGTGAAGGTGATGCCAAGCGTTCGCGCGAAGGGTACGACGTCAACCAGTGGGGTCATGCCCCGGACGTTACTCGTGAGTAACCGCCGCCGCTAGTCGTTGACCAAGACGGTAGGAACACCGACACGCCGTCGAGCAAGACCTTAAGTTCATGATCAACGCGCAGTGGGGGTCAGCGCGCAGTGGGGGTCAAGCGCGGAGGGAGGGGCAGCGCGGAGGGCCTTAGCGCCAGCCGACGTCGATGCGGTCGCCGCGATCGTCGAAGAAGTGCAGCGCCTCCATCCGCACTTGCACGGCCAACGGGTGACCCGAACCCACCTGCGGGTAGGGAGCCAGGCGGACGGCAAGCTCGGCGGCCCGGCGGTGGTGCCGGCCGGGATCGGAGAGCACACTTTCCCGCTGCGCGGGCCGCTCGGCGACCGCGGTGCTGGCCGTGTTGTTGGTCCGGCCCTTGAGCCGGTTGACGACACTGCTGAAGCGGCGCAAGCGATTGGGCTCGGAGTCGTTCTCCGCCGCGCCACGGCCGACCTCGTCGACGACGACCGCGCTTGCTCCGATGTCGACGAATGCGAGGGACTCGTGTCCGTGGTGCTCCAGGTACCGGATGCGCCCGTGCAAAACGTCGCCAGGGTGGTCTGGCCCAACCGGCGTGAGGGCTTCGGCTCGTACGCCGATGACTATGCGTTCGCCGTGGAAGTGGGAGACCGCCCGGGCACGGATGTCATTCCATTGCAGGTAAAGCGATTGGTCGCCGAGGTTGAGTTGCACATAGCGGTCGAGGTGGACGTAGACCGATGCTTCGAGCAGGTTCATCCGTGGGCTGCCGAGGAAGGCCGCGACGTAGAGGGTCGCCGGCTTGCCGTAGACCTGCGTCGGGGTACCCACATCCTGCAAAACGCCTTTTCGCATGATCGCCACACGGTCGGCCATGGTGAGCGCCTCGGCCTGGTCGTGCGTCACGTAGATGGTCGAAACGCCTAGCTCTCGCACGAGTCCAGAGATCTCGGCGCGCAACTCGGCCCGCAGTCCACTGTCGAGATTGGACAGCGGCTCGTCCATCAGGAAGAGTCCGGGCCGGCGCACGATCGCGCGGCCCATCGCGACCCGCTGCCGCTGGCCGCCGGAAAGTTGACTGGGTCTGCGGCCCAGCACGTCACCGATACCGAGGGCGCTTGCCACATCGGCCACCCGCTCCTGCCTGGGCGTGGGCTCCACTCCGGACAACCGCAGCGGGAAGCCTATGTTCTCGCCGACTGTCATGTGCGGATAGAGCGCAAAGTCTTGGAACACCATGGCTATCCCACGGTCTCGCGGCGGCAGCTCGTTGGCCAGCCTGCCGTCGAGGATCACCGCGCCGCTGGTGGGGTCTTCAAGACCCGCGACCATGCGCAGCACAGTGGATTTTCCACAACCGGACGGCCCCAGGAGGACCATGAACTCACCATCAGCCACATCCAGGCTGACGTTGTCGACCGCGACCGTTCCGTCCGGGAACACCTTGGTGACGTCTTTGAGCGCGACGGTGGTCACACCGTCTCCCTCCAGCAGAATGACAATCCCTGAGCACGTCACTGTGACCGTTTGGTGACCCTATTGCCTATCGGGTGAACGTGCCATGTTGACTGCGTAATCAGGGAGTTACGCAGCGAGCTGGTTAGCTCGATCCAAATCCGGCAGAAAGTCGACTTCTACGCAGCCGAACGGCGAGATGTCGAGGGCCGAAAACCGTAGGCCGGCTTCGGCGATCGCGGTCTCGATGCCGCGTTCAAAGTAATCCTCGTCGGCGCACTGTGCCAAGTGCTGGACAAGAACCGGCCGGTCAGCGGCACTGACATAGTTGATGCCGACGGCTTCCCCGAGCGGTGAGGCGACCTGCTTCGACAGCTCCTTGATGTAGCCGTCGCCGTCGATCGTGTACTTGACCTCCTCCTCACCCACCTGCGACAGGTTCACCGCGACGAAGGAGGTGTCGAAGCGAAGCGAAGGCAGCAGGCTCGGCACGAAGACGACGTCGCCGTTGAGCCAAAGTACGCCGCCGGGCGGGGCCAATCGCAACGCCCGCAGCAGGCTCTTGGAGGTGTTGGTCTGGTCGAAGATTTCGTTGTAAACGAAGGATGCATCGGATCCGGCGGCCTCGAGGATCATCTCCAATTTGAAGCCCACCACGATTTCGAGGTGCAGCTCGGCTCCGAAAGCCTGCCGCAGATGGTCGATCTGCTGCCGCAAGATCGTGCGCCCGTCGGCCAGCCGGGTCAGCGGCTTCGGGTACGGGCGGCCAAACCGGGTCCCCAACCCGGCCGCGAGGATGACCGCGTTCATGACAGGAAAACCTTACGTACCAAGCGTTCGGCCGCCTTCCCATCATCGAACTGGCAGAACCGTTCACGGAAGGCAGCCCGCTCGGCGGCGAAGCCCCACACCGCACCGGAGTCGAAGATCTCCTGCAGCTCGGCCAAGGTGGTCGCGACCGGGCCGGGAGCTTCCCGCATCAGATCGAAGTAGACGCCGCGTTCGCGCACGTAGGACTCCCAATCCGGCGCGTAGATGACGATCGGCCGGTCCAGCAGGGCGAAGTCGAACATGACCGACGAGTAGTCCGTGATCAACACGTCTGCCGCCAGCATCAGCCGCTCGATCCGCGGCTGCGGGTGCGCCTCGTCGAAGTAGTGATGCTTGACGATGACGTTCACACCCAGCAGCACAGGCGGCTGCGCTCCGGGCCGGAACGTTGGCGCATAAAGCACCATGCCCGTCCCGGGGGCGGCCGGCGCGTGGACGAGAACATCGTTGCGGGGATAGCCGTATTCGAGGGTCTCGAATCGAGCGGGGTAGGCCCGCGCCCAGATCTCGCTGGAGTAGTGATTGGCGGAGAGGCTGAAATCCCAACGGTCGCAACGCTTCAGCAACTTCTGCACGTCGACGCCCGGCTCGTCCACCCCCATGTGCTTGAGCGGAGTCCCATGATGCGTCTGCACATGGATCGAGCCCGGTCGCTTGACGATCTCACCCTCGAGGTTGTCGTTGTAGATCGCCCACTTGGCCCGCGCCATCGCCCGGTAGTAGCCGAAGCTGCCGACCACCACGTGCTCGACGTCCTGCGGCATCCTGACGACATGCTCCGGCGTGACCGCCCACACCCCGCGCACGTGCGGCGCAAGTTCCTTTGCCTTGGCGTGGATCGCGGCCGGGTTGCACTCGTAGGCGCGCCCCCAATAGCTGCTGTAAACGGCCAGATCCTCCAGCGGCTGCCGGCGCTGCCACCAGTAATGGACGAGACCGGGCAGCCGTCGAAGTTTCCGCGTGACCTGATCCTTGCGAGGTCTGGTTTTCCAAACCTTTTTTGCTTGGGGGTACCACTTCCAAGCGCCACTCATCTGCAAACGTTGCTTTATCCCGTGCGGCCGCAACCCATGCCGGCGTGCAAACTCAACCAACCGCTGGAAGAAGGCGGGGCGCTCCGGCCACGGCAACCGGCCCTCGGCGTTGAGCACCAACAGTCCATGGCCGACGGCAGTCTCCCGCAGATAGGCCTTGACCACCTCACGGCGCAACTCCACAGGAGTTGCTGTTCTGACGCCGGCTATAGCAGCGACTCCTGTGGAGTTGCTGCTATGGCTGGCCGCGTCCAGACGTGCCAGCGCCAACTCGTACTGGTCGAGCAACTCCCCATGCCGGGCACTGGCCGAGCCGAGGATGTTGCCGTGCCGGCGTTGGCGGTAGAGCAGACAGACCCGGTCGAGGGTGGAGATGCGATTTGCCTTGGCCAGCAAAGGAAAAGTGAACGGGATGTCCTCGTACCAGCCAAAGGGAAAGGGAATTTCGGCTTCTCGCAGGAATTCGGTGCGCACCACCTTGTTCCACGCGACCCCGAAGGTGCGCAACAATTCGGGGTAGTCGTCGATGTGGAAGGTCTCCGGCGCTTGGGCGAGCAGCTGGCCCAGCACGTTGCGTTTGGTGCTGCCGTTCAGAAAGCTGCGAGCGTAGTCGACCATCAAGACATCGGGTTTGGTGGATTCGACTCGCTCGCCGATGGCGGCTAAGGCGCCTGCCGCGATCCAGTCATCGCTGTCGACGAACCAGGTATAGGTGCCGCGGGCCAACGCGAGGCCGACGTTGCGAGCACGGCCGAGCCCGACATTGCGACTCAGGTGCACCGACCTAACCCGACGGTCGCGGGCCGAATATTCATCGATGATCTCGCCGCTGCGATCCGGCGAGGAATCGTCGATCGCAACTACCTCAAAATCTGCAAATGATTGCGCCAGAATCGAATCGAGGCAGGGCCGTAAATACGCCTCCACCCCGTAGACCGGCACAACAATGCTGATCAGTGGCACTTTCTGAGGCTAACTCACGTTGGCCTCCTTGACTGGGAGTTAGCAATCAATGACGATTCATCCGTGCGAGCCGATGATTGGGGCCAGGACGGCGTAGACACCGATGTGCCTAACGCCGCAAGGATGTACGACTACTACCTGGGCGGGTTGCACAACTTCCCCGCTGACCGGGAGATGGCCCAACGGGTGGTCGGTGCTTACCCGGCCCTGCCCGGCGTGCTCCAGCAAAACCGGGCCTTCCTCCGCCGTGCGGTGCGCTATCTGGTCCGCCAGGGCATCCGGCAGTTCCTCGATCTCGGCTCCGGCCTGCCCACGGTGGGGAACGTGCACGAGGTCGCTCAAGCCGAGGCGCCCGACGCCCGAGTCGTATACGTCGACGTCGACCCGACGGCGGTGCTGCACAGCCGGCTGATGCTGGTCGGCAACCCCGGCGCGACCGTGCTCCAGCTCGATCTGCGCAACCCCGACCAGGTGCTCAGCCATCGTGACCTGCGCTGGCAGCTCGACCTGGACAAGCCGGTCGCCGTGCTCTGCATGGCCGTGGTGCACTTCATCGGCGACGCTGAAGACCCGGCCGGCATCATGAAGGCCTACGGCGATCAGCTCGCCTCCGGCAGCTACATCGCGCTATCGAGCGCCAGCCGTGACATCGACCCCGAGGGCGCGGCGCGGGTGGCGGCGCTCTACGCCCGTACGGGCAACCCGATGTACTTCCGCACCTATGCCGAGATCAGTACCTTCTTTGGCGACTACGAGTTGGTCGAGCCGGGCCTGGTGCTCCCCAACGACTGGCACCCCGAGCTCGCCGACGCGCCGCTGTCGGACATCGGCAACGTCTCCGGCTACTGCGGCGTCGCCCGCAAACCCTAAGCTACCGCCACCCCTTCTCCGCGTTGATCATGAACTT